>CAYGQZ010000088.1:4970-6213 GCA_964352055.1 uncultured Rhodobacterales bacterium
GGTCAGGCCACAACGCACGCTGAAATCATCCGGGTGGAGCGATCCCGCCCCACCCGCCTTCAACCCGAGGCCGATGGTGCCTCGTCAGGACTACGCCGTGACAATCAAGTCGCTTCTGAAGGTCTCAAATGTCAGCCTGCGCAAAATTGCGTCAACCGCACAGATCGCGCAGGCGATCACAATGCTGGCCGCTGACGATACCTCGGCTCTTCTGGTCACAAATGACAACCAGATGATCGACGGCATTTTGTCCAGCAGTGATATTGTCAAATACCTTGACGACCACAAGCATGTGTCAGATCAGATTCTCGTGCTGGACGTGATGACCAAGGACGTCATCACCTGCGAGATACGCGACTCCGTCCAGCGCCTTGAACGGCTGATGACTCAGCATAACGTGCACCACGTTCCGATCACAGATGCCGGGGTGCCGGTTGCCCTGGTCAGTATTATCGATGTGATCCGCTACAGGCTCTCTTGGGCCGCAGACAGGACGTCACAGACGCGGGAATTCGTCCGTGGTTCCGTGTAGCCTTCATGACCCTCCGGGCTGCCACTCCCGCACCTTTACCCCTCGCCCGCTGCGACATCACCCCAAACATCCTGGAAAGGGACGACTATGAAAAACGACAAACACGGTAAACGCGGCAACAAGGAAGCCAAGAAGCCGAAGCAGGAGAAACCGAAGGTCTCCGCCACGGCCAATTCGCTCGCAGGCAAGCCCGCATTGGAGACCGGCCGAAAGAAACCGAAGTAACTCCGGTTCGGACGTGCGCCGATCAAACGCCGCAAAACGGGATGGAGCACGCGCACGGTTGGCGTGCTCCATCAATCATATTGAAACGTGGCGATGAGACTTGGCTGTTGACCAGTTCACCAATCTGAAAATGGTATTTGTCCGCCTTGCCAACAAGCAGTGTCAGCTTGGGTTCTTGGAAAACAAGACCATGTTTTTTGCGGAACCCGTCGCGCTCAAAGCAACGACCTCATGGGATTGCGCGAGGCGAGCCATTCTGTCCGGTCCCGTATGTCCGTCAAGCCACCCACAGTAGACACTGTTCATTTGATTTCGTGTACGGCGCAAACGAAGGACAGGTTGGACGTTCCGAGCCATATCACGCCAGAGGTAAGTTTTACGCCTTTGAACCCGTTTGAAATATTGACGCATGAGGCACCGTGGATGCCAACTGTGTTGTCATGGGCTCGAACCGGATCATGACCCCTCGAACCAGCCTGAAGGGGC
>CAYGQZ010000088.1:6313-8842 GCA_964352055.1 uncultured Rhodobacterales bacterium
TGTGTTGTCATGGGCTCGAACCGGATCATGACCCCTCGAACCAGCCTGAAGGGGCAGAACGGCTTTTGCTTATCTGCAACTTTGGGTCACACGTCGGCGTCCGGTCTATCGCCGCCACCCGGACTTCCGATAATTTGCAGTTACGCCCCCATGCGTTCCCGACGCCGGGTCGCGCGCAGCCATGTGTTGATGATATCAGCGGCCTCGCGGGGCCCATTGCCGGAGGTATAGGCCTCGACCAGCGGATAGGGTTCGGCCTGTGTGTGGAAGGTCAGTGTCGGGCGCTGCGTGTCGCTGAACGCTTCGATCTCGACCCGGCGGACATCTGCAAGCGGGACCGTACGCTTTGCATAGCGAAAGAGGGTCCGCCTTTGCAGCGTCACGGTGTCGGTCGCTGCGTCAAAGATCACCTGATCGCGCTTGATCGCCATGGCAAAGATGGCCAGCGGCACGCAGGTCCCGAGGAAAAGGGTAAAGAGCCCGGTGGTTTCCCCGCTCAAGAGCAGCGCCAGCCCCGCCGCAGCACAGGCCACGATGCACACGATCAGCCCACCGCCCAGCACCCATGGTGCATGGGCCAGGATCAACTGGCTGGGCAGGTTGCGCAGGACGGTCATGGGGTGATCTTAGCCACCCGGTTCCTTTCGCGTCCAGTGGCGTCAACGGCCGACGAGGATGGCAAAAGGCCCCCACAAGAGCATGGGAGCCTTCTCTTCAGCCATGGATCGTTGTGTCGGAGTCCGGACCCGGTGCCTTTACGCCGCGAGTTTCCCGATTTCCGCTTTGGCTGCGGCGATGGCCTCGGCCCCTTGGGCCATGACCCGGTCCGCTGCGATGATCTGAACGTCGTGAATGCCCACAAAACCCAGCACGTGGCGCAGGTAGCCGGTGGCAAAGTCGATCTCGCTGCCCACCTGTGTGCCGCCGGTGGCGACTGCGATGATGGCGCGCTTGCCGTCCAGCAGCCCTTGTGGGCCGGTTTCGGTGTATTTGAACGTCACGCCCGCGCGGGCAATGAGGTCGATCCACGCTTTCAGCGCTGCGGGAATGCCGAAGTTGTAGACGGGTGTGCCGATGACGATGGTGTCGGCGGCTTTGAGTTCAGAAACCAGCCTGTCGGACAGAGCCAGCGTATCGATCTGGACCGCGTCGCGCTGGTCTGCTGGTGTGAAGTTGGCGTTGACCCAGTTTTCGGTGATCTGGGGCAGGGCGTCTGACAGATCGCGCCGGATCACGTCGCCGCCAAGCCGCGCGACAATGGCGGCAGAGAGATCACGGGTGACGGAGCCTTGCAGGCGGGCAGAACTGTCGATGTGAAGAATGGTCATGCTGAAATCCTTGTGGGGTTGTGTCTGTTGATGCCTTATACTTGATCCTTGCAAATTCGAACTCAATTGCTGAAACTCAACAGTGCATGTTTGGATTTGCACAGAAAGGTGCGGCGTGGAAAACTGGGATGAAATCAAGACGGCCTATCAGGTTGCACGTATGGGCACGGTCAGCGGGGCGGCCGATGTTCTGGGCGTGCACCATGCAACGGTGATCCGCCATATCGATGCCCTGGAGGGGCGATTGGGCGTCAAGCTGTTTCAACGCCACGCCCGCGGCTATACCCCGACCGAAGCGGGCGATGATCTGTTTCGCGTGGCGCAGGCCACCGACGATCAGTTCAGCCAGTTGTCCGGACGGATCAAGGGACGCGGCACTTCTGTCTCGGGTGAGTTGGTTGTGACGTCTCTGATCGGACTTGCGCCCCGGATGGCGCCGGTATTGTCGGATTTTCAGCAACAACACCCTGACGTCATCGTCCGCTACCTGACCGGGGACAGACTGTTCCGGCTGGAATACGGCGAGGCGCATGTGGCCATTCGTGCAGGCACAGCACCCGATCAGCCGGACAATGTGGTGCAGCCTTTTGTCAAACAGTCCATGGGGCTTTTTGCGACGCAGGACTATATCGCGCGCCATGGCATGCCGGAGACTGTCGAGGGCTGCACCGGGCATCGCTTTGTCAGCCATGACAACGCAGAGAGCCGCGCGCCGTTTCACCGCTGGTTGCGCGACGTGGTGGATGCGGATTGCATCACCTTCCGCTCGACCGATGTACGGGCGATGGAACAGGCAGTGCTGGCCGGGGCGGGTATCGGTTTCATGCCGATCATGGAGGCCCGCGATAATCCCGATCTGGTCGAGATCATGACGCCCCGCGATGACTGGTCGTCGCCCTTGTGGCTGGTCACCCATGTGGATCTGCACCGCACCAACAAGGTGCAGGCCTTTCTGACATTCCTCAAGGACCGTTCCAAAGACTGGCAGGTATTGTGAGCCCCGCGCTTCAGGGACATGCAGCAATGCTGGCGTTTTCCGCCCTTGTGGCGGGGTCTTTCTCGCTTGGCTCCATGGTGGCCAATGAAATTGCACCGACCGCCTTGAACGCAGCGCGGTTCTGGGTTGCCGCGGCGATTATCGGTGCAGCCATTCTGGCAACGGGGCTGCCTGTGCGAACTGCCGCCCGTGCGCCCTGGCGGT
>CAYGQZ010000088.1:8942-11904 GCA_964352055.1 uncultured Rhodobacterales bacterium
GCCATTCTGGCAACGGGGCTGCCTGTGCGAACTGCCGCCCGTGCGCCCTGGCGGTATCTGGTGCTGGGCGGGTTCTTCGCGATCTATTTTGTGCTCATGTTCGAGGGTCTCAAGACTGCGCCGCCTGTCAGTGCGGCAGCGGTCTTTACCCTCACGCCTGTGCTGGCCGGGCTCTTTGGCTGGATCCTGCTGCGTCAGATCGTGACGGGCCGGATGGCTTTGGCGCTGATGATCGGTGCCATTGGCGCGCTGTGGGTGATCTTTCGTGCGGATTTAGCAGCACTGATGGCGCTTGACGTGGGGCGAGGCGAGGTCATCTATTTCATCGGCTGCGTGAGCCATGCGATCTATACGCCGATGGTGCGCAAGCTGAACCGGGGCGAGCCGGTGATCGTCTTTACCTTTGGGGTGCTGGTGGCGGGCGCGATTTTGCTGACGGTCTATGGCTGGTCCGATCTGGTGGCAACGCCCTGGACATCATTGCCCGGTCTGGTTTGGGTCGCTCTCATCTATGTGGCGGTCTTTGCCAGCGCCGCGACCTTCGTTCTGCTGCAATTTGCAACGATGCGCCTGCCCTCTGCCAAGGTGATGGCCTACACCTATCTGACCCCCAGTTGGGTGATCGGCTGGGAGATTGCGCTGGGCAACGGCGTGCCGTCCGCGCTTGTCCTTGTAGGTGTGGCCCTGACAATCGCAGCCCTGACCTTGCTCTTGCGGGACGAAGACCAGGCTCAGAGAAATCCGGCCTCCAGCAAGGCGTGACGCAAGTGGTCAAGGTCAAGCGGCACAGGCGACGCCTCGGACAAGGGGCGTTGACGCGCATCGATCCGGGTGGGCGTGACCCCGCAAAAGGCCTTCATCTGGTGGCTGAGCAAGGGCAGCATTTCGAGGCGATTGCGCCGCAAAAAGATGGCTGCGGCGGCATCCCGGCGCATGGCGAACGGCACAAGGTGAAAGGATGATCCATCCGCGCCGACAATCTGTCTCGCGTCCTTGATCATGCCGATCTGGGTGTCGATCGGATATCGTTCGGGGGAAAAGATGAAATACCCGGCCTCGCGCATCATTTCTTCGATTTCTGCTTCGCGGTCGACAATCTGATCGGTGGTCTTGAGCCGCGTCCGTGTGAGATACAGCTTGTCCGGACCATCGTTGGGCACCGCGGCGACACGCTTGGCGATATAGGCCCGGTAGGCGGGCGTCCCAGTCACCCATGTGTCGTGCCCGAAACCGGCACTGGGCAGGATCAGGCGATCCACCCGTGTCGGCGCGCGGATCACGTGGACCGGCAGGCCATCCCCGAACCGCGCCAGTGTCGAGGACAAGCTCCGGGCCAGCGATGCCTCGACGGGCATGTTGTGCCGGGCGGGCAGGACAATTCCGTCGATCTGCTCGGTCACATGATCCAGCGCCCAGAGGCGGACCAAAGCCTCGATCAGAAAATGTCCGAAGTGGCGATGTCCAAATCCGGCATAGATATATGTCCCGATCAGCCGCTCTGAAGGGTTCGTGAACGTCGGCACGCCGCTCATGCGGTTGCGGGACAGGCGCGCACGCGACAGGGGTGCAAACGTACCGCTGGCATCAAAAACACCGTGAGCCCGGTCGCTTTGCCCGGTATGCGGCACAATCACCGCCCTGCGCACGATACGGATGCGCGGATCAGGCAGAGCGTCAAATGGTATGAGGTCGTCGGTCATGGCGCACTGACACGTTGCGCAATGCAGATGCGCACCTGAACCGTCCTATGCCCGGCCATCTTCAAGCTCGGACGCAAGGAACCGCTCGAACGCGTCCAGATGCACAGGCTCGAACTGGCCAAAGCCCTGCATCCAGACCGATGCGCCGCGCATCGCGTCGGGTTGCAGCTTGCACCATTTCACGCGACCCCGCTTTTCCTGCTGGATCAGGCCTGCGCGGGTGAGGATGGTCAGGTGCTTCGAGATGGCGGCCAGCGACATCTCGAAAGGCTCTGCCACGTCCGTGACAGCCATGTCATCCTCAAGCAACATCGTCAGAATGGCCCGGCGAGTCGGGTCCGCCAGTGCAGAAAAAACAGTATCGAGCGGATCTGACATGGCCCTGTCATACAGGCTGCTTGGCGCAGTGAAAAGCGCTCAGAGCCAGGGATGTTGTGTGCTTTGTGACGGCCACCGGTGACGCATCTGTTCCTGCGTGCTGGGCGACAGGCCGATATCGCGCGCGATATGGGGGGTCAGGGGGGCCGGTGCGGTGCCTTCGACGGTGTCGCGCTCTGTGCTTTTCCGGAATATTTTGGCACAGCTCAAGAGGGCACGCAAAAGCGCGTTGGAGTGGGTCAGTTGCATGGATTCGCCCCTGTTTGTTTGGGTTATGCTGAGAATATGGCGGTTCCGGGCCATTGCCACAAACAGAGATGTTTGACATGACTTGTGCAGAAAATGCACAGATGAGGCCGCGATGTCCCGCACCCTTCCGCCGCTCAACGCGTTGCGCGCCTTCGAGGCGGCAGGTCGGCACCAAAGTTTCAGCCGGGCTGCCGACGAGTTGGGGGTGAGCCATTCCGCGATCAGCCGCCATGTGCGCGGGCTTGAGGCGCGACTGGGCGTTCAGCTGTTCCGCGAGGCCGCGCGGGGAGTGGTTCTGTCGCCGGAGGGGCAGCACTACCTCACCCGGATCACGCCCGCGCTTGACGTGATTGCCGAAGCCACCGAAGGCCTTGCAGATACGCCCGCGGGCCGGGTGGTGGTCAACAGCGAACCGCTTTTTGCCACCAAGGTGATTGCCCCGTTGATCCGCAAGTTCCAGCAGGACCTGCCGGAGATCGAGTTGCGCTTGGTCGGATCCGATCAGCTGGCGGATCTGGACAGGTTCGAGGCCGACCTTGCGATCCGTTTTGCCCATAGGGGTGTGCTGGATTTGCCGTCCGACCTGATGAGTGACGCCAGGCTGTACCCCTACGCGGCCCCTGATCTCCTTCCCG
>CAYGQZ010000088.1:12004-15050 GCA_964352055.1 uncultured Rhodobacterales bacterium
GGCGGCATATCCACACTGCAAGCCAAGTGGCAGGGACAAGGCGCATGACCGACCCCGATGACAAGCAACGACTGGACGCTCTCGGGCACCGGATCAAGGCTGTCAAAGAGGTCCATGCCCCAAAGCCCCGCACGCCGGATCATCACTCTCAGGCACAATTGGCCTGGCGCATGGTGATTGAGCTGGTCGCCGGTCTCGGGATCGGGTTTGGGATGGGATACGGGCTGGACGCGCTTTTTGGCACCTCTCCGTGGCTCATGATTGTGTTTATTTTTCTGGGCTTCGCGGCCGGCGTCAAAACGATGATGCGCAGCGCGCAGGAAGTTCAGGCCCGACAAGAGGCCGAAACGGCCAAAGATAGTAACCACCCGCAAGGGTGAGGTGAGACGGAGAGAGCCAGATGGCAGATGAAGCGCATGGCGGCGGCGGCCTTGAATTCCACCCGATGGATCAGTTCATCGTCAAACCGTTGTTTGGCGAAATCGGTGATCCGGTCCATGCATATACGATCACCAATGTGACCCTCTGGCTGGCGCTGGCTGTTCTGGCTGTGATCGGACTGCTTGTCCTGACCACGTCCAAACGGGCGATTGTGCCGTCGCGGGGCCAATCTGTTGCCGAACTGGCCTATGGCTTTGTCTACAAGATGGTCGAGGACGTCACGGGTAAGGACGGGATCAAGTACTTCCCATACATTATGACGCTGTTCATCTTTATTCTCTGCGCCAACTTCCTTGGCCTTATTCCAATGGCCTTCACCACGACCTCGCATATCGCGGTCACGGCAGTCATGGGTTTTGGCGTGTTCTTTGCCGTCACAATCCTGGGGTTCGTGAAGAACGGTGCGTCTTTCCTGAGCCTCTTCTGGGTGTCGAGCGCGCCGCTTCCGCTGCGACCCATTCTGGCGTTGATCGAGCTGATCTCGTATTTCGTGCGCCCCGTAAGCCACTCCATTCGACTGGCCGGTAACATGATGGCGGGCCACGCGGTTCTCAAGGTGTTTGCCGGCTTTGCACAGGTGTCAGGCGGCATGGCTCTGATCATTGTGCCGATTTCGATCCTTGGCGTTGTGGCGGTCTATGCCCTCGAAGTGTTGGTGTCGTTCATTCAGGCCTACGTCTTTACCATTCTGACATGCGTATATCTCAAGGACGCATTGCACCCGCATCACTAACATCAGGGCGGATGATGCATCCGCCTTACAGAAATCACTTCATTCCATCGTAAGGAGAAAACACATGGAAGGCGATATCGCACAATTGGGTCAATTCATCGGCGCAGGCCTGGCAGCCATCGGTTCGGGTGCCGCTGCCATTGGTGTGGGCCACGTGGCTGGCAACTTCCTGGCGGGCGCGCTGCGCAACCCATCCGCTGCCGCAGGTCAAACTGCAACACTCTTCATCGGCATCGCCTTTGCAGAAGCTCTGGGGATCTTCTCGTTCCTCGTCGCTCTGCTGTTGATGTTCGCTGTCTAAGATACTCTGACCGCATTCCTTACGGTCGGGCAGCGTATTTCGTATAGGCTGCCCGATGTAACGGCTCGCATTTGCGCCCCGCCACTGGGGCCAGTTCAGGGGAACGACCGACATGGCAGATACCACAAATGCCGCAGGCGAAGTTGCAGTTGGAGCCCCTCCGGGCATGCCGCAACTCGACATCGGCACATTCGACAACCAGGTTTTCTGGCTGGTCATCACGCTGGGCGTGATTTATTTCGTGCTTTCGCGCGTTGCGTTGCCACGGATTGCAGCCATCCTTGCCGAGCGGCAGGGGACCATTACAAATGATATTGCAGCCGCCGAAGACTTGAAGGTCAAGGCACAGGACGCTGAGGCGGCCTATGACAAGGCGCTGGCGGATGCGCGCGCTGAAGCGCAGCGCATTGCCGGAGAGGCTAAGGCAGCAATTCAGGCTGACCTCGATGTGGCCATCGCAAAGGCTGATGCCGAGATTGCGGCCAAGACCGCAGAGAGCGAAAAGGCGATCGCCGAAATCCGCGCAGGCGCGATGGATGCCGTGACCGAAGTTGCCAGGGATGCGGCCATGGAAATCGTGTCTGTGATGGGCAGCAAGGCCGATGCCGGCAGCATTGAAACCGCTGTCGCTGCTCGGATGAAAGGGTAAGTCAGATGATCAAGCAAACCCTTACCGTTGTAAGCGTCATGGCGCTGTCTTCTGGCCCTGCGCTGGCTGCAAAGGGCCCGTTCTTTAGTTTCGCAAACACCGACTTCGTTGTGTTGCTGTCGTTCATCATCTTTCTCGGTGTTCTGGCCTATTTCAAAGTACCAGGCATGCTGTCGAAGATGCTGGACGACCGGTCAAGCGGTATTCAGTCGGAACTGGACGAAGCCCGCGCCCTGCGGGAAGAGGCGCAGACCCTTTTGGCGTCATATGAGCGCAAGCATAGGGAAGTTCAGGCGCAGGCAGACCGCATCGTCCAACATGCCAAGGCAGATGCAGAAGCTGCCGCCGAGCAGGCGCGTGCTGACCTTGTGAAATCCATCGATCGCCGCGTCGCTGCAGCCGAGGATCAGATTGCGTCGGCGCAGGCAGGTGCCGTGAAGGAAGTGCGCGATATGGCGGTGTCCGTCGCCATCATGTCCGCCCGCGACGTTATTGCCAAGCAGATAACGGCTGCGGACGGAAACGCGCTGATCGACAATGCAATTGAACAGGTCGACGCCAAGCTACATTGAAGCCTGCGATGTTTGATTTCGAAAGACCCCGGCCGCCTCGTGTCGGGGTTTTTTGATTCAAAGGCGCCGCATACGCGGCATACCATTATCAGGGGCTCTGCCCCGTCCTTCGGACTCCCCGGGATATTTGGGGCCGAAAGAAATTCTGCCGTCAGGTGGCGGTTTCGTGATCCAGTCTTTGCCGGGCGATGTCTTCGTTTCGGTCCGCATGGATCTGATCCCGCAGGCACCGTTCGACATAGTCCAGATGAGCGTGCACTGCGGACCGAGCGGCGTTGGGGTCACGGGCTTGCAACGCGTCATTGATCGCACGATGCTGATCCAGCAGCGCTTCGCGTGTGGTGCGCTGT
>CAYGQZ010000089.1:0-7752 GCA_964352055.1 uncultured Rhodobacterales bacterium
CCCGAAGCTTCGGGGCGCTTGAAGCGATCATGGTAGCCTTCGCCGCACCCGGTGCAGGTGTATCGCCCGGCAATCCGGCGGACCATGGCGGCGTCATCAACCTGCAGGCTAATCACGGCATCGACTTTCTGATCACGGTCCCGCAACAGCGTATCAAGCGCCCGCGCCTGTACGGTCGTGCGGGGAAAGCCGTCAAGGATCACCCCCCGGGCGCAATCCGGGGCCGCGAGCCTGTCGCGCAGGATGTCGATGACGATCTGATCGCTGACCAGACCGCCCGCTTGCATCACCGCACCGATGTCCCGGCCCGTATCCGTTCCGCCCGCCACTGCCGCACGCAGCAGATCACCGGTCGACAGTTGCACATAGCCGAACCGGTCTTGCAGCAAACGGGCCTGCGTGCCCTTGCCGGCCCCCGGCGGGCCAAGCAGGATCAGAACCGGGCCGGCCATGCCCCTCAGGTCCGGTTCATGCGGTTTTCGATCAGATCATCGACGACGGACGGATCCGCAAGCGTCGATGTGTCCCCGAGCGCGCCGAAATCGTCCTCCGCGATCTTGCGCAAGATCCGGCGCATGATCTTGCCGGAGCGTGTTTTCGGCAAGCCCGGCGCCCATTGCACCAGATCAGGCGACGCAATCGGCCCAATTTCCTGACGGACCCAGGTCCGCAATTCCTTGCGCAGCTCTTCTGACGGCTCTTCTCCGTTCATCAGCGTGACGTAGCAATAGATGCCTTGTCCCTTGATGGCGTGAGGATACCCGACCACGGCCGCTTCTGCGACCTTGGGATGCGCGACAAGCGCGCTTTCCACTTCGGCGGTCCCCATCCGGTGGCCGGAGACGTTGATGACATCATCGACCCGCCCCGTGATCCAGTAATCGCCATCTTCATCGCGGCGACATCCGTCCCCGGTAAAGTAGTATCCCTTGTAATCGCTGAAATACGTCTTTTCAAAGCGCTCGTGATCCCCCCAGATCGAGCGCATCTGCCCCGGCCAGCTGTCAGCGATACACAGCACGCCTTCGACGCCGTTGCCTTCGATCACCTCTCCGCTGGCAGGCTCCAGCACAACGGGCTGCACCCCGAAAAAGGGCTTCATGGCCGAACCGGGTTTCATGGCATGCGCACCGGGCAGGGGTGTCATCAGGTGGCCGCCCGTTTCGGTTTGCCACCACGTGTCGACAATGGGGCAGCGGCCGCCCCCGACAACGGTGTTGTACCAGTTCCACGCTTCGGGATTGATCGGCTCACCCACGGTGCCCAGAATACGCAGGCTCGAGAGGTCACATTTCTTGACGAAGTCTTCGCCCTGTCCCATCAGCGCGCGGATGGCCGTTGGGGCGGTGTAGAACTGCGTGACCTTGTGCGATTGGCACACCTGCCAAAAGCGGCTGGCATCCGGATAGGTCGGGACCCCTTCGAACATGATCGTCGTGGCACCGTTGGCCAATGGCCCATAGACGATATAGCTGTGCCCGGTGACCCAACCGACGTCTGCGGTACACCAGAATATATCGCCATCCTTGTAGTCAAACACGATCTCATGGGTCATCGCGGCAAAGGTCAGATAGCCGCCGGTGGTATGCACAACGCCCTTGGGCTGGCCGGTCGAGCCGGAGGTGTAGAGGATGAACAGCGGATCCTCGGCTGCCATTTCCTCGGCGGGGCAATCGGCTGACACCGTTTCGGCCTCTTCATGCAGCCAGAAATCAAGCCCTTTCCGAAAGGCAATCTGTTGACCCGTGCGCCGCACAATCAGGCATTTGACGTCATCCGTGTCGTGCAGCAACGCCTGGTTGACGTTGTCCTTGAGGTTTGTCACGCGGCCGCCACGCGGGGCGCCATCGGCCGTGATCACCACCTTGGCATCGCATCCGTTCACCCGCGCACTCAGGGCATCGGGGGAAAACCCTGCAAACACGATGGAATGGATTGCCCCGATCCGCGCACAGGCGAGCATCGCATAGGCCGCCTCGGGGATCATCGGCATATAGATGACAACCCGGTCGCCCTTGCCGACGCCCAGTTTCTTGAGGACATTCGCCATCCTGCACGTCTCCGCGTGCAACTCGGTGTAGGTGATATGGCGGGCCGCTTCATCAATATCATCGGGTTCAAAGATGATGGCTGTCTGATCGCCGCGGGTGGCCAGATGACGGTCGATACAGTTGGCGGACACGTTCAATGTGCCATCGCTGAACCAGTTGATCGACACGCTGCCCAAAGCGAAATTGCTGTCCTTGACCTTGGTATAGGGCTTGATCCAGTCAAGCCGCTTGCCATGCTCGCCCCAGAATGCATCAGGGTCGGTGGCCGCCGCCGCATACATGGCGTCATATGTCTGGGCATTCACATGGGCGTTTGCGGCCATCTCGGGTGAGGGGGGATAGGTTTTGCTGTCGGACATGTAACGTTCCTCCGATGATCATTCCGGTCGTGTTCAGAGGAGCATCACGTTCGGGGCCACCTTTGCAGGTCGCTTTTGACGGGCAAGGGTCCTCCTCCCTTGGCTGCGATCATAGCCAAAGCGCAACAGAATGAAACGCTGCGCTTGGTAGGAAGGGGCTGATCTTTCGAAGTGTCCGGCCCGGTGCGCAGCCCGTCGGTCTGGCGTGTAAGCGATTGCTTGCAATAAGACTTTGCCCTTCAAGCCAGCGGCGTTGGGGCTGAGCGCGCCAACGCACCGTTTGATTTTTCAGGACGGGTTTCGTGTTTCGGAGTGCAGGAAAGGCAGAATCAAAGCATCCCGCGTTCGTTCAAAACCTTGCGCGCGCCGCGAAAGCACTCAAGCCCTTGCGGGACCCCACAGTAGATCGCGACCATATGCACGGCTGCGCGGATTTCCTCGACGCTGCAACCATTATTGATGGCCCCGTTGCAGTGCAATTCCCATTCCTGCATTTTCCCAAGCGCACCTATCATTGCCAGGTTCATCAGGCTGCGGGTCTTGGCGTCGATGGCGTCATCGCCCCAGCCAAAGCCCCAGCACCACGCCGTCATCGCTTCCTGAAAGGGCCGGTTGAATGCATCGGATGCATCCAGGTTCTTTTGGACATAGTCCGCGCCAAGGGTGGATTTACGCTGGGTCAGACCCTTTTCAAACAAATCTTCATCAAAGAGGCTCATGGGGTGTCCTTTTCATGCTGGGCGCACGGATCGCCGGACCAGGCGATCCACGCGATGCCCCTTTTGCACCACAAGCGGGCCGCAAGAAAGAGGCTTGCTTCAGCAGCAGGGGAGATGTGCAAGCCAAGGAATGATGCTTCAGCATTCAAATTTTGAAATTAAACAATTAGTATCAGTATTTTATGAGATTAAGAGAATGTAGTAGGTGAGGTCCAGAAACGCGTAAGGCGGCCAACAGGCATCACGCGGTCCCTGCAACAAGACAATCCGTCAAAACACGCCCATCTTGCCTCTGCGCGGCGAAAGTCTTGGACAAGCGGGGAACGCATCGCGAAACTCCGCTCTGACCGCCACTGCAATTCCGGAGAAGCCGACCATGACCCGACAGCCACCTCTGCCAGCAACCATGAACGCGTTCGTCCTGCACGAACATGGCGATATGGACGCCATGCGCTTTCACGCGGATTGGCCGGTGCCAAAAGTCGGCGTGGATGACGTGCTGATTCAGGTCGGCGCATGCGGGCTGAACAACACCGACATCAACACTAGATCGGGCTGGTACTCCAAAGCGGTCACAGACGCGACCAGCAGTGACGGTCACCAGGCGGCGGGCAGCGATGACCCCAGCTGGGGCGGGGCACCGATCAGCTTTCCGCGCATTCAAGGGGCCGATGCAGTCGGAACCGTCGTTGCCGTTGGTAAAAACGCGGATGCGGACCTGCTCGGCAAGCGCGTGATGCTGGACTGCTGGCTGCGCGATTGGGATGCACCCATGAACCGCGACAAGACCGGGTATTTCGGCAGCGAACGGGATGGCGGCTTTGCACAATTCGCAACCGCCGATCGCCGGAACGTGGGGGTCGTCGATTGTGACCTGACCGACGCGGAACTGGCGACCTTCTCGTGCTCTTACAGCACTGCAGAGGGGATGCTGAGCCGGGCCAATGTCGGGCCGGATGACACGGTGTTGGTCACAGGTGCATCGGGTGGTGTGGGCTCGGCCTTGATCCAGTTGGCCAAACGGCGCGGAGCCACGGTCGTCGGGCTCGCGTCCGAGAGCAAACACGCGGCGATGGCAGACCTCGGGGCAGATGCCTTGCTGCCGCGTGCGCCGGAAAACCTCGGGTCGTCCCTTCAAGCCGCGCTTGGGCATAAGAGCGTCACGGTTGTGGCAGACATCGTTGGCGGGCCGTATTTCGAGACCATCGTTGACGTGCTGGCCCGCGGCGGGCGCTATACCTGTTCCGGCGCGATTGCGGGGCCGATTGTCAACCTCGATCTCAGAACGCTCTACTTGCGTGATCTGACCTTTACCGGGTCGACCGTCATCCCGCCGCATATATTCAAGGATCTGGTCGGGTATATCGAACGCGGCGAAGTGCGTCCGCTCTTGGCCGCGAGCTATCCCTTGTCAGAGCTGCGCACCGCCCAACAAGCCTTTATCGACAAACGCCATGTCGGCAATATCGTGGTCACACCCTGAAGCCCAGACCGCAGAGGTACGGGATCTCGATGACACTCCGGCCGCAGGTCTGTCTGCTCTCGAGCGTCCTGCACTTCTCTGTTCCAAAAAATCCCCGCCGGAGGCTCCCGCCCTCAGAAGCCAGCGGACCGGATGTCCGCAGCGACCAGCAACAGACACGTTCGACCAAAACCGACACAGGTCCGCCGCACTGGGCAGACAGCCTCCGCCTCCAACCGTTGACGGCCTCTTGGCACTTTGACCATCGCACGCTAGCGTGCAGACAAGCGGGCGGATGACGTCCCGCATCTAGGGAGAAGTATCATGAACAAATACGCATTTGGTGCCGTCGCCGGTGCCATCACCTGCACATTCGCATTGGAAGCCGCCGCCACCGAGTGGAATGTCTCGCTCTGGGGCAAGCGCCGTGCCTTTACCGAACATGTCGAGAAACTGGCCGAACTGGTCAGCGAAAAGACGAATGGTGAGTTCACGCTGAACATCAGCTATGGGGGTCTGTCCAAGAACACCGAGAACCTCGATGGCATTTCCATCGGCGCATTCGAGATGGCGCAGTTCTGCGCGGGCTATCACGCGGACAAGAATCCTTCGATCACAGTTCTCGAACTGCCCTTCCTCGGCGTCTCCACGCTGGAAGAAGAATGGGCTGTCAGCAAGGTGATCTACGAGCATCCGGCAACCGTTGCGGATCTGGGCCGCTGGAACGCGACGCTGCTGATGCCGTCGCCGCTGCCCCAGTACAATCTTGCCGGTGTGGGCGAACCGCCACGCACCATTGCCGAATTCGCGGGTCTGACCGTGCGTGCCACGGGCGGTATCGGCGAAGCGATGTCGCTGGCCGGTGCCGTGCCGACCTCGGTGACCTCGGAAGAGGCGCGCCAGGCGCTGGACTCCGGCATCGTGAAATCCATCGCCTTCGCGCCGCATGCCCACATGTCCTTTGGCGTGGCCGAGGTGGCAACGTGGTGGTCCGACAACCTCAACCCCGGCACGGTGAACTGCCCGGTTGTTGTCAACACCGATGCTCTTGACGCCCTCAGCGACGCCGAGCGCGACGCCCTGCTGTCGTCCGTGGACGAAGCGATGCAGTTCTACATCGACTTCTACAACAACCAGACGATGGCCAAATGGGGCCCGCTGCTCGAGGAAAAGGGCATCGAGGTGATCAGCTACAACCCCGAGCGTCTGGCCGAATTCCGCGAACTCGCGGCAGGTCCGGTGGCTGCAAAATGGATCGAGGACAACACCGCGCGCGGACTGCCCGCGCAAGAGCTCTATGATCTGGTGCTGAGCACGCTGGGCAATTGACGCCCACCACATTCGGCGCGTGCTACGGGTGCGCGCCGAATGTGCCCCAATTCATACCGACACTGCATGAAGGAACGTGGCCATGGCATTGAAAGCCTCGGTGCTCAGCGATGACAGCTTACTGAGCCGATTGGACCTGTCTCTGCTCAGGCTGGAACGTTTCTTCGGGTTGCTCAGCGGGCTGGCGGTTTTTGCGCTGATGCTGCTTGCCGTTTACTCCGTCGGCGGGCGCAACCTGCTCAACAGTCCCGTGCGCGGGTATGTGGACTGGATCGAACTGGCGATGCCGCTGATCGCCATCATGGGCGTCAGTTACGCCCAGCGGGATGGCGGCCATATCCGCATGGACATTCTGGTCAGCAAGCTCAAGGGGCGCGCCCTGTGGCTGACCGAATTCATCACGACCGCTCTGATCCTGGTTTTGATCATCCTGCTGATCTGGGGCAGCTGGGCCCATTTTCAGCGCAGTTTCGATTTCGCGGCCCCAAACTGGAGCCGTGACAGCACGATCGACATCAAACTGCCGATCTGGCCTGCCAAACTGATCGTGCCTGTCGCCTTTTCGGTGCTGGCCGCGCGGCTGTGCCTGCAGCTTTGGGCCTACGCACGGGCCGTGATCTCGGGCACCGACAACCCCGTCGCCGTCCCCCTGATCGAAGACGCGGCAACCATTGCCGCCCGCGAAGCCGCAGCGGTCACCGGGCGGGAGGACGCCTGATGGAACCCATTGATATTGGCATCATCGTTTCGATCGGGCTTCTGGTCCTGGTCGTTCTTGGCATGCGGGTGGCCTTTGCCGCCGCCATGTCGGGCCTGATCGGCCTGATCTGGATTTTCTGGGCCAAAAAGGGCATGGACCCGTCCCAATTCACCTGGGCACTGACCGTCGCCACCAAGACAGCCGGGCAGGTGCCCCATTCCAAGGTGGCCAGCCAGTCCCTCAGCCTGATCCCAACCTTCATCCTCATCGGCTATCTCGCCTATTACGCGGGCCTGACCAAAGCGCTGTTCGAAGCCGCCAAGCGCTGGATCGCATGGGTGCCCGGCGGTCTGGCCGTGGCCACGGTCTTTGCCACTGCGGGCTTTTCCGCCGTGTCCGGCGCTTCTGTCGCCACATCGGCCGTGTTTGCGCGCATTGCCATCCCCGAAATGCTGGAAAACGGCTATAACAAGCAGTTCGCCGCCGGTGTCGTGGCCGCGGCCGGGACACTTGCCTCGCTGATCCCGCCCTCGGCGATCCTCGTGATCTATGCGATCATCGTCGAACAGGACGTGGGCAAGCTGCTGTTGGCAGGCTTCATTCCCGGCGCGTTCTCGGCGCTGGTCTATACGGGCCTGATCGTCGGTATTGCGGTCATCTGGAAAAATGTCGGCCCGCCCATCGGTGGCTTCACATGGAAAGAGCGTTTTGCCGCCTTGCCGCCGGCGCTGCCGATCGTGGCCGTGGTCGTGATCATCATCTTCTTCGTCTACAACCCCTTTGGCGACGCCTGGGGCACCCCGACCGAAGGGGGGGCCATCGGGGCCTTCATCATCTTTGTCATGGCGGTCTATCGGGGCATGCGCTGGTCCGAGCTGAAATCGGCCCTGCTGGAAACCGCCAAGCTGACAGTCATGATCTTTTCCATCATCTGGGGGGTGCTGATCTATGTGCGGTTCCTCGGGTTTGCGGAACTGCCCGCGGCCTTTGCCGACTGGATCACATCTCTTACAATGTCACCGATGCTGATCCTGATCTGCATCCTGCTGGCCTATGCGGTGCTGGGCATGTTCATGGACGCCATCGGAATGCTGCTCTTGACGCTGCCCGTCGTGTACCCCGCCGTCATGGC
>CAYGQZ010000089.1:7852-9025 GCA_964352055.1 uncultured Rhodobacterales bacterium
ATCGTCCTGTGGCTGCCCTCACTGGCATCCTAGCCAGTTGGCAAAAGTGGAGCGGGACATGATCCCCCTTCATCTTGCCAAATAAACTCAAAGCGCCCGGCGCGCCACGCAGTGCCCGGGCGGGAGTGTATCAGAACGGCGTAACCGTCGGCTCGAACCCGTCCAGCGGCACATCGCGGATCGTCCCCAGCAGGGCAGTGACATCCGCCACCATCTTGTCTGCCGTCGCCTTGCCCTTGTCTGCCGTGGCCAGATGCGCCTCGCCCACCACGCCATCCGGGTTTACATCCGACGCGATCCAGCCATAGGCCACCGCACCAATGGGCGACACCGGGCTGGTCTCGGCGCTGGATCGGAAGTCCTGCGCGCGCGTCATATCCACTGTTTCGGGCCGGAAGTGCAGCACCAGCGAGGTTTCAACGTCGCCTCCGTGAATGCCGTATGTCATTTCTTGCGGCCCATAAAGCCCCTCCGGCATGCCAAAGGCGCCCCAGCCCGTGCGCACCACATACATGCCCGCACGCACCCGCAATTCACGCGCCACGATAGAGATCAGATCGGTATTGCCGCCATGACTGTTGATGATCAGCATCTTGCGCACCCCGGCGCGCGCCACCGACAGCCCGATCTCGACCCAAAGCTTCAATGCCGTCTCTGCCGTCATCGTCAGCGTGCCCGCTGCCCACAGATGCTCGTTGGATTTGCCAACCGCCTGCACGGGCAGGACGCGGAAATCAAGATCGGCCGGCGCTTCGGCCTTCAACTGCGCCAACAGACCTTGATTGATGATGGTGTCCGTGCCCACGGGCAGGTGCGGCCCGTGCTGCTCAATGGCGGCGGTGGGCAGGATCGCAATGGTGCGCATCGGGTCGATGTTTTGGTATTCGGGCGCGCGAAAATCGGCCCAATCGCGGCGCAGGGTCATGGGGTTGCCTCTTGCTTGGTGTATGACGGGTCATGGCGGGTGCCCCCCAGAAACTGATCCATCTTGTCCGCCACAAGGCCAAGGTGTTTTGCACGCGTCGCATCGGTGGATCGATCCATCAGGTAATGCGCAGCAAAAACCTTTTTCGCGCCGGGATGCAGCAACAGGCCCAGTCCCCGAAACAGGGTCTTTTTGCCGGGCGAGCCGACCCATTGCATCAACCACCAACTGGCCCCGCAGGTCGTGAA
>CAYGQZ010000089.1:9125-14763 GCA_964352055.1 uncultured Rhodobacterales bacterium
CACGGTATCACGGACCGCCGCGTTAAAGCTGCCCCGTACCGGATGACAATACACAACCAGAGCCCGCATCAGAACGCCTCCATTTCTGTTTTGACCTTGGCCAGAAATCCGTCGCGCTGGCTCTGGCTGGCATTGTTCATGTCGTGCAAGGCCAGATAGCGGACCTTGTCGGGTCTGGTCAGCCCCCAGACCGCACGCTTGATCAGTTTGCGCGGCGGATCACCCGCCAGAAAGGCGCGGAATGGCGTTGCGCCATAGGTCGTGATCGCGGCCAGCTTGCGGATATTCTCCAGACAGCCCTGAACCCGACCGTCTTTCAGATCAAAGGACACACCGGGCAGAAACACCCGGTCGAAATAGCCCTTGAGGATCGCGGGATAGCCGAAATTCCAGACCGGAAACACCAGCACCATCGCGTCTGCGGCCCGCAGGCGGTCCACGTGGTTCTGCACGGGCCCGGTGTTCACTTCGGTCTTGTGATAGTCCCGCCGCTCCTGCGCGCTCATCACCGGGTTGAACTCTTCGGCATTGAGGTCACAGTCATCCACCTCCCAGCCCGCACCGCGCAGCGCATCGACCGTGGCCGTATTCAGCGCGCTGGAAAAGCTCTCGGGGCAAGGATGCGCGTGGATCACCAGAACCCTTGGCATCATTCGGCGGCCTTGTTCAGTCCGGGATAGGCATACATCCCGTCATAAGACCAATCGGGATCGTCCCACGCGATCATCTTGCCGGGATTGAGCAGCCCCTTGGGATCGGCCTGCCGTTTGAACTCAAGCTGGCGTTCATCCGTGGATTGCCGCCCGCCTTCCTCCAGCGTGTAGCGGTGCGGGTTGAAGATCATCGCGCCTTCGGCCTCGTGGATATCGACGATCTCGTCCAGCCGCGCCTCATCGGAGAACTTGACGAGGCTCAGGCCACCCATCCCGATCTTGCCGCCCTGACGGGTCACTTCGATGTGCTGGATGACCTCCGGCGAGAACTGCGCGCGTATCTTTTCGATCAGCGGGATCGGATCATCGGTGCCATAGCCCACCTGCAGATAGGTGATCGACGGATCGACCTTGAGGGCGCGCAGCGTCGTGTGGTTCCAGCCATACTCAAAGACACGGCCCGGCGACCGCGCCCAGTCGTGATTGTCCGAGCGATAGATGACCTTGGCGTTGTCATAGCCGCGCGTCAACGTCTCGAACCCGGGCATCGAATGCGGTGCGACCATCAGGGCCACAAGCACGTCATCGCTTTCGACATGAGGGGCGACGCGCTGAAAATAGTCCTTGGCCACGGGGGCCTCGAACACCGTGACAAGCTTCAAGAGCAATCCATCGCAAGAGGCCAGTTCATAGGAGTATTCAAGCGCCTGCCGGAAGTCCTTGAAGCTGACAAAAAGGTCCACCCAGTCATAGGCCGCGGCCAGCGGCATCTCGATCTCGGTGATGATCCCGTTGGTGCCATAGGCGTGGCTGACCCGGTGCAATTCATCGCCGGTGATGTCGATCACGCGCGGCTCTGCCTCCATCGTGACGACGCGCAGGCGGATGATATTGCCCACATCGCGCAAGCTGCCCCAGTGGATCGATCCGACACCGCCCGACCCACCGGCGATAAAGCCGCCAATCGTGGCCGTCGCCCATGTCGAGGAAAACATGCGCAACTCTTGGCCGGAATGTGCCTTGCAGGCCGCGTCGATGTCCTTGAGCAGGCATCCGGGCTCGGCCACAAAGCGGCCCGGCTGGATGTCTTTGACGGTGTCCATCTTGTGCAGGTGCAGGATACAGCCGCCCGCAAGCGGAATGGCCTGGCCGTAATTTCCCGTGCCCGCGCCGCGAGTCGTGACCGGCACGTCATGGGCATAGCAGGTGCGCAGGATCTCGATCACCTCGTCCTGCGATTTGGGTGTCACCACGAAGTCCGCCACCAAGCCGTCCAGCCGATCCTTGAGCACGGGCGAATACCAGAAGAAATCGCGGCTCTTGGCTTTGACCGATGCAGGATTCACGTCGATCTCAAGATGCGCAAGCGCCTCCATGGCGGCGGTGATGTTGGGTGCGGTCATTGGGTCCTCATCAGCGGGTCAAGCTCGGCGTAGTCGGGCAGGGTGGTGTCGATCTGGATGCCATCCCGCACAACGATCCGGTCGGCCTGCGGGCGGGCAAAAAGCTCGGTCCATTCGCGCGCGCGGCAGATCACCAGATCGGCAGGCGCACCGGGCGCAAGCGCGGGCGCATCAAAGCCCGTGGCCTTGGCCGGGTTGGTCAGAAAGGCGTGGGTCCAGTCCGGGTCGGCATGGTCGAGGTGGCCGATGCGCGTGGCTTCACGCATGACTTCCAGCATATCCATGTCGCCATAGGCGTAAAACGGATCGCGCGTGTTGTCGGATGCAAAGCTGACATTGATCCCGCGCGCTTTCATCTCGTGCACCAGCGTGATGCCCCGGTTGCGCGGTGTGCGGGCCGGGTGGCGATCTTGCAAATAGAGGTTGCACATGGGCAGGCTGACCACGTGCAGCCCGGCGCGGGCCACCAGATCAAGCGTTTCCAGCGCGCGCGCCTCATCCATCGTCGACAGCGAACACAAGTGCCCCACGGTGATGGGCATATCAAAGCCGTGATCCAGAACCGATTGCGCGATGTGTTTCAGCGTGTTGACGTCGGGATCAAGCGTCTCATCCACATGGAAATCCGCCGGTATTCCCCGCGTTTGCGCGGCGCCCAGAAAGGTCTCCAGCTGCCAGTCAAGCTGCGCATTGGGGATCGTAAGCCCGCCCAGCACGCCATCATGGGCGGCGACCAGATCTGCGATGGCCCCAAACCGCGCGGCATCCTCGACCATGTCGCAATTGGCAAGGCACGCGGCCTGCAAGTCGATCCGCCCCGCCCATTCTGCCCGAAGCTCGGAAAAAAGCGGCCAACTGGCGTCGTGCTTGGGATCAAACTGATCCAGATGGGTGCGGATGGCGCGGGTCCCGTGGGCATAGGCGGATTTGAGCGAAAACGTCATGCGAGGCCGCAGATCATCCACGCCCCATTTGCCGGTCTTGTCGTTGCTGACCGCATTGATTGCCCCGTCGAAACTGCCATCGGGATTGGGTGTGCGCGGCCAGATGTGCCCCTTGTCGAGGTGGGTGTGCATGTCGATGAAGGCGGGAAAGACCATCGCGCCTTTCATGTCGATCACCTCTGCCCCCTCAAGCGGCGTGCTGATCCTGCCACCCGCTATGGTCAGATCCAGCGGGCAAAGACTGGCCGTGGACCCCAGCAAACAGCCCGGCGCAGTCAGGTTCGCCAGTCGCACTGCGCCGGTTTTTGGTAGTGTTGCGAAACCCATATTCATTCTCGTTTGACTGCGCTTTCATGCCATTTGCGCAATGCAAAGTGGCTGATCAGTGACGTGGTCGCAAAGATCAAAACGCCGGTCAGTGCGATCAAGAGCAGGGCCGCGAACATGCGCGGGATGTTCAACCGATACCCGGCCTCGAGGATACGGAAAGCAAGGCCCGAGCCGATGCCGCCCGTGCCCGCCACATATTCCGCAACCACCGCCCCGATCAGCGCCAAACCGCCCGCAATGCGCAACCCGCCAAGGAAATAGGGCAGGGCAGATGGCAGTTGCAGAAAGCGCAGGCGTTGCCAGCGGCTCGCCTTGTAGATGTTCATCAGGTCGCGCAGGTTGTGATCTGCGGATTTGAGTCCCAGCGTCGTATTGGCGAGGATCGGGAAGAACGCCACGATCCACGCGCAAAGGAGCAGGCCCACCAGACGGTTTTCCACATAGATAAAGATCAAGGGCGCGATCGAGACAATCGGCGTGACCTGCAAAATGACCGCAAAGGGCGAAAAGGACATCTCCGCGAACTTGCTCTGGGTGAACAGCACGGCCAGGCCAACCCCACCCAGAACGGCGACTGCCAGCGCCATGAAGGTGATCTGCAACGTGACCAGCAGCGAGGCAAAAAGGGTGACCCGGTCCTCGATCAGGGTCGACAGGACCAGTCCGGGACCGGGCAGGACATAATGCGGGATTTCGTTCCAGACCACGACCCTGTCCCAAAGCCAGACGGTCAGCGACAACACGACGATGGGCACCACCCATTTGGCGATGGCTTCGATCCGTTGCGCGCGGGCGTGGCGTTCTTCCTCGGCATCAAACAGGGTGCCAGAGCCTTGCTCTGCGCGGGTGGGGGCCTTGGCGTCGGGATGTGCGGTCATGCGCTCAGCCCCTCCTTGGGATGCAGCGCCCCGTGCAGCGTTTCCGTGGTGTGTTGGGTGATGCGCAGATACTCGGGCGACAGGCGCCATTCTGCCCCGCGCGGGTAGGGCTCATTGACCTCGATCTCGGATATGACCCGACCGGGGCGGGCGGCCATCACGACGATACGGTCCGACAGGAACACGCTTTCGTAGACACTGTGGGTTACAAAAATGACCGTCGCCCCGGTGCGTGCCTTGAGCGACAGCAGATCGTCGTTCAGCTTTTGGCGGGTCATTTCATCCAGTGCGGCAAAAGGTTCATCCATCAGGATCAGACGCGGATTGGTCACAAGCGCGCGGGCAATGGACACCCGCATTTTCATGCCCCCCGACAGTTCACGGGGATAGCTGTCGGCGAAGTTTTCAAGGCCTACAAGCGCCAGCGCCTCCATGATCCGGTCGCGGACCGAGGCAAAGGACTTGCCGCGCAACCGGAACGGCAGCCAGACGTTCTTGGCCACCGTTTTCCAGGGCATCAATGTCGGTTCCTGAAACACGACGCCCAGATCATCAGTGCCCTGACCGCCTTCCCAGATGACCCGCCCAAGGGTCGGGCGCATCAGCCCCGCGATCAGCCGAAGCGCTGTGGATTTGCCGCAGCCCGACGGCCCCAGCAGCGCGATAAAGTCGCCCTCGTTCACCGTCAGCGAAAAGCGCCGCAGGGCAACCACGCCGCCGGTAAAGGTCTTGTCGACCTCATTGATGCGCAGAACCGGGCTGCGCGCATCAAGTGGCGGACCGGCGCGGTCGTGGGCCGTCATCGCGGGCCCCCTTGCCGGGCTGCAGGTCTAGCAGGTGTCACCATACCTTCAAGGTCTGAGGTCCAGACCCAGACCGGCATTGATGAAGTCCGTGGTATAGGAGGTCGTGATGTCGAGGCCATCGGGGATCACGCCGGCTTTGACCATTTTGGCATAGAAATCGGCCATCCGCGTATCAGTCATGGCACCGATGCCCAACTCGGACGTATCACCGCTGTCCACGATCCCTTCGTCTATCATTTTCGCGATGGCAAAGTCGATCTTGTCCTGCGACATGTCCGGGTTGTCCGTCAGGATCAGCGCATTGGCGGCCGCGTTGTCCCCGTAGAGGTAATTGTACCAGCCTTTGATGGACCCGTCGACAAAGCACTTCACGACCTCGGGCCGTTCCGAAATGGTGGCGGGTGTCGCCTGTACCGTGGTCGAATAGGCGCTGAAACCGGCATCCGCGATCAGCCAGACATCGGGCACCATGCCCGTCTCGGATGTGATCGCGTATGGCTCAGATGACAGATACCCTTGCATGGCCGACGCTTCGTTCACCAGAAACGGGGCCGCGTTGAAGGTATAGGGCTGGCGCTGTTCGTCGGTAAATCCGTAAGCCGCCTTCATCCATTCATAGTAAGG
>CAYGQZ010000090.1:0-14666 GCA_964352055.1 uncultured Rhodobacterales bacterium
ATAGAAGAAATGGCTCCGGCGGTAGGGATCGAACCTACGACCAATTGATTAACAGCTCGAACGACGCGCGCAATTCATGGTCACCTGCCGCCACTTAACGGCGTACGAACCCTTGAAAACATAGCATTATCAGTCCGGTAAGCTAATCCGACGTCACTCGGCGTCGTTTCAAACACTGTACTCAGGACTGTACTTTTCATGACCATATTCAAATTCACCGAGGCCCGTATCCGGGAACTTCCACTTGGCTCCGGTATCCACCGGGACACCGACGTAAAAGGGCTGATGTGCATCTGTCACAAGAGCTGCAAGACCTTTGCTGTTCAAAGCGATGTTCGACGGGAAAAACGCCATGTCCGAACTGTGCGAGTCAAGATCGGACGTGCCGACCATATTCGTCTTGCCGAGGCCAGAAACGAAGCACGCAGGCTCATGGCAACGATCCAATCCGGTATCGATCCGACTGCGGGACCTGCATCGACAGGGATGACTCTGGCAAAGGCGTTCGAAGAGCACCTGAAGGAACGAGACCTGTCTTCGGCGACGGTCAAGGGCTACACCTACCATCTCGAAAATTACCTTAGGCGTCTTCGGCAACGTGCCGTGGCTGACATAACGCGTCAAGACTGCCGAGAGCTCATGGACACGCTGTCGCGTCGGCATGGCAAGACCACGGGTGCGTCCGTGATGCGAACGGTCAGAGCTTTGATCAACACGGCAATGAGGCATGACGAAACCATCACAGCAAATCCCGTTGATGCGATCAGGGTGCCAGCAACGCCAAAACGTAAGGTTGAAGAACTGGACCTGAAAGACTTTTGGTCCAGAACCGAAAAGTTGTCGGGGGTGATGCGGGACCTCCACAGAACATTCCTTCTGACCGGCGCACGGAGAAGTTCGGTTTTGACTGTACGCCGGAATGACGTCGATCTGGAAAAGCGTGTGCTGACCTTCCGCCACCAGAAAACCAGCAGCGAGCCCTTGTTGTTTCCGATGGGTCCCTGGCTGACAGAAGCCTTGGCCAATAGGATGAAGGAAGATGAACCGCTTGGTTCAGAATGGCTTTGGCCGTCGCCTGGTTCTGCGACAGGGCACATTGCTGAACCCAAGAGGAAGAATCTGCCATCTCCGCATGCCCTACGTCACGTGGCTCGGTCACTGATGATTGCCGCCGGTGTTCCATATGCTGAGTCAGCCTTGTTGCTCGGGCAGCGTCTTCCTGGGGCAAGCGGGGGCTATGTGCATCCCCAAATGTTGGTTGAAAGTTTACGGCGACACTCGACATCCTATGAAGGTCTGATCCTTGATCGGGCTGAAGTGAATATGAAGGTGTTACCAGAGTCTTAACGGAAAAAGTTTTTGCTTCCAGGGCGAGTAATAATAGTCGTCAGATACGTTTTCAGATCGTATTTTGCTTGCATCGAATGACACCAACCTACCGCAGATGGCGAATTGGGGCGGTGTTTCACTGAACTGACAATCGAGAAATCAACGTCGCGGACCCGCTTTCCGCGCGAGGAGAATTTGCATGCAAGCAGAAACCAGAACCATCATGGGCACCCGCCCCGCAACATTCACCAGTCCTTGGCTGAACACCAATCAAGCCGCCGACTATCTCAGCGTCTCAGGGGGCACGCTGCGCAATTGGCGTTCGGCTGGTGCAGGGCCTCGTTACAGAACTGTCGGTCGCGTCGTTCGCTACCATCGGGATGATCTCGACGACTTCTTTTCGGCGGGGTCGGCATGAATAAGTCAATCAGACAGATTTCCGATAAAGATGGCCGCCGCATGGACTTGGCTGTTCAACTCGCAATAGCCTTGCGAGAAAAACGCGCGTTCGAAGATGCGATTGTTGCCGCATGCGAACATCTGGGTTGGGAAGCCAATCATTCAATGACGTTGTGGACGGTAGCAGTTTACTGTGATCGTTTCCCGTATGTTTTCTTTCGCTGCGGGGATCAATCGGTTCGTTTTGCCCAACCAGAAGCAGTATTCAAAATCTGCAATGATCCGATCTTTTGGGAAGACAAACCGCTCGTTGAACTAGCGAGAAGGCGTATGAATGACGTCAATCGTCCACGCAATGCCAACGGCACGGCATACTCGGGAGCTTAACGTACGGTTTCGGTTGGCGAACGCTGACTTAACCCATGCCGGCATTACTCCGATTTACCCTCAGAGAAACGGGTCGCCTGTTCGCCCTGAGGCGACCCGTAAACAGTCAAACAGCTTTTTGGAGAACAAACCCCATGACTGATTTCAATAATACGATATGGCTACCTGTTGCAGGACCGTCATTTAATCCTGAATGCCAACATCATGAACGGGGGTGTTGAGATGTCTGTCCATACAGACCCAGCGCAGCTTCGTCCGCTGCTTAACGCAGGCTATCAGCTGATCCCGCTTCATAACTATTCCAGAGAAGATGGACGCAAAGGCAAGCGTCGTAAACGCGGCAAAAGCCCTGTGGATGCGAATTGGACAAAACGGCCGTATCGGTCGGACGACCAGGTCTTGCACATGGAGGCTGGCGATAACGTCGGGGTGCGGTTAAGATCGACCGACCTGATCATTGACGTCGATCCAAGAAATTTCGAAGATGTTTGGCAAGGCGTAGACCCCTTCACCGAACTGGTGTTGCGGTTGGGTATTGACCCTGATGAGTTTCCGACCGTGCGCACTGGTTCTGGTGGACTGCATCTTTACATGACAAAAGCCGAAACAGCTTCTGTCAGTGGCAGCTTGCCCGATTTTCCGGGTGTAGAATTCAAGTCTATGGGGTTCCAGGTTGTTGCACCCGGATCTATTCACCCAGATAGCCAAGAGACGTATCAATGGATGCCCGGAGAGGCCCTCGATGAATTTGATTGGCTTGGTGCGCCAGCCGCACCTGAAGAGCTTCTGGCGTTGATACAGCGCCCCGCTGGCGCCCTGGCGACAGGAGGTGGCGAACATGATCAAGAAGCGCTGGCGCATATGCTGGGCCATCTCCCTCCCGAGGCGTTCCGAGATCATGAAGCCTGGCTGACTCTCATGCAGGCTTGTCACCACGCCACGGCAGGTGATGGGCGTCAGGAATTCATTGACTGGTGCACAAGCGATCCAGGATACGCGGATCACGGCAACCTGATCGGCGTGCGTTGGGACAGTTTGCATTCAGACAATGGCGGCTCACGGGTCACGACCCGAACGCTCTATAAGATCATGCAGGATCATGGGGTCGGGGATGCCATACCGACGCCCTGTGCAGCCGATGACTTTCCTGACGAAGAAAATGAGGATTCGAACTTACAGGCAACCGAAGCAGCAGAAGATGACAAGACTGGGAATCCCATTGATGTTCTGATTGAGGAGATGAACGAGGAATTCTGTGCTGTGCTCGATGGTGGCGTGTTTCAGATTTTTCGAGAAGATCACGACCCGGCTTTCAAGCACAGACGGGTCTGGGCAAGGATGAGCCGAGAAGCTTTTCGGCACTATTTCGAGGACGAGACAGTAACGCCGTTTGGGTCGAAGAAGCCGATCAGCAAGGCAGACCTTTGGTTGAGTAGCCGAAAACGTCGAAAATATCCTGGCATCGTCATGGACCCCGAGGGGCTTCCTGAAAATGAGGGCAAGCTGAACCTCTGGACCGGCTGGTCTGTTGAGCCGCAACAAGGTGATTGGTCGATGATGCAGGAGCTCATCGGCGAAGTGCTCTGTGATGGCAACAGCGAGGCTGACGAATATGTCAAACGCTGGATTGCATACATGTTGCAACGCCCTTGGGAGACGCCGGAGGCAGCCATTGCATTCCGGGGTGAGGAAGGCACCGGAAAAGGCACTCTTGGGCGGGCACTGATGCGCATTGCAGGACCACACGGGCTCACCGTGTCAAGCAGCAGGCAGTTTGCTGGCCGGTTCAATGATCATCTTCGAGACTGTGTGTTCCTGTTTGCCGACGAAGCTGTCTGGCCTGGCGACAAGGAAGGTGAAGGGGTCCTGAAACAGCTGATCACCGAGCCGGTCATTTCCTATGAAGGCAAAAACAAGGGTATCGTGGCCGGACGCAATATGGTCCACCTGATGATGGCTTCAAACGAGGATTGGGTGGTTCCGGCTGGTCCAGAAGCCCGACGCTATTTTGTAAGCGACGTGTCTGACCGACGTAAAAGGGATCAGGCGTTTTTCGGCAGGCTTTGGCGTCAGATGGACAACGGCGGATTGGCCGGGATGGTACATGACCTTCAGGTTATGGACCTGACGGGATGGCGCCCTGCGATGAACATCCCGCAAACAAGGGCATTGGCCGATCAGAAATTGCGAAGCATGAAGCCTGCTGACCGGTTCTGGTTCGAACTTCTTAATGAGGGAGCATTGCCGATCAGCTTTACTGCCGATTGTGAAGAGGTTGATTGGCGTTCTGGGCCGGTCGAGCTTGGACCTGCCGACAGGGATAGAACTGTTGCAGCTTTCGACCTATTTCTCAGAAAAAACCAGCTTCGAAGTGAGCGGGCAACACACAGGGCCCTGGTCAACGCTGGCAGAAAACTGATTGGGCTCAGCACGGCCAGGGCCAGTGGTGGCACCGAAAGAACATGGCTCATTCCCTCTTTGGTTGAAGCGAGGGCCGTTTTTGAGCAACGCTCAGGTGCGTCCGATCTATTTGATTGAAAAAGTGACCGGGCACATGTGCCCGGTCAAATCTCTTGTTTGAGGTCATGACGGTTGCGTGACAGATAGGATATTGAAGCGTCACGACCTAAGAGCATGATAAATATAACAAAATGACACAACGACGCCATGACGCTTAGAGTTCGAAATCGTCTGACTTCTGAGCTTTGGGCGATACAACCTGCGAGGCTCTTCGGCGTGGAGGGCTAGAAGCTTTTGAAATCGCATAGCTTATTTCTTTATGTCTTATATGTCTTAGCGTCATAAATATAATAAAAACAACGCTTTGCCTCGTGACGCATCCATGACGCTTATGACGCATCGGTCGTTTTGTGATGGCTTTCACACTCTGGATTGTAAGTGGCAGCCAGGCAACCCGTGCAGATATGTGCAGAGGACCAGACAACATTGGCATGCGACAACAATCAATCAAGACATACTGGTCATCAGAATGCTTGCCTGACCCTGGCCTTGAAAGCCGCCCCTCTGATTAGGAATTGGGAAAGGCCTTTCAAAAGGCAGTTTAGTTCCAAGAGCTTGTGGATTGGACAATCGGCCAGGATCAGAAATGAGCACAGCATTGAATGTCGAAACTGAGCAATAGAGGCAAAAAATCGAAAAGTGGAAGACCAGTATCCTATTGGCTGCGCCCTTTGCCCGTTGATCTAAAAACCAGAGACAGAAAAATGTATCATCATGAAATCACACCGGCAAAGCAGGAGCGCTTTCTCGACGTTCTGGCCGAGACAGGCAACGTCCTTGAGACGTGCCGTGTTCTTAGTCTGAACAGAAGCAGCATGTACCACCGAAAAGCTGGTGATCCAGAATTTGCAGCTAAGTGGGATTTCGCCCTTCAGATGAACGTCGACCACCTGCGCCAAGTTGTCATCCGCAAGGTCACTGACCTCATGCCAGTGGTCATCACCGTGCCGCTCAAGGACCGAAACGGCGAGGTTGTCTTGGATGATGAATTCGAGCCGATCATGGTCCCGATGCCTGCGGGCGGCGACATGGACCTGCTGCGCTCGGTGGCGTCGCGGGCTGTATTTCCCGAAAGCAAGCAGACAAATGTCCAGGTGAACAATTCGACGACGGTCAATGCACCGCTCCCCAAGCGACCTAAGCTCGTCCAGGGATCTGCGGTAAGCCCGAACGGCCGAGACAGCATCGAGGACACTCAGGTCGTCCAGGGGCCACCACAGGAGACCGGGGGAGCGTCCAATGAGTGATGCACCCGAGGTACGTGTTACGATTGTCAGACCGGGCGGCACGGCCACCCTGACCTACGCAGACGGAAACGAAACGATGCGGGTCGCAACGGGATACCTGTACGATCCCATTGACGGGCTGCTGGCCGAGATGCACGCTGGGCGTGAGCCCACACCCTGGCAGTCCAAGGCGGTGCGGGACGATGCTACATGGGCGATTGAGACAAGGCTCGACCTGGACGATGCCACCCGTCGGGAACTGATGGACTGGATCGCCGCCACGCCGTTCTTCGCCAACGCCTAAATCTTTACGGTGCTTCACGCTGTATCGGGCCGCCGCCGTCACACCTAAACTCCTGTTCCTAATGCCATCTGGGCGATCAGTCCCAATGATCGTCGATCAGTTGGCCGGGCTTGCTGGCTTCTTATCGAACGCCTCTGCGTCATCATGTCGGCATTCCGACACCACCAATGAGAGAGCTGATGACCGCGCACCCGAGACCCATCCTGCCGGCGCTCCGTTACAAGAACGCTGAGCCAGCCCTGCGGGAACTCTTCCAAGAGGCAGCCGAGGACGCACACCTTGACCCTGACGCCAGCATGCGATCGAACGTCGTCACCCTCTTAGCCCACGCCTGGAACGTCAGCGGGACGATCCACTGGCAGCGCGGCTGGGTTAGGGAGGCGATGCTGGTGCTCGCCATCGCGGGTTGCGATGTCCCGACCGCCCAGATCATGCGCTGGTATCGGTCGCGGATTAGCGAGGCCCCAAGCACATTCAGGAACACCGCCCGCGCACCCGTCGAGATACTGGAGCAGATGGACCTCACGCTGCTCGCCGCCGACGGGTGTTAATCTATGGACTTTATCAAAGCAGATCGCTGCCGCGATGGCGGATCAGATGGAAGCTGATCCAACACAAGGTATGCTGTGCGGGAAAATGCTGACCTTCATTTCTTCAGCGCAATAAGCGCCAACTTTTTAGCTTTGAGCTTGGCCGTCTTTTGCTCGTATATCTCAGCAAGCGCATCTTCGAGAACATCCAATAGATCGAAGTAATCGCCTTCAACCACTTCATCGCCATGAGTTCCGAGATTTCCAATGATGCGCATGGCAGTCATCGACTCAGCTAAGTCTGCATCTTTTGTCGCTTTCTCAAAGAGATCTATTCGTGCAAATAGCGTGAGCCGCTGTAGTTTGCCGTTTTTGTCTGGCACACTTGTCGCAATCCCCTTGTCGTCCAAGACGCGCTCTACGCTTGTGCGCAGTCGTGAGGTTGAAGCCGAACGATCCGTCCAAAAAAGCTGGAATGCTAGCTTCAGTTCTTTTTCAACCTCTGGCGGAATTTTTTTGGCTATTGGAAAAAGCGGAGGGGCGGGAAACATGCTGACCGGTTGTAACCATGTATTGTATCCGCTGTCCTCTGGTTCACCGTAGTGTTCGTAATGTTCGACACCGGCACGACCGCTAACAGCAACAACTTCGCCACAAGTAGCATTGTCGCATGTCAGCATGGTCGTAAAGGACATGCGGATCCAGTCAGGCTCCCACTCTTCAATCCCGTGCTCTCGACTAGAATGATGTGGTTCAACCAAAACCACTGGATTATCCCCGCGCCGGACTCGCCCCTTGTTGCACCTTGGGCATGGGTAAGAGTTGCTGAATTTTTCGTCGACATGTGTTCGCCAAATGGACCGGTCAATTGCCATCGTTGATCTCCTCTACGTCGGCTAATTAGACACATTAGAAATATGTCGGTCGTTTCACCAGTTCGAAACGCGTGCCGCCGCTCAGACACTGCGCAACAGTGGTTACATTGGGCCCGGAGCCGTCATCCGAGTCTCTCGCTAAATCATCGGGTCCTGCTCCTGACTTCCACGCGCGTTGATCTGTGGCCAAGCGGCACTCTTCTTCCTCGCCAGCACCTGACGACAAACCGTAACTCGCTGGTCCCCCGCACCGCCCCGACGCGGCATCTTACACTAATGATGCGACTGTCAGGCATGGCGTCGTCGCATTTCGGGTGGCGCTCGGTCCTCCAACTGCCGGGCGCCACCAACCCAAGGCAACAGGAGAGGAACCGACATGGCAGAAGACCCGAACAAGCGACTGGCCGAGCTGCGCGACGAGCGCGCCCGCCTGGTCGAAGAACGCGAGAAGGCCCGCGCAGAGGCCACTCAGGTTATCATCGCGGGCAAGAAGCCCGCGGGCACCGCCGCGGCACTGGCCGAACGCATCCAGATCGTGGACGACGCCATCGCTGAGTTGCAGGACCGAGCAGCCGACGCGGCAGCGAGCCAGGATCGTGCCAAGCGGACCCGGCAGGTGCAGGGTGCCATCGACGCGGCCAGCGACCGCCGCAAGCTGGCCGCGGCCGTGGACGAGGCGCTGACCGACCTCGCGACCAATTGGCAGGCCTACCGCGAGGCCGTGCGCCAGGGCGTGGGCACGACCGCAGCGGCTGGCGGGGACGTCGGCCCCATCGACCGCGTGCTGACCAACAACCGGCAGTCCGAGGCCCTGGTCAAGGCCATGATCGTAGCGGGCGGCAGCGAACTCTCCCGGGCCTTCGGGATCGACACCCCGATAAAGACGCGACATTCGATCAGCCTGTCCGACGCCGAGGGCCGCGTCGCGGAGTCCCTGAACTTGGAACTGCTGCGGCTCAGGGCAGCGTCACCGCAAAAGCATCTGGCGGCGCAAGCTGCCAAAGAACTGGAGGCACTGAATTGAGTAAGGAAGGCGAGCGCTACGCCGTGGAACTGACGCGGCTTGAGGCAAAGCGCAAGGAACTGGAAGACACCCTCGGGCGGCTGGCCCGCGATGAGGATGAGATGGAGCGGGTCATGGAACTGGCCCAGGACGTCAAGAGACTTGAACAGGAGGTTGAGTCCGCTCGCGCCGCCGCACAGATGGAGAAGAACGAGATGACGAAAGACACGATGACGATGGGCGACGTGGCGAAGGCAGCCACAGGTGTCATGGCCAAGGTCGACGCTCAGATCGACACGCTCGCCAAGAGCATGATGAAGGACGGCGAGACCTTCGAGGCAGCATATGTACGCGCGTTGGGTACTGACATGGGCCGTTCGATGCTCAAAACCCGTGAAGAGTCGCACGCTATCGCAACCGGCACGCCGACGGCGGCCGACGTTTCTAGAGCCCGCGCCGACTTGATTCGCTGACTTGACCAAACGTTGAAGAATCTAAAGGTTTCTCGGCCGAAAACCGGAGTATAATCCGCGAACTGTACGCCAAACCTTATTTCTCGGACGTAGCACAAAAGCAATCGCCCCGCCCAGCATATGCAAGGGCGGGGTATTCTTATCTCGTCCGGTCTAGAATTGATGTGACATTCGATCCGAAAGCTCAAAAAATTTTTCGATTCGGTGCTTAGTCACTGTAACGACTTATTCTCCAAACATAGCAGAGCAATGGGCATCACTTACCCTTTTACTGAATATCAACCGTCGCACGGACGAAGTCATGATTGCAGTTTTCCCCTCGGAAGCAACTCCAATGCAGAAAAATCAATTGCCGGTTTGTGATGTCGAGCCACCAAGAGTGCCGCCAACCTTCACGGCGCGAGTTTCCATGAAAAGAAAGTTTCGGATTCGAGTGAGTAGTGTGAATGGTTATAGATCAGCCCGCCTCCGTAGCATATCTGAACGTTCCGGTTCTGCAGGCAATAAGCGCCTGCAAACAATGTGGAAATTTTGTTATTCATCGGGACAATAATCTGATTGTGATCTGGGCGTTCGGAAATCGCCTTGTCCACAAGATCAAAGACACTTTGTCCGTCTTCGCAAACAAAACTCTCCTTTCGAGTATCATCGAAACGTGAAACAAGTTCATCAACGGCATTATGACTTTGCTGAATTAGCCAATCGCGATCCGTCAAGTTTGTGTTACCGTAAGCAAATACCACAGAGTCTGGGCCTAAAATCTCAGCGATTTGCAGTAGTCTTTGGTCATCAAATCCGACGAGGGCAATTAGCTGCATGGGCTTGTCCGGACTTACAATGCCTCGATATCCGATTACGGGCGATACGCTTGCAACTCCCTTGCTTAGCCACTTTTCTTGACCATCTGGTGTGCCAGTACTGTAATCCTGCGCCAAGTTGTAGGTGCACAACGCGTCCCCAAAACGATTTGTCTTCTTCAATGCGTACAGAGCGATAAGGAGAACATCCCTAGGAAAACAAGTGATATCGAATACAACTCGTATTTGGGAGGAAAGGCTTGCAAATATCTCAAAGAATGCTTTGTAAATCGAAAACTGATTTCGACGATCACAAGCTTTCGTCTCATAGCGATCCAACGGAACAGTTTTTAAAATCTGCCCATCGTTTGCCGACAGGTCAAATTGATTGTCGGCAAACCGAAAGCCTAGAACTTGATGGACTTTGTCAAGGTTTGAAGAGCGAAGTAGTTTTGTGGATCGCTGCTCAAATCCATTCCAAAAAATGACCAAAGACTGTTCCAAGTCGGGCGCACCATCGAATCGATCCCAGTTCGTGAAAGCTGTTTTTGTCATTTGGTATCCCAGTCGAACAGTGGCCCGTCACCTGTCGGTTCTTGAGAACCCTGCGATCTTAGATTTTTTCGATAGGTATCTGGATCGAGCATCATTGAACGCAGGACGCTGTTTTGGAGAAATTTGTAAGCCGAGAACCCATTTGGGTCCAAGTTGAAATAGGGAGCAACCCTGCGTGTCAGTATGTATCGATCTGTTCTACCAAACCCCTCTTTTCTGCCAATTGAGGTGCGCGTGAACATAGAGTTTTGCACACCAAATTTGAGTACCGCTGAAACTTCTTCGTCGGGGAAATCAGATATAGCAAAGGAAAAATATCTTCGTTCTGAGGAGGTCGGGTCGACCAAGAGCTTTTCAAACAACGCTCCAAGGGAAGCGATCAAGTTGTGAAGGCGTTTCGCAAGATCAGACGCACCCTGTTCTTCGGCATCGCTAAGCTTGAGGCGTTCCAACTCGTCCATCATGACCCGGCCGGCAAGTTCCCTAATGACAACATTTTGAATGGTTGGGGAAATTGAGCTAATACTAGTCTCGCCACTGGCCTTCATCCTGTCGAACATGATGTATGCGGCATCAAGGAAATACCTCGGCACACCCGACGAAATGTTGATGAGCTGATCATAACCGCTATAGCTATACGAGCTACGCGATTTACGAGTTCCACCTAGGCTCCGAATGTACTCTGGGACCGAATACCTATACATATCGTCGCGAACGCGCTTTGCACGGTTAGGCAATTTTGACTCTTTCACCCTTATTTCGTTACGAATTTTTGATATTTCTGCTTTTTGCTTGGAATCTTCAGGGAAGAACTCTTCTGCATTGGCCACTTTTCCTGAGTTCGACTTCTGGTAGTTGTGAAGTTCAAGCCGCTTGTTGACCATCCTTGTTACTCGGTCTTTGTAAAATCGAGCATTGTCGGATGTGTAAATATCTATCGTATGAATCTCTGAAAAATCGTGGGCGACTTCAATTCGCCGTCGATCCAAGGTGTTAAAGGTTTTGTATTTATAGACTTCCGCGGACACCTTGAAGTAGACACCATCCAAACGGTTTGAGATGTAAGTATTTAAGATGCGTGTTTGCATCTCGTTCAAATAGTCAGCGTCGTCGATGATAACAAAAAATTGGCCATCTTCAGGCATCCCTGGCAAGCTCCGCCACCCATCCAACACCGGCAACAGGAATGTAGAAAACCTAAGCAAATTTTGATCGAATTTCGGTGTTGTCGTTGGGTCTTCAAGAATTCGGTCTAAGTAATTTAGACTGTTAGAGTAGAGAATGGCCAATTGGTTCTTAAAGAATGCGAAGAGCTGATAGTAATCGTCGATTTTTGTGTTGCCGATATCAAACTGAGAAGAAATTGTCTGGTAGAGTTCCGACGCTTCCATTCCTTTGGATTCGCCACGCAGGAATTCCAAGGTACCTTTCTTCTGGCAGCGCGAAATTGTTTTCAGAAGAATTATAAGTATCAGAAAATGCTCGTTTATGGCTCTGTCAGCAAACGTCCCTTCAAGACTTTGGAGTTCAGGATAGATAAGGTCGGTTTGCTTAATGGTCAGGTATATCGAAAAAAACCTGATGTTCTCGAAGTTTGCCCTGCCGTCCTCGGATTTTTGGTTCTCCAACGACTGACAATCGGGCTCTAAATATCGGAGCATCATACTCTTTCCTGAACCACGGGCACCGATAATCATTGTGTGACCTGATGAATGAACGGTATCTGCACCAGGCATCTCGCTCACATACAGTTGAACAACTTCCTTGGCACTGAGCGCTTCAGGCGTATGTACTCGGAAGGGGTTTTCGGAAATTGAAGTCACTGCATGTCTCCAGTGCTTTTTGACCTAAAAATACCTACGGCTTTCGCAAGGAAGCCTCGATGATTCCCACCATTCTCGGTCGCGCCCGCTATGGTCTCCGCTTTGTCGGCGCCCTTTGCTTCCAGGAGTTCGATCAATCGTTGTGCGGTGAGTGGGCCACCACCACGAAAATCACCAATGTCCTTACTCAATTCAAATATCTGGGCATCGCCGACTCTGGGATAACCATCATCCTCTAAGTAGAATCGGATGTGCTCTTTTCGTTGATCAACGTGATCATGGTCGTCGTCGTCTTTTCCAAAGATCAATATCTCGACATGTACCTTTTTCAACTCGAAACCAGGGAAGAACCGAGAACAGTAGATACATTCAAGCCAAGTTTTCACAGCTCGACTATAGATTTCGTCGAGCAAGAATTTTTCTTCGGAGCCCTTTCCCAATGGCCTCAAGAATAGGTCTTTATTGAAAGCAAAACTCAATCGCACCGAACTCGACGAAACTTCGGGCGCGATTGAGTGGAGGCCGCCGGCGTAGATATGAAATATTTCGTTTTCCTTTGGAACTTGTCCTAAGGCCAGCAGTGTCCGAGCTGATCGATCTGGGTCTTCCGCTAGTTCGTCCGAAACGCGCAGTAGAGCAGCCAGGAAACGAGGTCTCACGTGCTCGTTGTTCCAAGGGCCGTCAGGTTCGAGCCTTCCAATTGTATTCTTATCGTTTCCGATTTTCCCGCCGTGAGCTGAGGCTATTTGCTCCGCCAAAGACTTGTCAAATGCGTCGAATGCGAGCTCCGCAATGGCCTTCTTCCAGACCTCTGGGATGCGTTTCTCGTGCTTTTCTCTCCCTCTGATGTTTGCAATGTCATGAATTTGGATCGCAACAAGAAGGATAAACTTTTCATAGTCACTTAGCTCTACAGGACACTGGTCGACAATAGACGATGCAACCGCGCCAACCCGTGCGATGTGTGCTGGGCCATGGCCGGTAAGTAGTCCTCCGTCGGCAAGAGAAGCTCCTTGCACCACGGACTCATGGATGGGAAGGAGAGCACTTTTTAGAGAGCTGTACTTTTGAAACAGACCGCTCGCGTTCTGTTTTAGTTCCGTTTCAATCGTATTTAGAGTTTCGCTCAATTAACTCGCCTCGTCGCGTATTCTTGAAATTACTTTTTCCGCCATGAGCGGTGGAACTGCGTTCCCGACCTGCTGCTGACGCTTTCCAATCGACCCGCAAAATTCGTACGAGTCTGGAAAAGACTGCAGTCTTGCAGCCTCTCGAATGGATAGTCCACGGTTCTGAGTGGGGTGGATCAGCATATTCTTCCTGAAGTTTCCTACGACTTTCGCTGGCAAATTGCTAGACAGGCGATGGTAAATGCCGGTGTGGCATCTTGTGACGTCGCTATAGTTCCCCATCAATTCTCTCGGAATTGATCGCCAGTTGCCTCCCTGAGGTACGTAGGAGTAGCGGTCGATAATATGGTTGGCGTTGTCGGTAACTAGATGGCCACTACTTTGTTCGAGGTTTCCACGCCGTTTTTCGGAATAGGCGGACACTGGTGGTGTGCCGTATTCACGGTAGTCGATCGACGCTCCCTTTTCTAGAATAGGGAGATCGGAAATCGCGTCGTTGACTGTGGGCTGTTTGGGCGCGTCAAACGCAAAATCGGATAGTCTCTTCCGGGTGGCAACAACAAAAAGCCTCGTTCGATTTTGAGGCAATCCAACCATGGCGCCTGAAACAACCAAAATCTCTGTGAAGTACCCAATCAGGCTAAATCTCTCAACCAGTTCGTCAAGAAACTTGCGACGACCCCCAATACCGAGTCCATGAACGTTTTCCACAACCACCGCCAACGGTTTTTTTACCTTGGCAACCTCGACAGGAACGAACAGCAGGTTGTTTAGCGGATTATCGTCTGTGCGCGTGCGTTGATTGGATGTTGAGAATGATTGGCATGGAGGTCCTGCAACCAAGAGATCGCAATCTGGAAGAGAGCCGGAAAAGCTATCATCAACCTTGCTCAGGTCCTTTTTTGTGACCTGTGCGTTCGGAAAATTCTGTTTAAACGTGGCAATTGCGTTGGCGTCAAAATCAACACCAGCCAAGATTTCTAGTCCAGCTGCGGCCGCTCCTGCAGACAATCCCCCACTTCCACTGAATAAATCTACGACCCGCAATTTCGTTCCTATGTCTACTGTTTCCGTTCAACAGCCACCTCTCGGTTCAGTTCAAAATGCCCACAAGCGAACGGGTGAAGCGTCCCCAAAAGCTACACCGTGTTCCTGGATGACGAAAGCCCCGAAAACACCGATCCGGGCAGTGTTTTCTGTACTTATTCTGTACTCGAAAAGAAAAAAGACTTAGCGTATGAGCGCTAAGTCCTTGAAATATTTGGCTCCGGCGGTAGGGATCGAACCTACGACCAATTGATTAACAGTCAACTGC
>CAYGQZ010000091.1:0-7569 GCA_964352055.1 uncultured Rhodobacterales bacterium
AATGAGGGTTGCTAAGACTAGTCGCATGCGTGTCTCCTGTGCTTTGGGTCGTTTCGAGTACATTAATCGGCTAGAGGTCTTGCCGGTGCAATGGTCGCTGACGCCGACATGGCCGGGCAGAAACCGAGAGCCTTTCATGTCGACATCACAGGCCAGTTGGACATCGGTCAAAAACCGACCGAAAACAAACTGAGTATGACCAACGGTTTGTTTCACCATAACCAGCGGTCTTGCCCAACCAGCCGATGCGCTTCAGCGACTTGAGTTCATCGCATCAATGGCCTGGGTCAACTGTTCCTGAATCTGATCCACAGAGAAGCTGGCCGCGCGCTGTGCTGGGGGGTAATCCAGAAACGTTTGGAAGAACTGGCCAACATAGTTATTCGCTCCGTAAAGGATGTAAGTGTGCTGCAAGTTCCAGTCCCAGTAGGTGTTGGAGGTCACGTCCGCGCGCTCATAGGGATCAGCCCGGAGATCAAAGATTTTCGGCAACCGCAACGGTGTGAAAGGTTCTGCCCAAACGCCCATGGTTCCTTTCATGCGCTGCTCTGCAAATACGATCTTCCAGTTCTGATAGCGCAAGTTCACGAAGAGCCCGTCATCGTTGAAGTAAAAGAACTCCTTACGCGCACTTTCATCGGATGCGCCCGTCAAGTAGGCCGTTTGATCGTACCCATCCAGGTGGTTGCGATACTCCTTGCCGTTGATGGTGGTCGTATTGAGCAGGCGTTCCTTGATGTCCGTGTCGCCAGCAGCGGCAAGCAGGGTTGGGAACCAGTCCAGACCCGAAACAAGCCCTGTCAGTTTCGATCCGGGCTCGACTTGGCCTGGCCATCTGATCATCGCCGGAACCCGGAATGCCCCTTCCCAGTTGGTGTTTTTCTCACTGCGGAACGGTGTCGTTCCTGCATCCGGCCATGAATTCTGGTGCGGCCCATTGTCGGTCGTATAAATGACGATGGTGTTGTCCGTGATACCCAACTCGTCGAGGGTATCCAGAACAGACCCGACAACGCCGTCATGTTCGATCATGCCATCGGCATATTCCGTCAGTGCCGTCAGACCGGGCGCGCTGCGGTTTTCCTCGCGCACATGCGTGCGAAAGTGCATGCGGGTGGTGTTGAACCAGACAAAGAACGGGGTGTCCTGCGCAACCTGCCGCTGCATGAAGTCGATGGCCGCAGCAGAGGTTTCATCGTCAATCGTCTCCATCCGCTTTCGCGTCAGTGGACCGGTGTCCTCAATCCTGCCATCCGCGAAAGACTTGATGACACCGCGTGGCCCAAACTGCTCTCGGAATGCGGGGTCGGTTGGATAATTCCGGTCCTCGGGTTCTTCTTCGGCATTCAAGTGGTAGAGGTTCCCAAAGAACTCATCAAAACCGTGGTTGGTCGGCAAAAACTCATCCTTGTCGCCCAGGTGGTTTTTTCCGAATTGTCCGGTGGCATACCCAAGATCCTTGAGCGCGGAGGCCATTGTGACATCCGTGGGCTGCAATCCGACATCCGCCCCGGGTATGCCCACCTTGGACAAGCCGGTGCGTAACGTCGATTGGCCAGTGATGAAGGTTGATCGCCCTGCTGTGCAGCTTTGTTCCGCATAGTAGTCCGTGAAAAGAGCGCCGTCAGCGGCGATCCGGTCGATGTTGGGCGTTGTGTACCCCATAACGCCGTGAGAATAGGCGGATATGTTGGCTTGCCCTATGTCGTCGCCGAAAATGACGAGAATGTTCGGCTTGTCTTGCGCTGTTGCAGCGCCCCCTATGGCTATCGCAAAGGCGACCAAAAGGCCTGTCGATGTTCTCATTTTATGGTTTCCCTTTTTTCGGGTGAGTTGCGTACAGAAGTGGCTGATGAGGTTTTTCAAACCAATTGCTTAGCCTTCGGGCGTGTACCAGATGGGTGAGGTATAGGCCCTTTCGTCAATCCATGTGTTTGCGCCCTCGGGAATGTCCACGCCGAAGACAAGCGCATCAAACGTTGTCCACCGCGGCGTCGGGATCTCGATCACGCGCACATAGTAGAAGGCCTTCGATGCCGGGTCGAAATCCGGGTCTTCCCAATACGCCGCAAGGATCGGTGCGCCAATATCATTGGTGAAGGTTGCGGTTTCGGCGTCCACCGTGTTTCCAACGGATGGGATCCTGCCGTTTGCGTCAGGTTGACGATCACCAGACCACGCCAGATCGTAGACAGTTTCGCTGGTTGTGCCGTCAGCGTTCAACCAGCCCTTGACCATCTGTATGCGGTCCAGGTTGGCCCCATCAGGATCGCGCAGGGCGCGGACAAGGAATTTCGGTGTGGCCCCATCAGGAGCGACGGGCATGTCGGCACCCATGGGCACACCGTTTTCATAGCCGTATTTGGCGAAATCGGAGCGCGGCAGATCCTCGGCCACGAAATCCCATCCTGCAAAGACGCGCACCCGTAACCGCGACCCCGTTGTCGCGTAGACTTCCTTGGCGGCAAATGCGTCCCAGACCGCCTCGCGCGTGTTTTCGCGCGCCCAGACAGCGGCCAAGCCTGCCGCGGACCCCATCCAGTGTCGCTGTGGCTCGACATCGCCAAAGCGCCCAGTGATCGGCTCCATGAAGCGGATCGGATCAGCGGTGGGTTCGACCGCGGCGACCTTGCCATAGAAGTTGTCCTCGGTCGGGCCGCTGAGGCCCGTGTGGGCGTCGGTAGATCCCAGAACGCCGAACTTGAACGGGTTCGCACCCAGCTGAGCCTCATAGGCCAGACCGCGCTTCAGCGCTTCGCGGGCGTATTCCCTGGGCAGCATGTCCGGCGTCTTGGGGTCGGGGCCGAAGCTGCCATTGTCCCAGGTCTCGTAATCGGCGAATTCATCATCCGGGGACAGCATCGGGTGGGTTTCGCCATCACCTTTGATCTGGGTGATTTCATAGAGCGGCTCCCAACGCATCCGACGCTCGGCATAGGCCGCATCCAACGGTCTTTTGTCGGTCAGCGTCACATCGTCGAACATCAGACCGTTGGACAGGTTGCCACCGTGCGGGATCGCCAACACCTGCCCTCCGGTGAGGGATTCGTAGTTTTCCATCCAGTCCCAAAGCCGCTCGGGATCATCGCTGTCGTAGGCCGAAATCGGAATCACCTGATTGGCCTTGTCCGCACCGCCGCGATAAATCACGTTGCGGTGCATGTTTGACCCGTTGGGTTGTGAGGTCCATTCAAAGCCGATCATCGCGGTGAAAGCCCCTGGCACATTGTTCCGTTCGGCGGCGTCCGTGGCCTGTTCCCACATGGTTTTGGCAAAGTCTGTTTCGACCAGCGGGTCCTTGCCGTCAAAGACTGACTGACTCCAGAATTCATAGCTGGCGCGCATTCCGTCAATGTCGCCGTTGCCGCGCCGCTTGATGATCTCTTGCCCCCAGGGGATTGATGTCAGTACCGGATCCTCGTTGAACATGGCTGTCGGCAGTCCGAGGTTTTCCGAATGATCCGTGATCACCAGAAAATCCAGCGGGCGCGCCAGCTTGGCCTTGAGACCCGTGTTGGAAGTGACGACCTCGCCCCGTGCATAGCGGTAGGCGTCATCCGGTGTCAGGATGGCACCGACAAGACCTGCATCAGCAGAAGAGGCAGTGTGAAGGTGCGTGTCGCCAAAAAGCACGCGGTTCGGAAAGTCCTGATCAGGATAGGGGGAATACACGACGCCGTCACTGGGCAGCGCGGACGGGGCCACGTCCTGGGCGACGGTCATACTGCCCGTGGCAACGATGACTGACGCCAAAGCGGATGTTGTCAGATATGTTGTGACCCGTCGTCTTGATTGTCCTGTTTCTTTCATTTCCGAAACTCTTTCGATTGCATGGGCTTGCGGTGTCTTCGGTGTCATTTCAAAGTCCCAATACCTTTTTAGCCAGAATTGCGCGGCGACCACACGACACCGTCAACCGGGCGACGGTCGCAGCTTAGCACCCTTTGAACGACAAGTTTGTCCATTCATGGACAGTGTTTGATTTTTGCTGCGTTGAACCGGCGATGAACTGCCAGAGTCCTTGAACCCTGAAGAACGTCCGCTTTTGCGCCCCAATCCCGGCCAGTCCGGCACCGGCAAGAGTGCCGCACATGCCGGGCCGGTCTTGCCGTGAATGAGCAACACCACAGCCAGCTTCCTGACCCGGGTGGTCGAACGGCCTTGCACGCGGGGTGATTTCTGCACAAAACGGCTGCAGGTTTTGCGCGCGGGAGCTTTTCAAGCATGAAAATCGCAGTGATCGGCACGGGCTATGTGGGTCTTGTGTCCGGGGTTTGTTTCTCTGATTTTGGCCACCATGTGGTCTGTGTGGACAAGGATGCCGCAAAGATCGAAAAGCTCACAAGGGGCGAAGTGCCGATTTTCGAGCCCGGCCTTGATGTGCTGATGACCCGCAACATCGAAGCCGGACGCTTGTCCTTTACGCTGGATTTGGCCGCAGCGCTTGAGGGGGCAGAGGCGGTGTTCATCGCTGTGGGAACGCCAACCCGCCGAGGCGACGGTCATGCGGACTTGTCCTATGTGATGGCCGCAGCCGCCGAAATCGCCGTGACGGCCAAGGACTATATTGTCATCGTCACCAAATCGACCGTGCCCGTCGGCACCAATGCAAAAGTCGCCGAGGTGGTGGCCAAGGCGAACCCCGATCTGGATTTCGATATTGCGTCGAACCCGGAGTTCCTGCGCGAGGGGGCTGCGATCGATGATTTCATGAAGCCCGACCGCGTGATTGTCGGTGTGGAATCCGAACGGGCCGCCAAGATCATTTCAGACATCTACAGGCCGCTCTATCTGCGCGATTTTCCCATCGTGACCACCGATCTGGAAAGTGCCGAGATGATCAAATACGCCGCCAATGCGTTTCTGGCGACCAAGATCACCTTTATCAACGAAATTGCGGCCCTGTGCGAAAAGACGGGCGCCGATATCAAGGAAGTGTCGCGCGGCATGGGGCTGGATGGCCGCATCGGCAACAAGTTCCTGCACGCGGGTCCCGGATATGGCGGTTCATGTTTTCCAAAGGATACCAGGGCGCTTGCGCGGATCGGGCAGGAACACGCCATGCCCATGCAGATCACCGAAGCCGTCATCAAGATCAACGAAGAGGTCAAGCGCCGGATGGTCGACAAGTTGCTTGACCTGTGCGGTGGGTCTTTCAATGGCAAGATTGTCGCCGTGCTGGGCGTGACCTTCAAGCCGAATACCGACGATATGCGCGACGCCCCCAGCCTGACCATCGTGCCTGCCCTTTTGGGTGGAGGCGCCGTCGTGCGCGTGACCGATCCCGAGGGCCGTCGCGAGGGCGAAGCCCTGTTGCCGGGGGTGAAGTGGGCCGAGGATGCCTATGTTGCGGCCAGAGACGCCGATCTGGTGGTGTTATTGACAGAATGGAATGAATTTCGCGCCCTTGATCTGGACCGCATTGCCAAAGACATGGCAACGCCTGCCATGGCCGATCTGCGCAATATCTATTCCGAAACGGATGCCTTCAAAGCGGGCTTTACCGCATATGCCTCAATCGGACGTGGACACGAAAAGGCGAACTTGGCCTGATCGCCTCGGGTCCCCCTGACACAGACGGAGCAGCACCATGCCCAAAGCCCTTGTGACCGGTGCCGCAGGTTTTATCGGTTATCACCTGTCCCGGCGGTTGCTGGCAGATGGCTATGAGGTGATCGGGTTCGATGCGCTGACGGATTATTACGACGTGACCCTCAAGGAGCGCCGTCAGCAGATGCTGCACCAGAACGCCGGGTTTCGCGCCGTCAATGCGCGGCTTGAAGCGGACGGCGTTCTGATGGACCTTGTCGGCACCGAGAAACCGGATGTGATCATCCACCTCGCAGCACAAGCGGGTGTCCGCTATTCCATCGAAAATCCGCAATCCTATGTCGATGCGAACCTGATCGGGACCTTCAACCTTCTGGAGGCCGTGCGCGCCACCCCGTGTGGGCACCTGCTGATGGCTTCGACGTCGTCGGTCTATGGTGCCAATTCCGAGATGCCCTATGCCGAGACGCACAAGGCCGACAGCCAGATGTCGTTCTATGCCGCGACCAAGAAAGCGAATGAGGCGATGGGGCATTCCTATGCGCATCTTTACGATCTGCCGATCACCATGTTTCGCTTTTTTACCGTGTACGGACCCTGGGGACGGCCCGACATGGCGCTGTTCAAGTTCACCAAGGCCATCCTCAACGGGGACGCTATTGATGTGTACAACCACGGCGACATGCGCCGGGACTTTACCTATATCGACGATCTGGTTTCGGGCATCATGCTGTTGATCAAAGCCGTGCCAGAGCGCCCTGGGCCGGGCCAAGATGTGCCTGCGGGCGACAGTCTGAGCCCCGTGGCCCCATTCCGCATCGTCAATATCGGCAATTCGGAACCGGTGCAGTTGTTGGATTTCATCGAGGCGATCGAGGCTGCTCTGGGCCAGCGCGCAACGAGGAATTTCATGGACATGCAGCCCGGTGACGTGCCCGCCACATGGGCTGACGGCACACTTTTGAACACTCTGACGGGCTATGGGCCGCAAACCTCGGTACAGGACGGGGTGGACCGTTTTGTGGCCTGGTACCGCGATTATTACGGTGTCTGACGCGGCTGTTGGATGTGTCCGAAACGAGGTCTCAGGGTCCTGATCCTAGAACCAATCCAAATTCAGATTGAGGTTTGTGTTCTGTTCCGCGGTTTTCCTGATGGCGTCAAAGCGTTGGCGCCCATCCGCAAACATCCATGGATGTATTTCAACGGCGGTCGCACGGATTTTTGTCAGCACGTCAGTTTCAATAAGCCGTTCGAGGATTGCAAGCTCGGCCCCTTCAATGTCCATTTTCAAAAAGGCGATTTCCTTTCCCTGCTCAAGCAATTCCTTTATGAATCCTTCGAGGTCAATTTGCTCAACACTGACAGATTCCATTTCATCAACGGAATTCTGATCTGGAAATGCGGTCGTTGATAATGAAAACCAGTCAGGATCATTGTCAAATCGTGCAGGCCGATAGATATCGATTGTACCGGCTCCGACGCCGACAGCCTTGTTGTGAAGTGTCACATTCGGTCTGTTTCCGCAGTTTTCCTGAAGTCTTGAAAATGTAAAAGGATCGGGTTCAAAGCTGTGAATCTCGGCACCTGTCGGTGCGAGACTGTTTGTAACTTCCCCAAGGTTTGCACCACAGTCGATCACCACATGCGACGGCCCAAGCATGGATCTCATTCCATTGAGAAAGCCAATTGACTGTTTTTGGCGGTATTTGCGGACAAGTACGCGTTCGGGATTCTTTCTTTTTGAAATACTCTCAAAAGACTCTTTCTTGTGATGTTGCGAAAACGTACCGTCTATCAGTTGCCGCTTTGAATTGCTCTTATCCATGTCTCTTCTCCAAATCGGCGCCAAAGCCTGAACAGTTGGCAAACAGGATCATTTTCCGCCCGCGCGGTGCATCATAATGCGGTTTCGCGTCCGCGACTGCATATACCTCGTCCTTGGTCCGGGCAAGCAGGCCAGCCTTGCGCAAGCGTTCCGGGTGCTTCTACACCCGTTTGATTGACAAACCCCTGCGC
>CAYGQZ010000091.1:7669-14594 GCA_964352055.1 uncultured Rhodobacterales bacterium
GTGTCGAAACCGAGGGCGGTCGTTTCGACTTGGGGGCACCCCCTTGTCCGGACCGGTTGTTTTGATCTCTGTGGCGGCACGACCCGTTCAAAAAGATCGTTTCCGCTGTAGAGCCAAAAATTAACAGTTCGAAGTTAGACCTTCGAAAATGGGTTGCGTTCACAAGACTACTTTGGCGTGTCCTGCCACGTCTGCATACCGACCTTGCGGACAGCGACCGGATGGGCCAAATTCGGCACAGTGCAACAACAGACAGCGTCCGCACGATCCACCGTATCATGTCGGGGTCGCAGGATGCAGGCGAGAGCGAGGATTGGAAGTTTGAGACTCGTCATACATTGTGGTTTGCACAAGACAGGCTCTACGGCTCTCCAATCAGCCTTGATGGAAATGTCCCCGGACCTTGAAGGCTCTGGCGTTTCCTTCCCGAGTTTCGAGCGCGGCAAACCGTACGCCCATCACTGGCTTGCCGACGCGCTCAAGGGTCCTCACGTGTATAAAAAGGCGCAGGGGAACATCACCAGAATGGTCGACCTGGTGAAAGAATCGAAACCCCATACCGTTTGTTTTTCGAGTGAGGATTTCGAAACGTATCTGCGACGTCCCAGGGCGATCAACCGCCTGTTGGAGGTTTCCACTCTGATGGACGCACGTCCGGTCTTCGTGATTTATATCCGCAATCAGGTCGAGTATCTGGAAAGCCTCTACTTGCAATTTTTGCGGATGGGCCTGAAGCTTGACGCATCCAAAGTTATTGATGAAGTGATTGCGACGGGCCAGTTCAAATGGCGCAAATGGGTTATCCAGTTTGACTATTTGGAAATGCTGGAAACACTGGCTAAAACCAATTGCGAGATCGTGCTGCGCAATTATCATGACCTCAAGAACAACTGCATCATTCAGGATTTTTTATCGTGTATTGGGCAGCCTGCGGATCTGAAACCAGATACGGTGAGTCAACGTCTGAATTCCGCACGCTTGAATCGAAACTTGTCTAGGTTTGCACAGAATTGTGGCATGGACTTAGACCCCCGTGTCCTCTCCGAGATTGACGGATTGATGGATGGCCTGCGCCCGCGCCTTTCGTCAGAAGCCCAACACATGCTCAGGGATCGGTTTTGGCCTGGGAACCAGAATATCGAAACAAGATACGGTCTTGAATTGAACCAGGGTTTCGACAGACCGCCGGCACACGAACCTGTTCCGGTTATTGATGAAATTTTCAAGTCTGAGACGCTTGATTTCATTTCGAATTATCAGGGCATAGACAGCCGTTCAATCGTAGAAACCAGTTCCATTCAATGCCCTGAGAAATGGTTTGCGACGGTTTGAGATGTATTTGATCTATCCAAACTTTATTGGGAGCACCGACAGTGCCATCTGATAACAAGAACATCCTGCTGATCAGTTTTGACGATGCGGTTTCCTATTGGCATTACAAGAACGTCTTTGGCGTTGATCTGCATACGCCTGCGCTGGATGAAATATGTGCCCAATCCACTGCATTTCACGCCGCGTATTGCCAATCACCCGTGTGCAATACGTCGCGGGCAAGCTTCATGACAGCCAAGTCCCCGCATCAACTTGGTTTTGTCGATCCCTGGGACAAGTCAAGGGGCAAGATATTCGACTTTCTTCCCGTTGAAGAAATGTGGTCGCACAGCCTGAAATCAGCGGGGTACTTTTGCTCGAGCGGCGGAAAAGTTCATCATGGTTTCAAGGCCTTGCCTCAGAATATTCACGAACAGCTCTATTCTGACGAGCGCAAGGGTTTTCATCTGGACGTATCCATGCCGTCCGCCTTCAAACAGGTGCAAAAGGGGGGCATGGGAAAAGGTCAGTCAACTCTGGATCCAAAGGACGATGACTTCTACTATGATGCCAACAGCGCAAAATCATTTGTAGACTTTATTGAAAACTATGATGGCGAAAAACCATTCTACCGTGAAGTTGGTTTTTATAGCCCCCATATGCCATTCATTACGCCCATCCGGTACAAACAGATGTACCCATTGTCAAAAATTCATCAGCCGGCCTCCTGGAAAGAGGGTTTTGAATTTGTAGACTATGCCAAGCAAGAAATTACGCGAAATTTCGAAGATGTAAAACCGCTGTATTGGAAAAGGAGCATCCGCAATTATTTTTCGGCCTACAGCCACGGGGACCACAACCTTGGCAAGGTGTGGCGCGCCTTGAAGGGATCGCGGTTTGCCGACAATACGCTGGTCATTATTCTGACGGATCACGGGATGCATCTGGGTGACAAGCAGCGTTTTGGAAAGGCGACGCTGTGGGAGCAGAGCGCTTGCGTTCCCTTGATTGTGCATGATCCGACCGACCCGCAACCGCGTGTCGTCCGCGACCCCGTCGGGCTGATTGATGTGGGACCTACGATAATGGACTATATCGGATTTCCGGCACTTCAGGACACGCCGGGCCGATCCTTGCGGGAGGCCGTCGGCTCCGGTACGGCGGAGGCAACGCGTGCCGTGCCAACCTTCAACCACCATGGCTCAGCGATCCGCAAGGGCGACTATCGGTTCATCCAGTATCGGGATGGCTCGACCGAATTCTTCGATTTGCGGAATGACTGGTGGCAACAAAAGCCGCTTGGGGACGATCATCCGGAGTATAAGGACATGCGCGACGCATTTTTCGAGTGCTGCCATGAATACGGGCAGTTAACATTTCCGCAGTAGAGCGTTGAGGCGTGACCAGGTGAACTTACAGGGCACGGCAGGCTGAATATGTTGGATGGACGGAAAGCAGTTTCTATGACCTTCGCAAGCGCAACATGAACACAAAAAGACAAGAACGGGGTCTTGGAATGTCGGAAGAGATTGAAGCGAATGAACATGAAGATGCGCAATCTCCCGAACATGCGGCTCGGTGCCTTGGGGTAAGTGTGCCCTTGTCGCCGTTTCTGACGGAAACGCGGATCAAACGGATCAATCAGGCCCGTTACGAAGCGGATGAAATCGCAGGGGCTATGTCGGTTGTGACGGACACAGACCGTGTGATGGAGATGGGCAGCGGCCTTGGCGTTGTCGGCGCAGTGGTGGCTGCAAATCGGAGGCCACAGCAGGTGCTGTCCTTTGAAGCCAATCCAAATCTGATCCCGCATATCCAGTCGCTGTATCGGTTGAACAACCTCGAAACACGCATTTCCGTGCGCAACGAGGTTGTGATCAGCGCACAAGACCGGCCGGACCACGTTGAATTTCACCTGACCAACTCGTTTCTGGGCTCGTCGCTCGCGACGCCCCGGCGCGGGGTCCGAGAAGCGGTTCAGGTGCCAACCAGATCTTTTGACGACGTGCGCGCGGACTTCAAACCAACCGTGCTGATCATGGACATTGAAGGAGGCGAGTTGGATTTTCTGAAAGAGGCCAATCTCGACGGGATCCGTGCGATTGTCATTGAGTTCCATCCCGGTGTCTACGGGATGGACGGTATGCGAAAGTGCAAGTCAGTGCTTGGCAATGCCGGGTTCAAAAAGGTCCCGGATGTGTCAACGCGTACTGTCTGGACTGCGGTGCGCGACCTGACTGGTCCGGCGCTACAGCCAGAAGACGAAAACAAGATAACGGCTCCGCGGCCTGACGGTGGATGGTCTGAAAGCATCCAGACATTGCAGAACGCAATTGTCGTGCCCCCTTTGGTCAATGATTTTGTCCAACCCGCGGGACTTTTGCGCAGTGACGGAAGCTATTGCGCCGAAGGTGCGCTCTGGCGCAAACACAGGCCACTGACCACGCGCCCGCACATGCCTTCGGGGGGCTTGAAGCGTCTGGAGGGCAAGTGGTTATGGGGCGGCGTGCTTTGGCAAAATTTCGCGCATTTCATGGCGGAAAGCACAACCCGTCTCTGGGCACTCAATCACATCAACCAAGATGAGTTTCGCGGCATTCTGTTCATTCCAAAGCGCCCACGCCTGTCCGGTGCCTCGCGCGATTTGCAGGTGTCGTTCTTTGAATTGATGGGCAACCAGCTGCCCGTAACAAACCTCGGAGAGCCGGTCGAAGTCGAGGAACTGGTGGTGCCCGGTCAAGGCTTTGGCTTGGGTGAAATCAGCGCCGGTACAGCCATGTATCGCGCAGCTGTCCGAGAGCGATTTGCACGTGACGTGGCACCTGTGGGCGGAGAAAAGCTCTATATCTCCCGCAGCGCTTTGGGCCTGCAACGCGGAAATCTTATCGGAGAACACAAGCTGGAAGTTCTGCTGGAGGAACAGGGATACGAGGTATTCCACCCCCAGCAGCATCCGATTGATGCGCAGGTCGCGCGGTACAAAGCAGCCAAAAAGGTTATTGCCGCAGAGGGCTCGGCCCTGCATGTTTTTGCCTTTGCGGCGCGCGAAGATCAGCAGCTTGCGATGATCATTCGACGATGGTCTTATGCGACAACGCTGATTGGTGCTCATCTTCGCGGATTTGGAAACCTGGAGCCGGTCGTGATCGATGCTCTGGCGCGGAACTGGGAACTCAAGTCCAACCAGGCCAAGCGACACAGTCTGGGCGAACTGGACTTTCCGGCGCTCCAGAAAGAGCTGGTATCAAAAGGGTTCATTGAGCCTGGCGAGCCTTGGGAAAATCTGTCCGAGGATGATGTCCGGGCGCGCGTCGGAGACAATTATGACCCGGCCAGCACCTCTTGAAGCCTGGCGCCGGACCCGCAGGATGACTGCGTCGTGACCCTAAACTGCTTTGGCAGCACCCGCCCCGGCGAGACGCCCAAAAACCGCCCCGGATGTAAGGCCTGAGCCGCCAGGGTAGCCTTCGAAAAAGACGCCTCCGACCATTTCTCCGGCTGCATAAAGGCCGTCAATCGCGGCGCCGTTTTTGTCGATGACTTCCCCGTTTTCCCCAACTTTCACGCCGCCATAGGTGAAGGTAATCCCGCCTGTGACCGGATAGGCCTTGAACGGCGGCGTGTCGATCCGTTGGGCCCAGTTTGATTTTGGAAGGGCCAGCCCTTGGGTGTTCTTGCCATCAAGGGTGGTGGGGTCGAACGTGACGTCGTTGTTCACCGCGGCATTATAGTCCGCAATGGTCGCACGCGCGGCACCCGCGTCGATGCCATCCAGTTTTTCACACAACGCGTCCAACGTATCTGCCTGAACAAAATGCGCATCGTGAAAGCTGTATTCGCTGTAAAGCAGGTCATCGACTTTCGCGTCAAATATCTGCCAGGCGAAGTGCCCGGGCTGGTTCAGCACCGCCTTGCCGAATTGCGCATAGGTGTAATTGCGGAAATTCTCGCCCTCGTCGACAAAGCGGTCGCCGTTCGCGTTAAGCATCACACCAAGAAAATAGCAGATCTTGCGGTAATTCTTGCGCTCGCCCGCGGGCAGATCAAGTCCGCCAAAGTCGGCCATATGCAAGTCCATCGGGGTGGCGTGGCAGCCGCCCATCAGGCCGTTGCGTTGCGCGCCTGCGGCCTCTGCCATAACGAGGCCATCCCCGGTGTTCATTGGCGTGCCGCGCACCTTGGCCTTGTCCCAGTTGCCGCCCATCCAGTCGCGGCGCAGGTCAGGGTTTGCCTCGAAACCGCCGCAGGCCAGAATGACGGCGGATGCGGCGATGTCTTCGGTGCCGACGCGCACGCCGGTCACGCGGCCTTTGTCGGTCAGCAGAGCGGTGACAGCAGCATTGTACCGGATTGTGCCACCCAGCCGTTCGAAGGCTGCCAGTTCCATGTCAAAAAGCCCGACGCCCTCGTTCTCAGCCGCAAGTGTCAGCCCGCCCCAGAACACGTGTCGTCCGTTTTTCTCAAAGCTTTGGCGGCTGTAGATCGGTTCGAATTTCACGCCATGCTTGCCCAGCCATTGCATGGCGGAAAGTGAGCTGTGGATCAGCCGCTCTTGTTCCGGGGACAAAGGGCGCCCACCGTTGAACATCAGCAGGTCGGCAGCGAATTTGTCTGCGCTGTAGCCGCCGAAATCCGTGATGGCGAGGCGGGGATCATCGGGATTTTTCAACAGCGGCATCAGATCTTCTGCGCCGTCATAGGCAAAGCGCATCGCGCCAGCGGTGTATTTGGTATTGCCGCCTGCCAGCGCCTGATCCGCTTTTTCCAACATCAGGACCTGTGCCCCTGCCTCAAGTGCTGCAATGCCTGCGCACATGGCGGCGTTCCCTGATCCGACGACAATAAGGGGCTTTGACATTGGTGATTCTCCGCTTTATACATAATTGTATCCAAGCGGATACAATTATCGGAACTAAGACACAATGGCCGATGAAACCGCAGATCAGTCACAGGGTGAGGTTGCATTTGCCAAGCTGATGCAGGCCATCCAGTCGGGCATTTATGCCCCTGGCGACCGGCTGCGCGAGGTGGAAATCTCGGACCGGCTGGCGTTGTCTCGCACGCCCGTGCGGGAGGCACTGCGGCGACTGGAGGCAGAAAACATCGTCGAACACCGACCCCGCGTCGGAGCGGTGATCCGTACGTTGGGGCAGGCCGAGGTCGTCGAACTTTATGAAATGCGGCTGGTCCTGGAACGCACAGCGGCGGAAATGGCCGCGAAACACTGCGTTGAGGCCGAAGTGGATGCGCTGGCCGCCATCAACGACGATATCCTGGCCACCCAAGGCGATGGCCCACGGGCAGCGGCGATCAACCAGACCTTTCACCGCGCAATCTATCTTGCCGCGCGCAACAGGTTTCTGCTGGATGCAGCCCGCGCGATGAACAATGCGCTGTTGCTGTTGGGGCCCACCACCTTGGCCGATGCCGACCGGATCGCAACCGTGGTGCACCAGCACGGCCAGATCATCGACGCTATCGGCGCGGGCGACCTTGATGGGGCCGGAGCGGCGGCCGAGGCACATTTGCAGACCTCGCTGCGCTACCGTTTGAAGGTGATGCGCGGATGATCCGCGTGCTGGTGACCCATGCCATTGCAGCCCTTGGCGTGCTG
>CAYGQZ010000092.1:0-14481 GCA_964352055.1 uncultured Rhodobacterales bacterium
GCTTGCCTGGCCTCGGCCAGTCCCGCTTGTGACAGATCCCCGTCAGCTGGCATAGTTCGAACCTTCCTCGTCCAGGATCGCCTTCAATTCGGCCAGATGACGCTCGTCCTGCTCGGGATAGTCCTCGATGTCCTGCGCGGTCTTTTCGGCCACGTCATCGGGGATCAGGCGCAACGGCTTGCCGGTCTGCAGGGCAAGCATATAAGTCTGGCAGGCCCGCTCGAAATAGAACATGCGGTTGAACGTGTCGGCAACCGTATCGCCCAGCACCATGATGCCGTGATTGCCCATCACCATGACTTTCTTGCGCGGATCATCAAAGAGCTTGGCGCAGCGTTCACCCTCTTCCTCAAAGGCCAGCCCGCCGTAATGCTCGTCCACCACCACACGGTTGAAGAACATGCACCCGTTCTGATCCACGGGCGGCAGGCGGCTGTCGGCAAGGGCGGCCAGCGCGGTGGCATAGGGGGAATGGACATGCATCGCGCAACGGGCGTGCGCACAATGACGGTGCATCCCGCCATGCAGCCCCCAGGCCGTCGGATCAGGTGCATCCGGCCCTTCCATGCTGGCCGGGTCGTTGGCATCGACGATGATCAGGTCAGACGCCTTGATCCGGGAAAAGTGCATCTGGTTGGGGTTCATCAGGAACTTGGTGCCGTCATCATTTACGGAAAGCGAGAAGTGGTTCGCCACCGCTTCGTGCATATTGAGGCGCACGGTCCAGCGAAACGCTGCGGCAAGGTCCACCCGTTCCTGCCAGTGGTCCATGTTGGGGCGGATGTTGGTGACGGTCATGGCGAGCGGCTCCCTTTTGGTTCGAATGGAGCGTGCATGAGGTGGGCCCTGCAGATCAACACAAAAAGCTGTTCTGGTTGCGACATATCTGATGCAGTGGACGTGGGTCCCGACCCGACCATTCAGTGTCGCCGGACAAAGTCGAACCCGCCAACCTCACCGCCACTGCACAGATATGCTGCCAAAAGGACCGCACTGGCGATCAAGTGGAACTCTGATTTGATCAGGGGTGTTCTGCCAGGTTTCCACTCTGATCGCCAAGGCCAAAAGACCCAGCTGACGGGGGCAGCGCAGCATGGAAAAGCCAGGATACAGAAGGCTCAGGAGCCTGAGACTGTCGCAAGCAGACCCTCAAACATCCTTCTTCCGCGACGGCACCCAGGCATATCCGTTCTGGCACAGAATATACGCCTCGCGCAGGCCGTGGGGTTTGTCGGTCGGCTGTTGCAGGATCGTGCCCCCGGCGCCGTCAGCGCGGGCGCAGGCCTCTTCCGGGTCGGTGTCATAGAGCCGTATCTCGATCCCCCCACCACGCGGCGGGTTTTCCGGCAGCAGCCCCAGCAGCGGGTTGGAATGGTACGTCCCGTCGCTGTGCAGCTGAAACACCTGATCGCCATAGGTCATGATGGCGAAATCGGCGGTGGGCTGGTGCGCCTTCATGCCGAACACCGCGGTCAGAAAGGCCACTTCGGCACCCACATCCCGCACCAGCAGGTTCAGGCCAATCCCCCGAAGCGAGCGGCCAAAGCTGTCTGCATCGATGCTGTCATAGTCCATAAGGTCAGCGTTGCTGAACTGTTTTCACCCGTCAAGCCTTTTGCCACTGGCGTCGATGATCGTCCGGCCATCCTCCAGCGCAAAGGGGCCAGCAGGCCAACGCGGCATGAGGTCCAGGACCACCTCGGGCGGACGGCAAAGACGCACACCCGCCGGGCAAGCGACAAAGGGGCGGTTCACCAGCACCGGATGCGCCACCATCGCCTCCAGAACAGTATCATCAGACACGTCATCACCCAGCAGTCCCAGCCCCTCGGCAATGCCCTTGCCGGTATAAAGCGCGGCGCGGGGCGTGAGATCCGCCGCCGCAAACAGCCCCAGCAACTGCGGGCGCGCCCATCCGGTTTCAAGGTAATCGATAACGATCGGATCAAAGCCTGCATCCCGGATGATCCGCAGAACACTTCGCGATTTGCTGCAGTCGGGATTGTGATGGATGACAATGGCCATGGGCCAGTCTTTGCCGGGTATCGTGACAGTTTCAATACATTCAAAACACCCCCCTTGCGCCTGCATGGGAATTTTGATCCAACAGGACATGGAACATGACCTTTCTCCGACACCCTTTCCGTCCTGGCCCGCCACTGCCCCCGATCTGATCGAAGTTGCCGCAGGCCGTGCGCCTGCCGATACCGTCATCCGTGGCGGCATCTGGGTTAACGTGCACAGCCGCGAGGCGCTGCCAGGGCATGACATTGCCATCAAGCACGGCCGGATCGCCTGTGTCGTGCCTGACGCCAGCTATTGCACCGGCCCCGAAACCGAAATCATCGAGGCGGAAGGCCGCTATATGATACCGGGCCTCTGCGACGGTCATATGCATATCGAATCCGGCATGCTGACCCCGGCCGAGTTTGCCGCCGCCGTCACGCCGCACGGCACCACAACCATGTTCACCGATCCGCATGAGATCGCAAATGTGCTGGGCCTCGAAGGGGTTCGGCTGATGCATGACGAGGCGCTGTTGCAGCCCGTCAACATCTGGACGCAGATGCCCTCTTGCGCGCCGTCCGCACCAGGGATGGAGACGACAGGCTACGAGATCAGCGCCGAAGATGTGGCAGAAGCCATGACATGGCCCGGCATCATCGGTCTGGGCGAAATGATGAATTTTCCGGGCGTGGCCGCCGGTGATCCGCAGATGCTGGCAGAGATCGCGGCGACGCAGACTGCGGGCAAGACCGTCGGCGGGCACTATGCCTCGCCCGATCTGGGGCCGAGTTTTGCGGCCTATGTGGCCGGTGGCCCCGCCGACGATCACGAAGGCACCTGCGAGGCCGATGCCATTGCGCGGATGCGACAGGGCATGCGGTCGATGATCCGGCTGGGCAGTGCGTGGTATGATGTGGCAACGCAGATCACCGCGATCACCGAAAAGGGGCTGGACCCGCGCAACATGATCCTGTGCACGGATGATTGCCATTCGGGCACGCTGGTCAATGACGGGCACATGAACCGGGTGGTGCGGCACGCGATTGACTGCGGCTGTGATCCACTGATTGCCTTGCAGATGGCCACGATCAACACAGCGACGCACTTCGGGCTTGAGCGTGAGATCGGCTCACTCACGCCCGGGCGGCGGGCGGATGTGATCCTGACCTCTGATCTGAAAACCCTGCCGATCGAGCATGTGATCGCACGCGGCAAGACCGTGGCGCTGGACGGCAAGTTGATTGCCGACTGCCCGCATCTGGACTGGCCCGAAGCGGCGCGTCAGACGGTAAACATGGGTTCTGCAAAAACGGCAGCGGATTTCGAGGTCCACGCCCCCGAAGGCCGCAACTCTGTCACCGCAAATGTCATCGGCGTTGTCGAAAATCAGGCCCCGACCAAGGCGCTGAAGCGGGATCTGCCCGTCTCGGACGGCAAGGTCGAAACCCACGGCGACACCTGCCAGATCGCGTTGGTGGAACGACATCAGGCGACCGGGGGCGTGACCAACGCCTTCGTCGCGGGCTTCAATTATGAAGGCAAAATGGCGATGGCCTCGACCGTGGCGCATGACAGCCACCACATGATCGTGGTGGGCACCGACCGCGAACAGATGGCACTGGCCGCAAACCGGCTGGCCGAAGTGGGCGGCGGGATCACCATTTTCCGCGATGGCACCGAACTCGCGCTGGTCGAACTGCCGATAGCCGGGCTCATGTCCGACAGCCCCGCCCACGAGGTCGCAGCCAAGGCCGACAGAATGGTGCAAGCCATGGTCGACTGCGGCTGCACCCTCAACAACGCTTACATGCAACACTCGCTTCTGGCGCTTGTTGTCATCCCCGAACTGCGTATCTCAGACCTCGGCCTTGTCGATGTCCGCAGTTTTGAATTCATACCCGTATTAGAGACCACAACATGAAAACCCTGACACCCGAAGACCGTCCGCACCAAAGCATCAAGAATGCGGCCGAGGCGGTCGCCCTGCTGCGTGCCCTATATGACGAAGCATCCGATTTTCTGAACGAACACTTCGCCGCCGCGATGGCCAATGGCGCGCCCGATGGTCGGGTGCGCGCCTTTTACCCCGAAGTGCGCTTTACCACGTCAAGCTATGCGCAGGTCGACACACGGCTGAGCTTTGGCCATGTCTCTGGCCCCGGCACCTATGTGGCGACCATCACCCGGCCCGATCTGTTCGACAACTACCTGACCCAGCAAATCAATCTTCTGATCAAGAACCACGACCAACCCGTGCATATCGGCTATTCCGACACGCCGATGCCGGTCCATTTCGCGGTGGCCAACAATGCCGCGATCACCGTGCCACAGGAAGGGGCGGCGGATTTCACGCTGCGCGACGTCTTTGACGTGCCGGACCTGACGACAACGAACGACGACATCATGAACGGCACCTATGTGGCCACGGACGGGATCGAACCGTTGGCCCCGTTCACTGCCCAGCGCGTCGACTATTCGCTGGCCCGGTTGTCGCATTACACCGCCACCGACCCGACGCATTTCCAGAACCATGTGCTGTTCACCAACTACCAGTTCTATGTCTCCGAATTCGAAGCCTATGCGCGCACCCAGCTAGATGATCCTGACAGCGGCTACACGGCCTTTGTCTCGACGGGCAATTCGATCATCACCAGCAGCGATGGCGTGATCAAGGATTTCGGCAAGATGCCGCAAATGCCGACCTACCACCTGAAGCGGGCGGACGGGTCCGGGATCACGCTGGTCAATATCGGGGTTGGTCCGTCGAATGCGAAAACAGCGACGGACCACATCGCGGTCTTGCGGCCCCATGCCTGGCTGATGGTCGGGCATTGCGCGGGACTGCGGAACTCTCAGGCGCTGGGGGACTTTGTGCTCGGCCACGCCTATCTGCGCGAAGACCACGTGCTGGACGACGATCTGCCGCCCTGGGTTCCGATCCCGGCGCTTGCCGAAATCCAGATCGCGCTGGAACAGGCCGTGGCCGCTGTGACCGAATTGGAAGGGTACGAGCTCAAGCGGATCATGCGCACGGGTACGGTCGCCTCCTATGATGATCGCAACTGGGAATTGCGCGACCACCGCGGCCCGGTGCAGCGGCTTAGCCAGTCGCGGGCCATCGCGCTGGATATGGAAAGCGCGACAATCGCCGCCAATGGCTACCGGTTCCGGGTGCCCTATGGCACGCTTCTGTGCGTCTCGGACAAGCCTTTGCACGGCGAATTGAAGCTTCCGGGCATGGCTTCGGACTTCTATAAAACGCAGGTGGCACGGCATTTGATGATCGGGATCCGTGCGATGGAACACATCCGAACCATGCCTTTGGAGCGCATTCACAGTCGGAAATTGCGCTCATTTGACGAAACAGCCTTCCTTTAAGGTTGAAAACAGCCAAAAACCCCTGTTTTTCACTTGCTTTGGGCCACTAATCGTTGTGTGTTCACACAACATGACGCTACACTAGGCAAATGAGGCCCAAGTTGTCGGGCAGACGAAGGAGACCATAAAATGGCAAAACCAATGACAAAAACCCAACTCGTCGCGGCGCTGGCCGAAGAAATGGGCACAGACAAGAAATCCGCAGGCGTCGCACTGGATGCAATGTGCGGCCTGATCACCAAGGAAGTTTCCGGCGGCGGTGCCGTCACCCTTCCCGGTGTTGGCAAGATCTATTGCCGCGAGCGCCCCGAGCGTATGGTGCGCAACCCTGCGACCGGCGAGCAGTTCAAGAAAGACGCCGACAAGGTGGTCAAGATGACCATCGCAAAGGCTCTGAAGGACAGCGTGAACGGCTAAGCCGTCACCGCGTTTCAGAACGATCAGGGGCTGCCAGACAAGGCGGCCCTTTTTTTGTGCGCAGCCGCAATCATCAGCGCATCTTGCATCCCACGCTGAATTACCCGAACGTCCGCCGCACTGAGGGAAGGGACCGGAATGGACATTCGCGCAATCGCGATGGGGCTGACATTTGCCCTGATCTGGTCATCGGCCTTTACATCCGCGCGGATCATCGTGGCAGACGCGTCTCCGCTGGCATCACTGGCCCTGCGGTTTCTGATTTCGGGGATGATTGGCGTGGCCATCGCGCGGGCAATGGGCCAAAGCTGGACCCTCACACGGGATCAATGGCGCGCCACGATCATCTTTGGCATCTGCCAGAACGCGATTTACCTGGGCCTCAACTTCTATGCGATGCAAACGGTTGAGGCATCGCTGGCCTCGATCATCGCATCAGTCATGCCGCTAATGGTGGCTTTTGCGGGTTGGGTGGTGTTTCGGGACAAGCTTCCGGTGCTGGGCATCATCGGTCTGATCCTCGGGATCGCGGGCGTGGTCATCATCATGTCGGCCCGGATCGAAAGCGGCGTTGATCTGCGCGGCGTGGCCCTCTGTGTCATTGCGGCGGTCGCCCTTGCGGTCGCGACCTTGTCGATGCGGTCAATGTCGTCGGGCGGCAATCTGATGATGGTCGTGGGGCTGCAGATGTTTGTGGGGGCCGTGCCGCTGGCCATTGCCTCGGCACTGACCGAAACGCTGCGGGTGAATGTCACGCCGGAACTGATCGCGGCCTTTGCCTATACCACGCTGGCGCCGGGTCTTCTGGCCACCTGGATCTGGTTTGAACTGGTGGCCCGGATAGGTGCCACCAAGGCCGCCACGTTCCATTTCCTCAATCCGTTCTTTGGTGTGGCAGTGGCGGCGGTTCTGCTGGGCGAACGTCTGGGCACGCAGGATGTCGTCGGGGTAATCATTATCGCGGCCGGAATTCTTGCCGTACAAGTCTCCCGACAGGTGAAAAGCTGACATTTCACCTTGCTTTAAGGCCCATCGGCAATATTCTGCCAAGTCATACCAGTTCCAGGAGCACCCTTATGCACCGCCGTACCTTCTTGCTCTCTGCCGCCGCGTTTCTTCCGTCGATGGCGCTTTGCTATCCTGCCGAAACCTTCAGCCCCGCGGTCTGGCGCGATCTGCGCGCGACCAATCAAACGATTGTCCTGAATTACCGGGCCAGTTGGTCGCTGACCTGCCAGATCAAGGCCGAGTTGATCGCCGAAGCGCTGGCAGACACGCCCGCCTATAACCGTCTGACTTTCATTGACGTCGATTGGGACACGTTCGGGCGCGCGCAACTGACAGAAAAGCTCAAGGTCAAGCGCCGCTCGACCCTGCTGGTGATGAAAAACGGCTCCGAAATCGCCCGCCTGGAAAACGAGCCTTACGCGCGCAAGGTACGCGCATTGCTGGACACAGCCCTTGCCGCCTGAGGCCGCACATCCCAAGCAATACGCCTTTCTGCTGATCCCCGGCTATTCCCAACTCGGGTTCGCCTGCGCACTCGAAGCGCTCAGCCTTGCCAACCTGCACCCGTCTGATCAGACGTTTTATACATGGCGGCTTATCGGCGAAACCGGCGCGCCTGTGGCGGCCTATAACGGCGTGACAACCACCGTGGACGCCGCCCTGCCGGAACTGGATCGCAACGAAACGCTGGTCGTTTGCGCCGGTGATCGCGCGGGCGAAGGCAGCACGCGGGCGATCCTGAACTGGCTGCGACGCGAAACGCGCAAAGGCATGGATTTCGGCGCATTGTCATCGGGCACCTACACGCTGGCCTTGGCCGGGCTGCTTTCGGGCAAACGGGTCACGACGCACTGGCAGTATCGCGACGCACTGACTGAACTGTTGCCCGATGTGATCATTGAAAACAGCCTCTATTCTGTGGACGGACGGGTGTTCACCACTGCGGGCGGGGCGGCCTCGATGGATATGATGCTGGACCGGGTCATGTCGGATTACGGCCCCGAACTGGCCACATGGGTGGCCGATCAGATGGTCTATACCGATCCTCGGGCGGCCAGCCAAGGGCAGCGGCTGTCACGACGGGCGCGACCGGACATGCAGCACGGCAAACTGGGCTTGGCGATGCAAATCATGGAAAACAACCTTGAGGACCCATTGCGGCCCGATGAGATTGCGCAGGTCATCCAGCTCTCCACCCGCCAGCTTGAACGGCTCTTTGCCAAATACCTCGGGATGTCGCCCAAACGGCACTATCTCCAGCTTCGGCTGGAAAAGGCACGCGGGCTCTTGCGGCAAACCAGCCTCAGCGTCACGGACATCTGTGTGGCCTGCGGGTTTCAGTCGCTGTCGCATTTTTCCAAAAGCTATCGGGGTACTTTCGGGCTGAGCCCCGGACAGGAAAAACGCGGCACGGGGGCACTTTGGCCCGGCTAGGCATATCGCACAATTGCACCCAGCGTGCCCTCCGGGTATCCACAGGCACGCACCACGAGGATCAGATGAAATTACTCTTCATTCACCAGAACATGCCCGGACAATACCGTGAACTGATCCAATGGCTGGCCGCCCAGCAAGAGCACGAGATCGTATTTCTGACCCAGCGCAAGAAGCCGCCGACATTCGCCGGGGTCAAGACGGCGATCTACGAAACACATCACAAGGCCGCCAAGGATGCCTACGGGCTGTCCAAGACCTATGAGAACGCCGCGGGCAACGGATTCGGAGCGGCCATGGCAGTGCGCAAGATCCTGGCCTCCGGCTTTGTGCCGGACATCGTGATCGGACATGTGGGCTGGGGCGAAATGACCTTCCTGCGCGAGGTGCTGCCAGACACGCCGCTGATCGGGTTCTTTGAATACTATTATTCGGCCCACGGCGGCCCGGTCGGCTTTGACCCCGCTGAACCGGTATCGGATCACGCACCCTTTCTGCTGCAGGGCCACAATGTGGTGCCATTGGTCAATATCGACGTGGTCGATCTGGCGCACAGCCCGACCGAATGGCAAGCCAACCGCTTTCCCGCCAACTTTCGGGACAAGATGTATGTCTGCCATGACGGCATTCGCACCGATACACTCAAGCCAAACAAGAAGGCCAAGGTCGAGCTGGGCCGGATCGGCCGCCCCCTGACGGTCAAGGACGAGATCGTGACCTTCATGGCGCGCAACCTCGAAACCACGCGGGGCTATCACCAGTTCATGCGGGCGCTGCCCCATATCCAGAAGGCACGGCCAAACGCCCGAGTTCTGGTGATCGGAGGCAGCGACGCGTCCTATGGCAAGAAATCCGCGCATCCCGGCGGATTGCGCGGCCAGATGGAGGCCGAGGTGGGGCACCTTCTGGACTGGGACAGGCTGCATTTCCTTGGGACGGTGCCATTCTCGCATTACCAGAACATCATCCAGATCAGCAGTTGCCACATCTACCTTTCCATGCCCTTTGTGTTGTCCTGGTCGTTCCTTGAATGCATGGCGATGCAGGCCACCATCGTGGCCAGCGATGTGGCGCCCGTGCGCGAGGCGATGGAACATGGAAAAACGGGTCTGCTGGTCGATTTTTTCGATCCCGAAGCGATTGCCGCGCAGGTGGTCGAGGTGCTGGAACGGCCGCGCGACTTTGCCCATCTTGGCCCCGCCGCCCGCCAACATGTGGTCGATACCTACGATTTTCACACCGTCTGCTTGCCCGAGCATATTCGGCAGATCAATGCACTCGTGAAAACGGGTGCGCAGATCAGGATGCCCTGACCCATGCGGATCGTGGTCCTTGGTGCAGGGGGGCGATTGGGGCAATTGCTGGAACCGATCTTTCCGCGTCCCGCCACGTGGTTGACGCGGCAGGACATCGACGTATTGACCCCAAACGCGCTGGAACAGACGCTTGTCGGGGCAGATGCGATAATCTGTCTGGCCGGAGTAACCCACACCAGCGCCCAGGCGATGGATATGAACACCACACTTGCCGCCGCCGTTCTGGACGCAGCACAGGCGGCGCGCGCGGGCCGCGTCATCCTGTTTTCCAGTGCCGCCGTCTATGGGCACACCCCTGGCCCCCTGCGCGAAGATGGGCCAACAGCCCCTGCCTCGCCCTACGGGCACGCCAAACTGGCAATGGAAAAAATGGCAGCGCGCCACCGTCACCCCTGCACGACACTCCGGCTGGGCAATGTGGCGGGGGCGGATGCCATTCTTGGGAATTGGACGCCGGGATTCACCCTCGACTCATTTCCGGACGGAACGACGCCGCGGCGCAGCTATATCGGCCCCAATTCGCTGGCCCGAGTCTTGTTTGAAATGACACTGGCTGCGGATTTGCCACAGTTGGTGAATGTGGCGGCGCCAGGCACTGTTCAGATGGGCGATCTGCTGGACAGCGCGGGCTTGCCATGGCAAGCGCGTCCAGCAACCGACCAAACGATTGCACATGTTGAACTGGACACCACGGTTCTGGAAACAATAACCACCTTTGACCCGCGCGACAGCACCCCCCAGGGTGTTGTGGCGGACTGGCGCACAACACTGAAGGCCCAATGACCTGGCGCAAACGCATCTTTGACCTGTTCTTTGCCAGTCTTCTGGTGTTCATCCTTGGGCCGGCGATCCTGTATCTGACGATCAAGATCTGGCGCATTCAGGGGCGTCCGGTATTTTATGTGGCCGAGCGCATGAGATCTCCGACCAGAAGCTTTGGCCTGTGGAAATTCCGGACCATGACGGTGGTCGATCAGGATTCCGGCGTGTCTGGCGGTGACAAGGAAGCCCGGATCACTCCTTTGGGCGCCCGTTTGCGGGCCAAGCGTATGGACGAGTTTCCGCAACTGTGGAATGTGCTCAAGGGCGATCTCAGCTTTGTCGGACCGCGCCCGCCCCTGCGCGAATACGTCGAACGGTTTCCCGACATCTACAAAGAGGTTCTGAAATCACGGCCCGGGATCACTGGTTTGGCGACGATCCGCTTCCACAAACACGAAGACAAGTTGTTGGCGCGCTGCAACACACCAGAAGAAACAGACAAGGTCTATGCCGACATTTGTATTCCACGCAAAGCCCGGCTCGATCTGATTTATCAGCGCAATCAAAACATGTGCTACGACTTTGACCTCGTCTTTCAAACGATCGGCAATCTGTTCCGACGCAAGCGTCAACAAAATCGTTAACAGGCCTGTTGCAGTAACAGGAGCTATCGTTCTAGAAAGAGTTGAGGCTCCGTTTGCTTAAATATTGGGCGCAATGGGCGTAAGTTCGCCTGTTTTGAGAGGGAAACAAAGCTTAACGGAATTCAAAAGCACGTAATTCTAGCTCATAGGCTAGAAAATCTTAATATAACCTGCAAGAGCCGAAACATATCGGCCACGGGGGCAGAATGCTAAACTTGATCAAGTCATTGTCGCGCAAGCAAAAACGCAATATTTTTGTCCTGATTGACTTATTGACCATTCCAGCAGCTTTACTGTTTGCTTTCAGCCTCCGGCTTCCGGCGGATGGCGCTTTGGCCATGATGTGGAGCTATCTGCCTGTCCTCCCCTACCTGTTGCTGGTTGCGGCGGTTGTTTCGATCTGGATCGGCACGTCGTCGACAACGCTGAATGATTACGAATCCGAGTCGGTCGGACGTACGGCAGCGTTTGCGGCCATTCTGACTGTGACATCTTTGCTACTCACCACGGCGGCAAACGCCCAGATCGGGCTCAAGCCTCAGGTGACTTTCGGAATTACGTTTTTTGTGTTTTCCGTCATCAGCCGCGCCGTGCTTTTGCAGGTTGTCATCGCCATGTATCGCAAGGGCAGCGACCGATGCCGGGTCTTGATCTACGGGGCGGGAACAACCGGTATCCAGCTGGTGTCGGCCTTGCGCAACCATGCGGTGATTGAACCGGTTGCCTTCGTCGATGACAGTCAGGCCCTGCAGGGAATCAATGTCCTCCGGCTTCCGGTCTACAGCCCCGTTCGGATCGCTGAAATCGTCGCCGAACGGCAGATCGACCGCGTGCTTCTGGCGATGCCTTCACAAACGCAACCCAAACAGATGCAGATCGCGCGGCGGCTTCAGAAAATGGGCCTCGAAGTTCAGACGCTGCCTTCGTTCTCGCAACTGATCGGCGAAGAAGCCCTTGTTGACAAGCTGACCCCGGTCAACCCGCGCAGCTTTCTGGGCCGCGACGAAGTGAGTGCACACCGGGGCGAAGGTGCCGAAGCCTATTCCGGCCGCCGGGTTCTTATATCGGGCGCCGGCGGCTCCATCGGATCGGAGCTCAGCCGTCAGGTCATCGAATGCCACCCACGGAAACTGGTGCTTTATGAGCTGAGCGAACACGCGCTCTACCAGATCCATCAGGAAGCCCTGCAAATGATCGAAGGCAGCGATATCGAGGTGGTTCCCGTTCTGGGCTCGGTCACCGATGCGCGCCAGGTCCGCCGCGTGCTTCAGGATCACGACGTCGAAGTCATCCTGCACGCTGCAGCCTACAAACATGTGCCGATGGTCGAGGCCAACCCCCTCGCCGGTCTGGCCAACAACGTTCTGGGAACCCATACGCTGGTCAGCGAAGCGGCAGCCGCCGGTGTGGCGCGCTTTGTCCTGATCTCGTCGGACAAGGCTGTGCGGCCAACAAATATCATGGGCGCGTCCAAACGGCTGGCCGAACTGGTGGTACAGGACACCGCGCACCGCATTGCGGCCCAGAATGGCCTCGTCTTTGCGGCCGTGCGTTTTGGCAACGTGCTGGGGTCTTCGGGCTCCGTGGTGCCGCTGTTTCAGGAACAACTCCGGCGCGGCGGCCCACTCACTGTGACGCATCGCGACGTGTCGCGGTACTTCATGACAGTGCAAGAGGCCGTGCATCTGGTGCTGCGGGCAGGGTCGATGGCCAAGGGCGGCGAAGTCTTTGTGCTGGACATGGGCAAACCCGTCAAAATTGAACAACTGGCGCGGCAGGTGATTGAAAGCGCCGGGTTTACCGTGCGCGATACCGACAACCCGGACGGCGACATCGAAATCGAATTCACCGGCCTGCGCCCGGGCGAGAAGATGACCGAAGAATTGACAATCAATGGAACGTTGATCGGAACGGGGCACAAGAAAATCTTTTTCACGGTCGAGGAAAGCCTCAGCGAAATCGAAGTGGCCTCTGCCTTGCGATCACTGCGGCACGCGCTTGCCGCCGGAGACGAGCAGGAAGCACGCAAGATGGTCATGCGCTGGGTTGACGGATACAGGTTCACACCCAACAGCGCCCGGGAACTGCCCGAAAGTGCCGCACCTGTATCCTGAATGCCCGGATTGGTGCCCTGCAGCAAAACGGACTAGACCAGACATTGCACAAGAACAAGCTTCCGTGGTTTAACACCCCAAAGCTTCAGGACACGAGCAGTGACAAAATATGTCTAAGAACCTTCGTACACGCCGATGGGCAGGTTTGTCAGGAGGTATCCTATGTGCCGCCACATTGGCGGGTACAGCTCTGGCGCAGAATGTGGCCCCCGGAACGGTTGTCACCTCGGCCCCGTCGCTGAACTTCTACGGCCTGCCCGGCCTCATCGACATGCCAAGCGCCGAACCCCTGCCAGACGGTCAGGTTGCGGTCGGCGTCTCTTACTTCGGCGGTCAGACGCGCACCTCTTTCACATTTCAGTTCTCCCCCCGGATCAGCGGGACATTCCGCTATATCGGCATTCAGGATTGGGATTCGGACGGATTTGAAACGTATCGGGACCGCAGCTTTGACATCCGCTTTCTTGTGCTGAGCGAAACAGAAAACCGGCCGGCCCTCACCGTTGGCTTGCAGGATTTCGCGGGCACCGGGATCTATGCGGGCGAATACATCGTTGCGACCAAGAGTTTCGACCAACCGTTCAACCTGCCCGGCAAATTCAAGGTGACGGCAGGGCTTGGATGGGGGCGTCTGGGCTCGAATGGCTCAATCGGGTCGCCGTTCGGAGGAGATCGGCCAACCTTCTCGCCGGGGGATACAGGCGGCGAATTGTCTACGGATCAATGGTTCCGTGGCCCCGTCTCTCCCTTTGGCGGAATCGAGTGGCAGGTGACCGACCGGCTCGGGCTGAAAGCGGAATATTCGACAGACGCTTACGTGCCAGAAACATCGCGCGGCGTGTTCGACCGGAAATCCTCGATCAACGTCGGGGCGGAATACCAGGTGCGCAATGGGCTGCGTCTTGGCGCATACTACGTGTACGGGTCAGAATTCGGGGTGAATGCGCAGTTGCAGCTGAACCCGAACCGGCCCGTCATTCCGTTTACAATCGCGGGCCCACCGCCGGTGATCGTGCGACCCAGCCGCAGCGAAATGCCAGAGCGGTATGACACAAGCTGGGCACAATCCGAACGTGCGCCAACCGTGATCCGGGACGCAATCGCGCCTGAGCTGGAAGTGGTCAATATCCAGATCGAAGCGGTTACCGTATCGGCAACCCGTGCCGAACTGCGGGTCTCAAGCGACGTCATTTCCAATCAGGCAATCATTTTTGGCCGCGTCGCGCGCTCGATGGCGCGTATCCTGCCCGCATCAGTCGAAACCTTTGATATCGTTCTGATGAACAACGGTTTGGCGATGTCGCGCATCACGGTCGAACGGATCGAAATTGAAACGCAGGAATTCGTTCCAAACGCCAGCGGCGCCTTGCTGCCATTGGCGGTGATTGGCAGTGCCGCGCC
>CAYGQZ010000093.1:0-1518 GCA_964352055.1 uncultured Rhodobacterales bacterium
TGGCCCAGCTTGCGCATTCCCAGACTGCCGAAATGGTTGCGCGGCCCATTGGTTGACGCCTGGGGGGGCGAAGCCGTTCTGGCTATGGAGTCCGCGTTCTTTGTCGGCGCGCCGCTTGATCTGACGGCCAAGGGTGATCCGGCAGCACTGGCCAAAGCGGTGGAAGGCACGGTTATGCCGACGGGTTCGGTGCGGGTGCCCGTCGGCGTCCAGGTCTCGGCCATGCCGGGATTTACGGAAGGCGATTGGTGGGTTCAGGATGCCGCCGCCGCGATCCCGGCCCGCATTCTGAACGTGCAAGCGGGCGAAAAGGTGCTGGACCTCTGTGCTGCGCCGGGCGGTAAAACCCTTCAACTTGCGTCTGCCGGGGCCAAAGTGACGGCGGTGGATATCTCGCCAGGGCGGATGGAGCGTGTGTCACAGAACCTTGTGCGCACCAAACTTGAGGCCGATGTGCAGGTCGCGGATGTCTTCGCGATTGACGGGCAGTACGACGCGATCCTGCTGGATGCGCCCTGTTCGGCAACCGGAACAATCCGCCGCCATCCCGATCTGCCCTTTGCCAAGGACGGATCCGAATTTGCCGATCTGATCGACATGCAAGGCCGCATGATCGACCATGCACTGACGTTGCTCAGGCCCGGCGGGCGCATGGTGTTCTGCACTTGTTCGCTGCTGCCCGATGAAGGCGAAGTTCAGGTGGACGAGGCGTTGGAACGCCACAGCGACGTTACCGTGGACCGCGCAGCCTTGAGTGTCGCCGGTATTGAGCCTGAATGGATCACCGAAGAAGGCGGGCTGCGCCTGCGTCCTGACTTCTGGCCGGACCAAGGCGGCATGGACGGATTTTACATGGCGTGTCTGCGCAAGGCGGGCTGACAACACGTGACTTGCAGCCTGTCGCGGGCTAGGGTGATTCAAAGAACGCCCCAGAAGCGTCGAGGCAGCAGAGTATGTCCACCCCGATTGGGTTTTCGGCCCGCAAGGCCCGGTTTCTGAACCGTTGGCACGCCCGCCGGGCGACGCGCACCAAGGCGGTGACCGCGTTTGCGTCGCCTCCCGAGCCGCGAACGATTGGCAACTTCGTCCGTGGCCGCCAGCTTGTCGCAGGAACCTATCTGTTTGCTGGCGCGCTTGTCGAAGCGCCGGGCGTTGACCTGTGGGATGTGAACGCCCCGGACGAAGCATATCTGCACGCTTTGCACGGGTTCGCCTGGATGGACGATCTGGCCGCTATCGGCGATTCAGAGGCGCGGGATGTGTGTCAGAAATGGCTGTGGGGTTGGATTGAACGGTATGGCACCGGACGCGGCCCGGGCTGGACGCCTGACCTGACCGGCCGCCGCCTGATCCGTTGGATCAGCCATGCACTTTTTGTGTTGCGCGGCAGCGAAACCAACCAATCCGATGCTTTTTATCAGTCGCTTGCCCAGCAAATCCTGTTTCTGTCGAGGCGCTGGCATGCGGCGGCACCCGGTTTGCCCCGGTTTGAGGCATTGACGGGCCTGATCTATGCGG
>CAYGQZ010000093.1:1618-3396 GCA_964352055.1 uncultured Rhodobacterales bacterium
ATGGGCTTTGCAAGGTTGAGTGCAGGGCGGACCAGTGTGATCATCGATGCCGCCAAACCGCCCGCGCCCGCCGCCAGTTTCAACGCGCATGCTTCAACCCTTGCCTTCGAGCTGACATCCGGGCGCAGACCGTTGATCGTGAATTGCGGGTCCGGTGTCAGTTTCGGCGCCGAATGGCGGCGTGCCGGGCGCGCCACACCGTCGCACTCGACCTTGTGTCTGGATGGATATTCCAGCGCTCGGCTTGGCGACGCGGTCCGTTCCACATCGCGCGAAGCGCTGGTGGACGCACCGACCCATGTTCCGATCGAGGTCAGTCAGGCACCGGATGGATTACGTTTCCAAGGCGGGCACAATGGTTATTCCCGAACCCATGGCCTGACACATGCACGGACCCTTGATCTGACATTTGATGGGCGCGCCCTGTCGGGAGAGGACATGCTGCTTGCCATGGAGGTGCATGAAAAACGCCTGTTCGACAAGGTGATGGGCGCCAAGTTGCTGGCAGGCATACCTTTTGACATTCGCTTCCATCTGCACCCCGAAGTGGACGCGGAACTCGACACGGATGGGATGGCGGTATGGATTGCACTCAAAAGCGGTGAGGTCTGGGTATTCCGCCACGATGGGACCCACAGCCTTTCCGTTGATCGCGGCGTCTATCTGGAAAAAGTGCGCCTGAAACCGCGCGCCGCATTGCAAATCGTGCTGACTGGTAAGGTTATGGATTACGCGACGCGTGTTCGCTGGTCCTTGTCCAAGGCGCAGGAAACTGCCATGGGCATCCGCGATCTCAACCGGGACGAACCCGGTGTCGTTCCAGACTAAAAGGATTGCTGCCAAATGACCGACCTTGCCCCGCTGCGCCGCGCGCTTCTTTCCGTATCCGACAAATCCGGACTGGTGGAGTTTGCCACGGCGCTGGCAGGCCACGGGGTCGAGTTGCTCAGCACAGGTGGAACCGCCAAGGCGCTGCGCGCGGCGGGCCTTGCCGTCAAGGATGTGTCCGAGGTCACCGGCTTTCCCGAGATGATGGATGGCCGGGTCAAGACCTTGCACCCTGTTGTCCATGGCGGCTTGCTGGCCCTGCGCGACAATGAAGACCATGTCGCAGCGATGAACGCGCACAACATCGCGCCAATCGATCTGGTGGTCGTGAACCTCTATCCGTTTGAGGAAACGGTGGCCAAGGGCGCGGACTATGCCGAAGTGATCGAAAACATCGACATCGGCGGACCTGCGATGATCCGGTCTGCCGCCAAGAACCATGGGTTTGTGACCGTCGTCGTGGACATCGAAGACTATGACGCCGTTCTGGCGGAGCTGCGCACGCACGACGGTCAGACGCCATATGCCCTGCGCCAGCGGCTGGCCCAAACCGCCTACGCCCGCACGGCCGCCTATGACACCGCCGTCAGCACCTGGATGGCCGCGCAAGTTGGCGGCACACCGCGGCGGCGCACCTTTGGCGGGGCGCTTGCGCAATCGCTGCGCTACGGCGAGAACCCGCATCAGAGCGCTGCCTTTTATACCGATGGCGCGGCCCGTCCGGGGATTGCGACCGCAACCCAGCATCAGGGCAAGGAACTGAGCTACAACAACATCAACGACACCGATGCCGCCTTTGAGTTGGTGAGCGAATTTGCAGGCCATGGTCCCGCCTGTGCGATCATCAAACACGCCAACCCGTGCGGCGTGGCGACAGGTGCCACCTTGGTCGAGGCCTATGTCCGAGCGTTTGATTGCGACCGCACCAGCGCGTTCGGCGGGATTATCGC
>CAYGQZ010000093.1:3496-10490 GCA_964352055.1 uncultured Rhodobacterales bacterium
GCAGCCGGTCTGGCAATGGTCTTTACCGGTATGCGCCATTTCCGGCATTGATCCCGATATGAAGCTTTTGTCTGTCTTTGCGGTTGTCGCTTTTGCGCTGGATCAGATCACCAAATATCTGGTGATCCATGTTCTGGGCGTGTCTGCCTTCAAGTCCATCGATGTGCTGCCGCCCCTTTTGCGGTTTCGGTATGGCGAAAACAGGGGCATCAATTTTGGCCTTTTTGGCGATGATGCCAGCGTTTGGGTGCTGATCCTGATTGCCTTGGCCATTTGCGCCGGTGTGATGTACTGGGTTTGGCAGCATCCGCAGCCGCGCCTTGCCTATGCCAGCGCCGGTTTGTTGATCGGTGGCGCGCTTGCAAACGTGTTTGACCGTTTGATTTATGGTTATGTTCTGGATTTCCTGAGCATGTCGTGCTGCGGAATAGATAATCCGTTTGTATTCAATGCGGCGGACATATTCATTTTCGCAGGGGCCCTTGGCCTGGTGTTCTTTGGCCATGATCCCAAGGCATCCAAAAAGGGCACGTGACAAGTTGGGTCAAGCTGCGATATTGCTGCCCAAACGAGGAGACTTTGGATGCGTATCATCGCATGTGCCCTGATTGCCGTGACCTTTCTTGCCGCGTGCGAGAACAAAGGGCTGCGTCAGATTACATCGAGAGGCGATGGGCCAGACGAATTCATCGTTGTTCCGTCCAAACCGCTTGAGCAGCCAACAAGCTATGCAGCTTTGCCCACGCCAACACCGGGTGCGGCAAACCGGACCGACCAATTCCCGCTTGCGGAGAGTGTTGAAAAACTGGGCGGCCAGCGTGGCTCTCCGACCGCTGCGGTCCCGTCACGGGATGTGGCTTTGGTGAACCGGGCCAGCCGTTTTGGCGTGGATCCCGATATCCGGGCGTCTCTGGCAGAAGAGGATGCCGCATTTCGCAAGCGCCAGTCCCGCCTGACGCAAATCCGGATTTTCCCGGAAGACCTTTATAACCGCGCCTATCGTCGCGAAGCGCTGGATGCCGGGCGCACAGCGCAAGTCTATCGCCGGGCGGGCATTCCGACACCATCTGCGCCACCGCCTTGAAAAGCGTGGCGGGTTGACGCGGCGTTCGCTCACTTTTGCGCTACCATTGCTTGATTAGCGGTGTTTGCCCCGTATCTCGCGGGTAATTGGAATGAACAGGATTTGCCATGACCCGTTTACGTGTTGCCCTTGCCGGGCTAGCCTTAGGCCTTGTCGCGTTGCCGTTCGTCGCGCGCGCGGCCCAAGATGGTGTAACAACCTTTGAGCTAGACAACGGCATGCAGGTTGTGGTGGTCGAAGATCACCGCGCGCCAGTGGTCCAACATATGGTGTGGTATCGCGCCGGGTCCGCAGATGAACCCAAAGGGTCCTCCGGCATTGCACACTTTCTGGAACACCTGTTGTTCAAGGCGACGGACACCCTGGCAGAAGGCGAATTGTCGGCCACGGTTGCCGCCAATGGCGGGCGCGACAATGCGTTTACCAGCTACGACTACACGGCCTATTTTCAGCGCGTCGCCGCCGACCGTCTGGACTTGATGATGCAGATGGAAGCTGACCGGATGCGCAACATCCGGCTGACACCTGAAAACATCCTCACGGAACGGCAGGTGATCATCGAAGAACGCAACCAGCGTACCGAGAACAATCCACGTGCTTTGTTCAACGAACAGTTGCGGGCGTCGCAATACCTGAACCATCGTTACGGCGTGCCCATTATCGGGTGGCGGCACGAGATGGTGTCGCTTGACCTTGAAGACGCAATGACGTTCTACGACACCTTCTACTATCCCAATAATGCCGTCCTGATCGTGTCCGGTGATGTTGATCCGGAAGAGGTCCGCGTGCTGGCGGAGAAACACTATGGGCCCATTCTGGCGAACCCGGACCTGCCGGAACGCCTGCGCACCGAAGAGCCGCCCCAAACGGCAGAACGACGCCTGATCTTTCGTGATCCGCGCGTCGCCCAACCCTATGTGAGCAGGTCGTACCTTGCGCCCGAGCGTGACAGTGGGGATCAGGAAGTGGCGGCTGCCTTGCAATTGCTGGCGGAAGTTCTGGGCGGTGGAACAACAAGCTATCTGGCAGAAAAGCTTCAATTCGAGAGCCAGAAGGCGGTTCATGCGGCGGCCTATTATCAGGGTATTTCCTTGGATGACACGACCTTTGACATGTTTGTCGTTCCCGTTCCGGGCCTGAGCCTGCAAGAGGCCGAAGATGCGCTTGACTCGGCTTTGGCCCAGTTCATGGAAGATGGCGTGGACCAGGACCAGCTTGATCGGATCAAGTATCAATTGAAGGCCAGCGAAATCTATGCGCGTGACGACGCGGACGGGATTGCCAGCCGCTACGGCCGCGCCCTGACGTCCGGCCTGACCGTTGAAGACGTCCAGAACTGGCCCGATATTCTCCAAGCTGTAACAGCTGACGACATCATGGCGGCGGCCCGTCTGGTTTTTAACCGTGAAGCATCGGTGACCGGTTGGTTGATGCGTGAAGAAGAGGTGACACAATGATCCGCTTTATCGCTTCAATGGTGTTGGCCTTCGCGGTTGCGCTGCCTGCCTACGCTGAAACAAAGATCGAAGAAGTCGTGAGCCCGGGCGGTATCACCGCATGGCTGGTCCAGGAACCTTCCATTCCGTTCACGGCCCTTGAATTGCGCTTTCGCGGCGGCGCATCGCTGGATGCACCCGGCAAACGTGGCGCAATCAATTTGATGACGGGCCTGCTGGAAGAAGGAGCCGGCGATCTTGATGCGCGCGGATTTGCCCGTGCTCAGGAAAGCCTGGCCGCCAGTTTTTCCTACCGTGCCCGAGAGGATTCGGTCGACGTATCGGCGCGGTTCTTGACGGAAAACCGGGACGAGGCAATTGCATTGCTGCGCGCGTCGATTATCGAACCCACATTCGATCAGGCGTCTATTGACCGCGTGCGCGAGCAGGTTTTGTCAAGCTTGCGGTCCGATGCCAAGGATCCGGACTCCATCGCGCGGGCGGCGTTTGATGCGATGGCCTTTGGCGACCATCCTTATGGCTCGCAATACGACGGAACAATCGACGCCGTGACGGCCCTGACACGGGACGACATTATGGATGCGCATGCAGCCGTTTTTGCCAAGGATCGCCTTTATGTGGCAGCCGTTGGCGATATCACGCCGGAAGAGCTGGGACCGTTGCTTGATGAATTGCTTGGTGCGTTGCCCGAAACGGGCGCACCACAACCCGAAGCGGCAGATATTCTGATAGAAGGCGGCACAACGGTTATTCCGTTTGAGACCCCGCAGTCTGTTGCGATATTTGGCCAGCGCAGTATCGATCAAAGCGATCCAGATTTCTTTGCGGCCCGTTTGTTGAACCAAATCCTTGGCGCGGGCGGCTTTGAAAGCCGTTTGATGCAAGAGGTTCGGGAAAAGCGTGGCCTCACCTATGGTGTCTACTCCTATCTGATGCCACAGGACCATGCCGCGACGCTACAGGGGCAAGTGGCTTCGGCCAATGATCGGATTGCAGAAGCTGTTGCCGTCATACGCGATGAATGGGCCCGGGCGGCGGCTGAGGGTGTGACCCAGGAAGAATTGGACGCCGCCAAAACCTATGTAACGGGCTCTTACCCGTTGCAGTTTGATGGCAATGGCCCGATTGCCCGGATCATGGTCGGCATGCAAATGCTGGGTCTGCCCATCGACTACATTCCGACGCGCAACGCCAAGGTGGAGGCCGTGACACTGGAGGATGTGCAACGCGTTGCAGCCGAATTGCTGGACGCGGATGGTTTGCATTTCGTGATCGTTGGCCAACCGGTTGGTTTGGAAAGTACCGTCGCAAATTGAAGCGCTGACGCGCTCCGCGATGTTTTGCACCCGCCTTCGGCGGGTGCGTTCGTTTTGGGGCTCTGCCCCCGGCGCCATGGCGCCTCACCCGGGATTTCTTTGAACAGAGAAGGATTATTCGCCGTAAGGCACCCAGATCGTTTTGATCTCGGTTGCGGCTTGCAGGAATTCATGATCTGCGCCTTTGCCTCCAATCCAGTCCCGATCCGTCCCGTTGTTCACCCAGGTCCGTTTGAGGTTACCAGCCGCACCGCGCTCGATTGTTGCGGAGAGATCACGGCCCGAAAAGGACCAGACCGCGTCGATATCGAGGTGCTTTGCCATATGCGGTGCCAGTTCTTCATGATTGCCCGTCAGAATGTTGACCACGCCGGCGGGTACATCGGATGTTTCGAGGATCTGATAAAAGTCCGTCACGGCCAGTGGAAAGGGTTCGGAAGCTGCCAGGATGACCCGGTTGCCCATCGCAATGGCTGGCGCCATCAGTGAAACGAGTCCCAGAAGTGGCAGGTGGTCCGGGCAAAATGCTCCGATTACGCCCACCGGTTCGTTCATTGCCAAGGCGAGTCCCTTGATCGGCACTCCTTTGGCGGCGCCATCATATTTGTCGGCCCATGCCGCATAGGTGAACAAGCGCTCGATGGCCAACTCGACCTCTTGTACGCCTTTTTTTCCACCTTGGAGGGCGTTGATCCGTTTCGCAAACTCTTCGGAGCGCGCTGACAGGTTCTCGGCAATATAGTAGAGAATTTGCGCTCGCAGGTGACCGGTTGTGCGAGACCATGATTTGGCGGCGTGCGCTGCTTCGACCGCGTTGCGCAGGTCCTTGCGGTTGGCGAGGCTGGATTGCCCCAGAAGTGCGCCCGACTTGCCGTATACGTTTCTGGAATAGCCCGAATCCGGCCGTGCCTGTTTGCCTCCGATATAGAGTTTAGCCGTGCGGTCGATTGGGTCGGCAGGAGCTGCATTGCCAGTGAAGGCTTCAATGGGTTTGATCGATTTGAGTCTTGCCTTGGACCTGGTGTAAGCCTTGAGACCCTCCCATCCGCCTTCGCGCCCGAAGCCGCTTTCGCGCACGCCACCAAAACCCGCTGCCGCGTCCATCATGTTGGTGCCATTGACCCACACGATTCCGGCTGCCAGTTTCGGAGCGATATCGAGAGCAAGGTTGATATTCTCGCTCCAGACCGACGCGGCCAGACCATAGCGTGTATTGTTGGCAAGTTCGACCGCCTCTGCGGGTGTTCTAAATGTTGTGGACACGAGAACAGGACCAAAAATCTCTTCCTGCATCAGGGTGTCCGCGGTGTTGAGACCGGTGATCAATGTGGGCCGGTAATAGCATCCAGTTTCAGGCAGTGGGGTTTGTGCCTGATAAGTCTGTCCGGCTGTGTTGCCGGAGACCATTTGCGTGATCGATTGGAGTTGAGTTGCATCGACGATCGCCCCGACATCGATTGATTTGTCCAAAGGATCGCCGATTCGCAGTTTGTCCATCCGTGGACGCAACTTGGCATAGAAGGCATCCGCCACCGGTTCGTGCACCAAGAGCCGAGACCCCGCGCAGCAGACTTGCCCTTGGTTGAACCAGATCGCGTCGACCAAACCTTCTACAGCCGAGTCAAGGTCGGCGTCGTCAAAGACGATGTAGGGGGATTTGCCACCCAGTTCGAGCGTGAGCGCCTTGCCGGTGCCTGCGGTTGCCTCGCGGATGTGACGGCCGACGGATGTTGAGCCGGTGAAGGCGATTTTGTCCACCTCGGCATTCACGATCATCTCGCCGACGGTTCCATCACCCGTGACGATGTTCACCACCCCTTTGGGAACGCCTGCTTGCGTGCAGATCTCAGCGAACAAAAGTGCAGTGAGGGACGTGTATTCAGCGGGTTTCAGAACAAGCGTGTTGCCCATCGCAAGTGCCGGTGCAACTTTCCAGGCAAGCATGAGCAAAGGGAAGTTCCATGGAATAATCTGGCCGCAAACACCAATGGCTTCTTGATCGGGCAATTCAGCGCCCATCAACTGGGCCATCCCGGCGTGGTAATAAAAGTGGCGTTGGGCGAGTGGAATGTCGATATCCCGGCTTTCCCGGATGGGTTTGCCATTGTCGAGTGTTTCGAGAACGGAAAAGAGACGGCTATTTTTTTGCAAAAGCCGGGCGATGGCATAAAGAACGCGCGCACGGGCGTGACCGCCGATAGCCGCCCATTTGGGCTGGGCTGTGCGCGCTGCCTTCACTGCGGTATCGACATCCGCCTGTGTTGCTTGCGTCAGGGTTGCCAGTGCTTTGCCGGTTGCCGGGTTCAGGCTTTTGAACCCTTTGCCAGGGCAGGTAAATTCGCCGTTGATGAAATGGCCAAAACAAGCACCATGATCATCGATCCAGGCTAAAGCGTCGCCTGCTGCTTCGGGCGCCGTGCCATAATCCATGGACTCGAAGATTTCTTTGACGGTCATTGTTGCATCCTTGGTTCAGGCCGGGCGGCGTTTTCCCGTTTGGAAAACGGCCCGGAATTTGTATCAAATTCCGGTCACCCGATTGGATGACGATACCCTGCGGAATAGGCTCCGGTCAGGTGGTGTTCCAATTGGCGCTCAATATCGCCCAGCAGTGACGATGCGCCAAAACGGAAAAGGTCAGGTTGCAACCAGCGGTCGCCCAACTCTTCCTTGATCAATGCCAGATAGACCAAAGCATCCTTTGCCTTGGAAATACCGCCAGCAGGCTTGTAGCCGACGCGAAAACCGGTTCGGTCAAAGTAGTCTCGGATGGCGCGGATCATGACCAGTGTCACAGGCAGAGTAGCGTTTACACTTTCCTTGCCGGTAGACGTCTTGATAAAGTCTGCACCGCCCATCATGCAAACCAACGAAGCGCGGGCCACATTGCGCAGTGATCCCAACTCGCCCGTTGCAAGGATTGCTTTGACATGGGCATCACCGCAAGCTTCGCGCATTTCGACCATTTCATCGTATAACGCTTGCCAATTCCCTTCGAGGACATGCCGCCGCGAAATGACGATGTCGATTTCCTCCGCGCCAGCGGCAACGCTTTCGTGAATTTCCTGAATGCGCAGATGAAAAGGCGAGAGACCTGCAGGAAACCCGGTTGAGACGGCTGCCACTGGAATGCCTGA
>CAYGQZ010000093.1:10590-14445 GCA_964352055.1 uncultured Rhodobacterales bacterium
GATCGTTTCGGTTGTGGCGTTGCTGGGCATGATGCGGCCTCTCGGTCGAGTTCAGATCAATGTGGTGGCACGGGGTGTTTCGTTTGGCAAGCGGTCGGTGCCTGCGTTTTGAGGCGCTGGTATCACTGGAATGGTTGGCCGCATCGCGTGACGGGCCTTTGAACGCAAAGTTGTGGATCGCACTGTGCTTTGCATGAGTTTGGAGCAAAATTTCAGAAACCGCGCGTTGTTCCAAGTTTAGTTGCGAATGCTTCGCAATTTCATTGACTTTTTGCGAATGACTCTCATATTCAAACTAACATGAAAAAGTTGCTTCATATCCCCGCTTCGCGCCGTGCATTTTTGGCAGGCCTTGCTGCTTTTGCCGCAACGCCTGCTTTCGCGTCCGGCCCTATGAATATCGTCGCTACAACCGGAATGATCGCCGATATGGTTCGCCAGATTGGCGGCGATGCGGTAGTTGTCCAAGGGTTGATGGGTGCTGGCGTCGATCCGCATGGCTACCGTCAGACTCGCAGCGACATCGTTGCGATGACCCGTGCGGATGCTACGTTTTGGCATGGACTGTTCCTCGAAGCGCAAATGGAGGCATTCTTTGAGGATCTGGTTCGCAAGCGCCCTGTGCATGCCATTGCCGATACGCTGGACCGGTCATTGCTTTTGTCGCACGAAGACTACGAAGGCCGCTTTGATCCACATGTCTGGATGGACCCTGAGCTATGGGGCAAACTTGCACCGGCCGTGGTCGAAGCACTGTCCGAATTGCGCCCCGAGGCGCGCGCCATGTTCGAGCAAAACGCCACGGCATATATGCAAGAGGCCGCGGACTTGGATGCCTACACCCGCAGCACGCTTGCAGAGATACCCGAAGACAGGCGTATTCTGCTGACGGCCCATGACGCTTTTGGGTATTTTGGAAAAGCCTACGATTTCGAAGTGCTTGGCATTCAGGGCATTTCTACGGAAAGCGAAGCCGGACTGAACCGGATCGGCACCCTTGTTGATCTGCTTGTCGAACGTCAGGTTCCGGCTGTCTTTGTCGAAACGTCCGTATCTGATCGCAATATTCGGGCATTGGTCGAAGGCGCGGCTTCGCGTGGCCACGAAGTCAGCATCGGTGGTTCGCTGTTCAGCGACGCGATGGGCCCCGACGGGACTTACGAGGGGACGTGGCTTGGCATGATCGATCATAACGTGACAACAATTGCCCGTGCCCTGGGCGCGGACGTGCCCGCAACCGGGCGACTTGGCAAACTGAAAGGCGCTGCATGAACCTCTCGCTCGTAAAGCCCCGGGACCCTGACGCAGATCGCGCTGTCCGAACTGCAAGCCCGCTGTCCGTGCGAGGGCTCACGGTGTCCTACGGCCAGACCCCAGCGATTTTTTCCGTGGACATGACTGTTCGGACTGGCGCGATGACGGCCATTGTCGGACCAAACGGAGCGGGCAAATCGACCCTTCTCAAGGCTGCTTTGGGCGTGGTGAAACCTCTTGCGGGGTCTGTCAGCGTTTTTGGGCAACCTCTGATCAAGATGCGGGACAGGATTGCCTATGTCCCGCAACGCGCCAGCGTTGACTGGGATTTCCCGACCCGGGTGATCGATGTTGTGATGATGGGGATGTATCGCAAACTGGGTCTGCTGGGCCGTGTGCGAGCGTCGCATCGGGCGCAAGCCATAGCCTGCCTTCAACGCGTCGGTATGACCGAATTCGCCACGCGGCAGATCGGGCAGCTCTCGGGCGGGCAGCAGCAGCGCGTGTTCCTCGCGCGTGCCTTGGCGCAAGACGCGGACATTTACGTGCTGGATGAACCTTTCGCCGGGGTCGATGCCGCGACCGAAAAGGCGATCATCGCCGTTCTGAAGGACTTGCGCGACGCGGGGCGCACGGTTGTCGCGGTTCATCATGACCTGACCACTGTGCCGGATTACTTTGATGACGTCGTTTTGCTGAACACGCAGATCGTCGCGGCAGGGCCGGTTGCCAAGGTATTTACCGAACACAACCTGCAAGCGGCCTACGGAGGTCGCCTGACCACCGCGCGCGTCGATCCGGAAAGCGCGGCGGGCTAGACAATGCTGGCCGACGCCCTGCTTTTGCAGCTTGGCTACAACGCGACGCTTGTCACGCTGGGCGCCTGCTTGCTTGGCATTGCCGCAGGGGCCGCGGGAACATTCCTTTTTTTGCGCAAACGCGCCTTGGTCAGTGATGCAATTTCGCATGCGACACTACCTGGCGTGGGTATCGCCTTTATCCTGATGGTTGCCTTTGGTGGTGATGGCCGTTCCCTGTTTGGCCTGCTGTTGGGGGCTGGCGTCTCTGCTGCCGTGGGGCTTTTGTGCGTGCATTGGCTGACCGCGCGGACAAGACTGGGCGAAGACGCCGCCATCGGCGCGATCCTGTCAGTGTTCTTTGGTTTGGGTATTGTCATCCTGACGGTGATCCAAACGATGAATTCGGGCAGGCAAGCGGGCTTGGAGGGATTCTTGCTGGGCTCTACCGCTGGCATGCTGCGCAGCGATGCGGTGCTGCTTGCGGTGTCGGCTGCGGCGGTTCTGGCACTTGTGCTCTTGCTACGCCGACCGCTTGAACTGGCCGCCTTCGACCCCGGCTATACCGAAGCTGCGGGCTGGTCGTTGGCACGGATCGACCTGGCGATGATGGGCATTGTTCTGGTCGTGACGGTGGTTGGCCTCAAGGTCGTCGGTCTGATTCTGATTGTTGCGCTTTTGATCGTACCGGCCGTTTCGGCGCGTTTCTGGACAGATCGGTCGGATCGGGTCGTTCTGATTGCGGGCCTCGTCGGGGGCGCGTCAGGCTATATCGGAGCAGCCTTGTCTTCGGTTGCACCAGCCTTGCCAACCGGGCCAATCATCGTTTTGGTCGGCTTCGGCCTGTTTATTATGTCCCTGCTGTTTTCGCCGGGTCGAGGGGTACTGGCGTCCCTTTTGGCGCATTGGCGGTATCAACGTCGTGTGCACATGCGCCAGGGGCTTCTGGCGCTTGCGCAAGGCCAACCCATTTACGAAAATCTCACGCACCGGCTTATGCTGCGCGCCGGATTGATCCTGCCCGACGGGGTGGCCACGGCAGAAGGGCACGCGGCGGCGTCCAAGGCGCTGTTGGATGAAACCCGCTGGTCCATTGTGCGCGCCGATCAAAGCTTTGTTGCCGCTGCGACCCGATATGACGGGCTGACCGCGATCGAGGAGTTCCTGACCCGTGACCAGTTAAGCGAAGTGGATCGGCGTATCGCCGCGCCGCGGGCGTTGACGTGATGGGAGCGGAATTCGTAGCCTTGTCCCTGCCGCCGATGCTGATCGGGATTTGTGTAGCCGTAGCGTGTGCGCTGCCCGGGAATTTTCTTTTGCTGCGGCGCCAGGCTTTGATCGGTGACGCGATCAGCCATGTGGTCTTGCCAGGGATCGTTGTGGCCTTTTTGTTGACGGGCGTTGTGGCAACGGGTCCGATGCTGGTTGGTGCGGCGGCAGCGGCCGTGCTGGCGGTCATTGCGATTGAGGCGGTCCGACGATTGGGCCGCATTGAAGCGGGTGCTGCCATGGGTGTTGTCTTTACCGCCATGTTCGCAGGCGGTGTCTTGCTGCTGGAGCAATCCGACACGTCCAGTGTGCATCTTGACGTCGAACACGCGCTTTATGGCAATCTTGAAAGTCTGATTTGGCTGGATGCAACGGGATGGGGGTCGTTGCTTGACCCTGATGCGTTGGCCACAATGCCGGTCGAGTTGCCGCGCATGGTCGTCGCGTTGGCATTGATCTGTGCCTTTCTGTTCGTGTTCTGGCGGCCTTTGACTGTGTCGACATTCGATGAGGGGTATGCGCAGGGCCTCGGCAT
>CAYGQZ010000094.1:0-14348 GCA_964352055.1 uncultured Rhodobacterales bacterium
GGCTGGCGAGCGTTACCGGATTTTTCGGGCCAGTTTCCGCCAAATAGCACATTGGGTCGGGCCAGTTGCCGTGCAAGGCACCCTGTCAGAAGCAATCGCATCTGTTCGGAGCCTGACCATTCCCCACGCTCACCGGCGTTTGCGTAAGGGTCTGTCGCCACTTTGGCCAACCTGCCAAGGTCCCGCTGATCACAGCGGGCTTGGCCGGATTTGTCGGTGGCCGGGCGTTTGACCCGGCCACGTTTTCTAGGCGTTCAGATGTGCCGTTTCCGGAACAGGTGTCAGCACTTTGCCATTGCTCAGATGCTCAAGCAGGTTGTCGACAACCAGCGCCCCCATCGCGGCACGTGTTTCATGCGTGGCACTGCCGACATGCGGCAGCAGGACAACATTCGACATGGTCTTGAGCGCGTCCGGGATCTTGGGCTCTGCCTCGAACACGTCCAAAGCGGCATAGCCCAGGCGCCCTTCCTGCAACGCCGCGACCATGGCGGGTTCGTCCACAACGGATCCGCGTGATACGTTGATCAACCGCCCTTCCGGGCCCAGGGCATTCATCACTTCGGCGTTGACGATCCGATGGGTCGACGGACCACCCGGAGTGATGCAGATCAGCACCTCGACCGCCTTGGCCATGTCCACGAGGGACGCATGATAGGTATAGGGCACGTCCTTTTTGCTGCGGGTATGGTAGTGGATTTCGGCGTTGAAGGCCTGAAGCTTGTCCGCGATCGCCTGACCGATACGGCCGAGCCCGAGAATGCCGACCTTGCGGTTGTCTGCACTGCGCGACAAAGGGGCGTTGCCCTTTTCCCATTCGCCTGACCGCGCATGCGCTTCGTCGGCCAGGAAGTTGCGGTAGCTGGCAAGCATCAGGAGCACGGTGGTGCTCGCCACTTCGGCATTCAGGACATCTGGCGTGTGGGTGACAAGGATGCCCCGGTCGGCGGCAGCCTTGGTGTCGATGGCGTCATAGCCCACACCATAGCAGCTGATCATCTTGAGGTTCGGACAAGCCGCCATCACATCGGCAGGCACGCCGTCATGCCCATTTGTCGCCACATGCGTGATTGTGTCGGCAGGATAGCCGCCGTCACTGAGTTTGTGGATTGTGAACGCGGATTCCAGACGGGCACGCATGGTGTCGGTGATCCCACCGATTTGCAAAAGATCAGGCATCGGCACGCACCTCTTGACGTTGTTTGCCCAGGCCTTCGATTTCCAGTTCCATGACATCCCCAACCTTGAGGTAGACCTGAGGGCGCATCCCGTCGCCCACGCCGGGAGGTGTTCCGGTGGTGATGATGTCGCCCGGATGCAGGGTCATCAGCCCCGAGAGGTGCTCGATGATTTCCGCGACCGTAAAGATCATTGTGGCCGTGTTGCCCGTCTGCATCCGCTCGCCATTCACGTCGAGCGACATGGCGAGGTTCTGCGGGTCCGGGATTTCGTCACGGGTCACCAGATATGGACCTGTCGGGCCGAACGTGTCGCAGGATTTTCCCTTTGTCCATTGGCCCGTCAGGTTTTGCTGGAACTCCCGCTCGGACACGTCGTTGACGATGCAATAGCCGGCCACGTGGTCCAGCGCGTCCTCCTTCGAGACGTATTTGGCCTTCTTTCCGATCACGACGCCCAGTTCGACTTCCCAGTCGCTGCGTTGCGAACCGCGCGGCATGACCACATCGTCATTGGCGCCCACGATGGCCGAGTTTGCCTTGAAGAACAGGATCGGGTGAGCCGGGATCGGCAGCCCCTGTTCGGCGGCATGATCGGAATAATTCAGCCCGATGCAGAGGAACTTGCCGAAATGCCCGACGCAGGCACCCAGGCGCGGATTGCCCGCAACGGCAGGCAGCGTGCCGGGATCGATGCTGCGCAGCCGGTCCAGTGTTTCGTCGTCCAGCGTGTCGCCGGTGATATCATCGATCACACCCGACAGGTCGCGCAGCGTGTCGCCATCCATCATCCCGGGCTTCTCGGAGCCTGTGTCACCGTATCTTACTAATTTCATTGTCGGCTATCCTTGTTCGTCGTCTGTATTGGAAGGTTGCCCGCATCGGGCGTTAATGATTGTCGCGTGGCAGGTGCTTGCGTGAGATGTCCTGATAATCGGCCGCACCGCGCAGGGTCATCCCCTCGTCAAAGCGGCCCACGCGGTCGCGGAAGATTTCTTGCCACGGGCTTTGGTTTTCGGGCGATGCATAACCGCCCGCATCTGCAAGCGCCAAAGAGCGCGCCGCCAGTTCGGACGCGTCGATCAACATGTCGGCTGTGCACTTCCTGAGGTCGATGCGCACGCGGTCACCGGTTTGCAACAGGGCCAGACCGCCGCCATCCGCCGCCTCGGGGGAGGCGTTGAGGATCGAGGGCGAGCCAGAGGTGCCGGACTGCCGCCCGTCCCCCACGCAGGGCAACGCGTCGATCCCTTTTTTCAGCAGATAGGCCGGTGCCCGCATGTTCACGACTTCCGCGCCACCCGGATACCCTTTGGGCCCGGCGCCGCGCATGAACAGAATGCAATTGTCGTCGATGTTTTCCGCCGGGTCGTCGATCCGGTGGTGGAAATCCTCGGGCCCGTCAAAGACCACGGCGCGGCCTTCGAAAGCTTCGGGATCGTCCGGGTTCGAGAGATAGCGTGCCCGGAAAGCTTCGGAAATCACCGACGTTTTCATGATCGCGCTGTCAAAGAGATTGCCTTTGAGATTGATGAAACCTGCATGTTGCTTGATCGGTTCGGATGCCGAGCGGATCACGCGCGTATCGGCGCTGCGCACGGTCTCGCAGTTTTCGCCCATCGTCTTGCCATTTACGGTCATCGCATCCGGGTGCGGCAGCAGACCGGCTGCCATCAACTCTCCGATGACTGCGGGCACGCCGCCGGCATGCTGATAATCCTCGCCAAGGTACTCGCCTGCGGGCTGCATGTTGACCAAAAGAGGGATCTCGTGGCCAACACTCTGCCAGTCGTCATTGGTCAGCGGCACGCCAAGGTGCCTGGCGATGCCATTCAAGTGGATGGGCGCGTTTGTCGAACCGCCAATGGCGGAATTGATCACGATCGCGTTTTCAAAGGCTTCGCGGGTCATGATCTCGGAAGGACGCAGGTCTTCCCACACCATTTCAACCACGCGGCGACCGGTTTCGTATGAGATCTGCCCGCGTTCGCGGTACGGGGCCGGGATGGCCGCCGCACCGGGCAATTGCATGCCCAAGGCTTCTGCCAGCGAGTTCATGGTCGTCGCGGTGCCCATCGTGTTGCAATAGCCAACCGATGGGGCGGAGGACGCGACCAGCTCCATGAAGCCATCCGCGTCAATCTCGCCTGCGGCCAGCATTTCACGGGCTTTCCAGACGACGGTGCCGGAGCCCGTCCGCTCGCCTTTGAACCAGCCGTTGAGCATGGGCCCGACGGACAAGGCGATGGCGGGGATGTTCACCGTGGCTGCGGCCATCAAGAGGGCGGGCGTTGTCTTGTCACAGCCGATATTAAGCACGACACCGTCCAGCGGATACCCGAACAGGGTTTCCACGAGGCTGAGATAAGCAAGGTTCCGATCCAGCATGGCGGTCGGGCGTTTGCCGGTTTCCTGAATCGGGTGCACCGGCACCTCGATACATGTCCCACCAGCCGCAATGATGCCGTCGCGCACGCGCTTGGTCAGTTCCAGGTGGTGGCGGTTGCAGGGGCTGAGGTCACTGCCGGTCTGGGCAATGCCGATGATGGGCTTGCCGGATTGCAATTCAGCGCGCGTCAGGCCGTAGTTCAGATAGCGCTCAAGATAAAGCGCCGTCATCTCCGGATTGTCCGGGTTCATGAACCATTTGCGTGACCGCAGGTCTTCGATGCCGATTCGTTTTGTCATTGGCCTGACCAGCCTCCGTCGATGATGTGGGTATGTCCTGTGCTGAAAGCGCTTTCGTCGCTGGCCAGATAGACAACGAGATGCGCGATTTCCTCTGGCTTGGCGATGCGGCCCATCGGTTGGCGGGCAACGAACTGCTTGTACGCGGCATCATAGCCTCCCACCTGTTCGCCGAGGGCGGTGATTCGGGCCTGCAAGCTGGGGCTGTCGACCGTACCGGGGCAGATGCAGTTGCACCGAATGCCCTTGGTGATGAAATCCGTTGCGACCGCCTTGGTCATTCCGATCACGGCCGCCTTGGTGGCACCGTAAATGAACCGGTTGGGTGCACCGATGATCGACGACGCCGACGAGGACATGTTGATGATCGACCCGCCGCCGCGTTCCAACATGCCGGGCAGGGCGGCCCGCATCGTGCGCGCCATGGAGCGCACGTTGAGGTCAAACCCGAAATCCCATTCGTCTTCGGTCGCATCCAGAATGGTTCCGTGATGCACAAAGCCCGCGCAATTGAACAAAACGTCCGGGTTGGCCCGTTCGACGCCTGCCTTGATGCTGTCGGCGTCCATGGCATTCAGGGTGAAGGTTTCGATATTGGCCCCGGCCAGATCGGCAAGCGCGCTTGCGTTGATGTCGGTTGCAAAAACCTGCGCCCCCTCTGCGGCCATCGCCAATGCGCTGGCGCGTCCAATTCCTTGCCCGGCAGCCGTCACAAGTGCACGCTTTCCGTCCAAACGGCCCATGGCGTCTTCTCCCTCGTTTTTGATCAGGTGTTGCGCAACTTCGTTCGCTGCGTTTTGTTGTTAGCGTAAGACAAGGCGTCAGGCTTGACCAGACGGCACGCAAAATTTCGGGAGTTTGAGAATGGCGATGGAAAACGTGGCTTTGTTGGGGACCGGGTTGATGGGCTTTCCCATGGCCCGCAATCTGGCGCGGGCGGGGGTCCCGCTGACGGTGTGGAACCGGACCCGGGCCAAAGCCGATCCGCTGGCGGATGAGGGTGCGACTGTGCGCGCGACGGTCGCCGAAGCGGTTGATGGGGCGGATATCGTCATTTCGATGATGAGTGACGGGCCGACTGTTCTGGCGGTGATCGCGGAGGTTGCGGCCACGCTCAAGCCCGGTGCCCTTTGGATCGACATGTCGTCGACCAAGCCGGAAGAGGCGCGCGCGCAAGCTGCCATTCTGAAAGATCACGGTATTGCGCATCTTGATGCGCCGGTGTCGGGCGGCACCAAAGGCGCGGATGGCGCCAGCCTTGCCATCATGGTGGGCGGGGGTGCGGCCGATTTCGCCCGCGCCAAACCGGTGTTTGAGGCGATGGGCCGCCCCGTTCATGTCGGACCGTCCGGAACGGGCCAGTTGTCCAAGCTGTGCAACCAGACCATCGTCGCCGTCACAATCGGCGCTGTTGCCGAGGCAATGCTTTTGGCCTCGGAAGGGGGTGCAGACCCCGCGGCCTTGCGCGCGGCCCTCAAGGGCGGATTTGCCGACAGCGTGATCCTGCAACAACACGGCGAGCGGATGACCGAAGGCAATTTCGTTCCGGGGGGCCTGTCGAAGTTTCAGTTGAAAGACCTCGATAACGTGCTGGTCGAGGCGGCAGCGGCCAACCTGTCGCTGCCCTTGACGCAGGACGTACGTGATCGTTTCGCCCATTTTGTCGAGAACATGGACGGGGCAGATCAGGATCATTCCGGCCTCTATCTGGAACTCAAGGCGCGAAACGGGATGCTCACATGAAACGTATTCTGATCCTGGGCGGGCGCGGCATGGTCGGGCAGAAGCTGGCCGGCCATCTGGAAACACATGGCCTTGCGGATGGCGCGCCTTTTGAATTGACGTTGCATGACATCGCACCGCCAAGCGAAGCGGACATTGCCGACCAAGGAAACCGACGGCATCTGGTGGGCAATCTGGCGCTGGCCGCAGAAGGTGCCGCACTGGCGGCGGAGCGGTTTGACCTGATCTTTTTCCTTGCGTCGATTGTGTCGGGCGAGGCGGAAACCGATTTCGACAAGGGCTGGCAAACAAACCTGTGGCCGATGTGGCATTTCCTTGAAGCCTTGCGCGCACAGCACCGCGCGACAGGCGGAGCTTACGTGCCGCGTCTGGTTTTCACGTCGTCCATCGCCGTGTTCGGCGGGCCTTATCCGGACAAGATTTCGGATGATTTCCTGCAGTCCCCGCAAACGAGCTATGGCGCGCAAAAGGCGGCCTGCGAGTTGATGGTGCAGGATTTCAGCCGCAAGGGGTTTATCGACGGGCTGTCCCTGCGCCTGCCCACGATCTGTGTGCGCCCCGGCAAGGCCAACCTCGCGGCCTCATCGTTCTTTTCCGGCATCATTCGCGAGCCCCTGAACGGTGTCGAGGCGATCCTGCCCGTGGACGATACGGTCCGTCACTGGCATGCGTCGCCCCGGTCCGCCGCGGGTTTTCTGGCGCATGCCGCCGGATTGGACACGGGTCGGCTCGAGGGGCGTCGTGCCCTGAACCTGCCGGGGATCAGTTGCACGGTCGCCGAACAAATCGAGGCGCTGCGGGATGTGGCCGGCAACAATGTGGTTGCTTTGATCAAGCCGCAGCCTGATCCGGCCATTGCCCGGATTGTGAGTGGCTGGCCGCGGAATTTTGCGCCGGATCGCGCAAAAGCCTTGGGGTTCAAGGCTGAAACAACCTTCCGCGAGATCATCGACGTCTACATTGAGGATGATCTGCCGGAGAGGTAGGCGCCCGACTGGACGGCAGTGTATGCTAGTTTGGATCCAGCGGTGGCCCGTCGATCAGGTGCCGCGCAAGGTGGTCGTGGATCTTGGCGCGGGTCAGCGCCTCGTCCCCGGCCATGGCGGCATCCAGGATCTGCTGGTGATGGCGGATGTTGGACGAAATGAAGTCAAATGCGCGGTCTTCGACCATAAGCTGCTGGCGGAAACGGCCATAGATCTGCTGATGCGTGGTGATCAGAACCTCGGAGCCGCAGGCAGAGATCAGGGTTTCGTGAAACTGGCGTTCCGCCGCGAACCAAAGGTCGATGAAAGGTTCCGAATTCCTGGTCGTGTTCAGACGCATTTCGAGGTGGCTGAGCTGGTGATGGGCAGCGGTCAGGCGCGCCTCCCAGGCGACGCCACCGCGCCGGATGGACATCGCCGTACCTTCGGCCTCGAGCAGGACGCGCATGTGCGTAAGTTCATGCAGCAAACGCGCGGATTTTTGTGGTACGCGAAAGCCGCGCTGCTCTTGAAACTGAACCAGACCAAGCGTCGACAGACGAAAGAGCGCTTCGCGGATCGTGCTGGCCGAGCAGCCAAACTCCTGCCGCAGGTGCTCGGCCCGCACCTTTTGTCCATGCTCGAATCCGTTTGTCATCAAACGATGGCGCAGCGTTTCGAAGATATCAGTTTCGTAGGGCATTTGTTCAATCTGAACCCGGAACATCAGAAGGTGTGTACGTCCAAAAATCACGAAATTCCACCAAAATCTCGAAATTCGACGGAATTTCATTTTTTTGTTGTCGTCGCGGGCGTCTCCGCTTAGCCTTCCGGTACTTGACGCAACAGGCGGGCGAAAGACCCCCCAAATCTGCGCGTAAAAATGTCTGGGAGGATGATCATGACATTCATTAAGAAGGCGGCTTCGGTCGCCGTTGCCACGGCGCTTGTGGCAGGCACGGCGATGACCGCCAGTGCACAGGAAACAAAACTGCGTATTCAGACGCACTATGCCCCTGAAACCGTGTCCGGGCGTTTGGCCGCACAATATGTCGAAGATATTCAGAAAATGTCTGGCGGCGAAATCGCGGTTGAAATGTTCTACAGCTCATCCGTTGTGAAATCGGTTGAAACATTTGACGCGGCTGCAACGGGTATTCTGGACTGTGACATGACGGGCGGCGGTTATCAGACCGGCAAGAACTCGGCGTTCCAGTTCGTGGGCGACATCATGGGCGGCTACGAAACGCCTTATCAGCAGTTGTCGTGGTTGTACTACGGCGGCGGTCGCGAAGCAGCGGCACCGCTGTACAACAAATACGGCATGGAGCTGATCGGCTGGTGGGTCTATGGGCAGGAAAGCTTTGCCTCGTCCAAGCCAATCGAGAAAGTCGCCGACTTCGAGGGCTGGAAATTCCGTTCGCCCCCCGGCATGGAAACCAAGATCTTTGAAAAGCTGGGCGCATCGCCCATCGTCATGGACTTTACCGAGATCTTTACCGCCCTCGAAACCGGCATCATCGACGGTGCCGATGCCTCCGGTCTTGCCAACAACGTTGGTCTGGGTCTGTACGACATTGTGAAATACGCCAACTTCCCAGGCTTCCATTCGATGCCTTCGGACCACCTGGCGTGCAACAAGGCCGTGTTCGACGCGATGCCCGAAGCACACCAGACCATCATGAAGGTGGCAATGGAAGCGCTGGCGCTGCGCACAGCCCTGACGTTCGAAAAGGCCAATGCCGAAGCGGCTGCCGCGCTGCGTGCACAGGGTGTGACCCTGTCGCAGTGGGCACCTGAAGAACTGCAGAAGTTCCGTGATGCGGCCCAGTCCACATGGCCTGATTTTGCCGACACGCCGGAAGCCAAGGCGCTGGTCGAATCGCACCTTGCCTATCTGGCGCAGCTTGGACTTGTGTCCGAAAAGTAAGTGGTTTTGGGGCCCGGCCATAGTGCCGGGCCCCATCGCTTTCCAAGGCTGACACAAGAGCAGCCCGGCTTTTTCCAACTTAGGGGGATCATGTGATGCAGGTGCGTTCCGGCAGTCTGGTAGAATGGCTTGTGCCTTTGGCCTTCATTTTTGTGGCAGGCTGGGTTGTCTGGCACATGCCCGCCTTTACGCTGACCTTCTATCCCCCCACCGATCCGTCCGAACATGACAAGCTGTCGGCGCTGTTTGGCCGCGTGGATGTCACGCCCGGTCTGAGCGGTCTGTTCGGTGGAACCGCCGATATCGTGGATTGGCTGGCGCTGCTCTGCATACCGGCCTTCCTCTACGTCGGCGTCCGCACCGTGCGTCGCGCGGGAATGGAATTCGAAAGCTGGCGACCTGCAGACCGTCTGGCGGTGTTTGTCGGCCGCGTCACCATGATGCTGATCGTTTGCCTGACCTGCGTGATGCTGTACGAAGTCATACTGCGCTATGTCTTTGAGGCCCCGACGCTTTGGGCAAACGAGCTTTCGCTTTGGCTGGCCGGGTTTGTCTTTCTGTGTGCAGGGCTCTATGCCATGCAACAGCGCAGCCACATCCGCATTGTTCTGCTTTACGATGTCGTTCCCCGCTGGTTGCAGCGGGTGTTCGACACCATTTCGACGGTCCTGATCGTCACGTTCGCCTTCTTCCTGATCTATGGCGGCTACGGTGAGGCGTTCGACAAATTCTATCGCTGGGAAACCTTTGGCACCGCCTTTGATCCACCCATTCCGGCCACGCTGAAGCCCATGGTCCTGCTGATTATCGGGCTCGTGGCGCTGCAGGCGGTTGTCAACCTGATCTCGGACTGGAACGAGGAAAAGGTGCACTACGGTGGCGAAGACCTCGATGAAGAAGAGATCGCCCGGATCAAAGCGCAAGTGGCAGGGAACTGACCTATGGATATTGGTACAATTTCTCTGGTCCTGATGCTGGGCCTCGTTTTGCTGCTGGCCATCGGTATGCCGCTTGGTCTTGCCTCTGCCGTACTGGCAGTTCTAGTGCTGGTGATGAAGTTCGAGCCAGACCTGCTGCTGGCCCCATGGACATTCGGTGACGGCATTTTGACAGGCAGGCCCGGGTCGGGGCCACTGAACATCCTCGCACAAAAGATTTACGGGCTTTTGACGGACTATGTTCTCATATCCATCCCGCTGTTCATCTTCATGGCGGCGCTGCTGGAACGGTCCGGTATCGCCAAGGAAATGTATTCATCGCTGAACGTCTGGCTGAACCGCACCCGCGGCGGAATCGCCATCGTGACGTCGATCATGGCAGTGATCATGGCGGCGATGTCCGGCATCATCGGGGGCGAAGTCGTCTTGCTTGGGCTGATCGCGTTGCCGCAGATGTTGCGGCTGGGCTACAACCAGAACCTCGCCATCGGGGTGATCTGTGCGTCCGGGTCGTTGGGGACCATGATCCCTCCCTCCATCGTGCTGATCATCTATGGCCTCATCACCGAAACGTCGATCAAGGCGCTGTTCACCGCGTCCTTCCTCCCCGGTTTCATGCTGGCCTCGTTCATCATCATCTATATCATCATCCGCACGCAGCTGCGCCCCGAAGATGCCCCGCTGCCAGACCCCGTCGAGGGGGAGCCCGCGGGTCGTGAAAAGGCGGGGCTGTTCTTTGCCTTTCTGAACGTGCTGGTCGCGGGGTTCGGCATGGCGCTGTTCCTGCGCGCGTGTTTCTTTGAATTCTCGGGGTCAAATGCGGCCAACACGGGCGACGCGGCCTTTTGGGGCACATCCGAGTTCATCTACATCTTTGGCATCATGGTCGCAGTCAGCCTTTCGCTTGCCTTTTTTGTTTTTGGCAAGGACCGGACCGCAACCGGTTGGTCTATGGGCAAGGGCCTTGTGCCGCCCATCGTTGTGATCGGCGTGGTCATGGGATCGATCTATGGCGGCATCACCGGCATCACCGAGGCGGCGGGCATGGGCGCTTTGGCGGTGTTCGTGATCGCATTGCTGCGCGGCGAGGCATCTACCGAACTGGTCTGGGATTCGCTGATGCGCACGCTGAAATCCACAGGTACGATCATCTGGGTGACCATCGGGGCCGCCACTCTGGCAGGGGCCTATACCATCGCGGGCGGTCCCACCTATGTGGCCGACTTCATCGTCGGCTCTGAATTGCCCACGATGCTCGTGATCCTGATGATGATGCTGATTCTGCTGTTCATGGGCGCGTTCATGGACTGGGTCGGGATCGTTTTGTTGATCATCCCGGTTTTCCTGCCGATCGTGCTGCGCCTGCCGGTCGAGGAAATCGGCCTTTTCGGAGGGTTGAATCCCAGCCATGTCGCGATCTGGTTCGGTGTGGTATTCTGTATGAACATGCAAGTGTCGTTCCTGTCACCCCCCTTTGGTCCGGCAGCGTTCTACCTCAAATCCGTGGCTCCGCCGCACATCTCGCTGACCGATATCTTCAAGGGGTTCCTGCCGTTTATCGGCATCCAGTTGCTGGCCCTGTCAGTGCTTCTGATCTGGCCGCCCATCGTGTCCGTCCTGCTCTAGAGGTGCGCCATGCTGACCGCTGCCCAAGTCGCGCAGTTCCGAACGAAAGGGTATCTTGTTGTCGACGGAGTTCTGCCCGAAGCCATCCTTGACGGGGTGCGGACGGAATACGCGACGCTGATGGATGGGCTCTACGCCCGATGGCAGACAGAGGGGCAGGTGCCTGACGGGGCGGGTATGGATTTCTGGGACAAGCTGTCGGCGTCCTATGCCGCGGGGTGCGACTGGTTCCAGCCGATGGATATCAGCTTGCCCGGCGGCGACATCACGCCCGATTGCCCGATGCACTTTGGCCCGGCGATCTTTGATCTGGTGATGCACGACCGTCTGCTTGATCTGGCAGAGGCGCTGATCGGCCCCGAACTGACGCTGAACCCGATCCAGCACGTGCGCATCAAACCACCCGCACCCCAACTGCGCACGGACGAGGTCCGGGCTCACATCACCCGCACCGACTGGCATCAGGACCGCGCTGTCGGGCTGGAGGAAGCCGACCAGACCGATATGGTCACGGCATGGGTCGCGATCACGGATGCGACAGTCGAGAACGGCTGCTTGCAGGTGGTGCCAGGCATCGACGGCGGGCTCTTGCCGCATTGTCCGCAGGTGCAGACGGCAATTGCGCCGAAACATCTGGACACGGACCGCGCCGTGCCAGTGCCGGTCAAGGCGGGCGGGGTTGTCTTGTTTCATCCGCTGGTGCCACATGCGTCTTTGCCCAACACATCGGACGGCTTTCGATGGTCCTTTGATCTGCGCTACAATGTGACGGGTCAAAGCACCGGGCGTGATCATTTTCCCAGCTTTATTGCCCGCAGCAGGGCAAGACCCGATACCGAGTTGCGGGACTGGCGCATTTGGCGCGACACTTGGTTCGAAGCGCGTGCACAATTGGCAGCGTCCCCTCATATTCCGATCCACCGATGGGCGTCAGACGCCCCCTATTGTGCGTGAGTACCCATGGATTTTATCCGACTTGACCCTACCGACACTGTCGTGACTGCCAGCCGCGCACTGGAGGTTGGCGTGCCGATCGAAGGTGCAGCCACCCGCGCCTTGATCCCCTCGGGGCACAAGATCGCAACGTGCGACATGGCCGTCGGTGACGTCATCCGCAAATACGCCCAGGTCATTGGCTATGCTGCGCAGCCGATTGCCGCGGGTGATCATGTGCACACTCATAATGTCGAATTTCGCGGCACGGATGTGGACTATGAATTCGGAACGAATCTGCGCCCGGTCACACCGGCATCCGGCGACACGTTCATGGGCTATCGTCGTGAGAATGGGCAGGTTGGCACGCGGAACTACATCGCCATTGTGACTTCGGTCAATTGCTCGGCCACAGCGGCGCGCATGATCGCGGCGCATTTCACGCCCAAGGTTCTGGCGGATTATCCAAACGTGGACGGCGTCGTTGCCTTTGTGCATGGGACAGGGTGCGGGATGGCGGATTCCGGCGATGGGTTCGAGGCCTTGCAGCGCGTCATGTGGGGCTATGCCCGTCACCCGAACCATGCTGCGGTCTTGATGGTCGGGTTGGGCTGCGAGATGAACCAGATCGATTGGTTGCTCGACGCCTGGGGCCTGAAACAGGGGCCGACCTTTCAGACCATGAACATTCAGGCAGTGGCCGGCCTCCGCCGGACCATCGAAAGAGGGATCGAGAAAGTGGCCGCGATGCTGCCGATTGCCAACGCGGCGCGGCGCACGGAATGCCCCGCGTCCGAGCTGAAGGTCGCATTGCAATGCGGTGGCTCGGACGCATGGTCGGGGATCACGGCGAACCCGGCACTGGGCTATGCCACTGACCTACTTGTAGCACAAGGCGGCACAGGTGTGCTGGCCGAGACGCCTGAAATTTATGGGGCAGAACACCTCTTGACGGCCCGCGCGGTTGATCGGGCGACCGGTGACCGGCTCATTGACCTTATCCATTGGTGGGAGGATTACACAGCCCGCAACAAAGGCTCGATGGACAACAACCCAAGCCCCGGCAACAAGGCGGGCGGGCTGACCACTATTCTTGAAAAGTCATTGGGGGCTGCGGCCAAGGGCGGGACGACACCGCTGACCGGCGTCTACAAATACGCCGAGATTGTGCGGGCCAAGGGGTTCACCTTCATGGACAGCCCCGGTTATGACCCGGCCTCGGTCACGGGACAGATCGCGGGTGGATGCAATCTGGTGTGCTTCACGACCGGGCGCGGATCGGCCTTTGGTTCCAAACCCGCGCCGACGATCAAGGTCGCGACCAACACCGAAATGTACAACCGCATGACCGAAGACATGGACGTGAACGCGGGCGCCATGATGACAGATGGCGTGTCGCTTGAAGCCAAGGGCCGCGAGATTTACGAGCTGTTCCTGCGGGTGGCGTCAGGAGAGGTGTCCAAGTCCGAAGCGCAAGGCCTTGGCGATTATGAATTCGTCCCATGGCAGATCGGCGCCGTGATGTGATGGAGTGTTTGACGCCCGCGCAGAAAGCGCATTTCGACGCGCAGGGATATCTGCTGGTCGAGAACCGGATACCGCCCGACTGGCTGAAGAAAATTCGGGACGAAATTGCACGATTTGAGGCCGAAGCCGCGACGCTGACGGCCAGCAACGACCGCCTTGATCTTGAAGACAGTCACACGCCGCAAGACCCGCGCCTGCGCCGGATCAAGCTGCCGCACACCATTTCGGATATGATGCGCGATCTGATGTATTCCGATCATGTGCTGGCCCCCGCCCGTGATCTTATTGGCCCGAACCTGCGCTTGCATACGTCCAAGCTGAACATGAAATCCGCAGGCTATGGCGCAGCCGTCGAATGGCATCAGGATTATGCGTTCTACCCGCACACCAATGACGACATCCTCGCCATTGGCATTTGCATTGATGATATGGCGGCGGAAAACGGGCCGTTGATGGTTTATCCCGGCTCGCACAAAGGCCCGGTATATGATCACCACGTCGATGGCGTATTTGCCGGTGCGATACTGCCGGAGGCAAACGGATTGAGCCCCGCTGATGCGGTGCAACTGACCGGGCCAGCAGGATCGATCAGCATTCACCATGGGCGGATTGTCCATGGCTCCGCGCTTAATACATCCAACCGGGCGCGGCGGATCCTGTTTTACGAGATGATGGCGGCAGATGCCTTTCCGATCATGGGCAGCATGACGAAATGGAACGGGATCGAAGACTACAACACACGCATGCTGTGTGGCGCGCCAACCTTGACCCCGCGCCTCAAGGATATTCCGATCCGCATTCCACAACCGCAACCGGATGT
>CAYGQZ010000095.1:0-4480 GCA_964352055.1 uncultured Rhodobacterales bacterium
CGGATGCTGGCGGATGTGCCCTTGCACCAGATGCTGCGGCATCTCGATCACATGATCGAACACCTGGGCGAAGACCGTGTCGGATTTGGCACGGATTACGATGGGGCGATTGTGCCCGAGGGGCTTACCTCTTGTGCAAGTCTGCCCGAATTGAGGCACGCGATGACGCAGCACGGATATGATGATGCGTTGATGGCAAAACTTTGCCACGGGAACTGGCTGCGCGTGCTGGAAAAGACGTGGGGAGCATAACGCCACTGGCCAGACTGAAATGATAATAATGGAACAGGAGAGGTTCTGACAATGAATGCCTTTAACAGACTACTGACGAGTGCCGCGATCTGCGTTGCGGTCGGTGTGGCGTCCTTTGCGGCGCATGCGGAAACACCCGCCAACATGCTGGTCATTGCGCACCGCATCGATGACGTGACAACCGTGGATCCCGCCGAAAGCTTTGAATTTGCGGGCTCTGACATCAGCCGCAACGTCTATGGCCGGTTGGTCAACCTAGATCCCAATGATCTGGCCGCGGGCTACAAGCCTGATCTGGCCGAAAGCTGGACCGTGTCCGAAGATGGCAAGACCATCACCTTCACGATGCGCGAAGGGGTCACATTCCACTCGGGCAATCCGGTCACGGCCGAGGATGCAGCCTTTTCGCTGCAACGCGCTGTCATCCTGAACAAGACGCCTGCGTTCATCCTGACCCAGTTCGGCTTTACCCCCGAAAACGTGGCCGAGACGATCAAGGCGGATGGCAATCAGCTGATGATCACGACGGACAAGAAGTACGCGACGTCCTTCATTCTGAACTGTCTGACCGCCACCATCGGCGGAATCGTCGACAAGGCGACCGTGATGGCCAATGAGGTCGATGGCGACATGGGCAACACGTGGCTCAAGACCAACTCTGCGGGCTCTGGCCCCTACAAGCTGGACAGCTGGAAGCCCAATGAAAGCGTCACGTTGTCGTCCAACCCCGACTACTATGCCGGTGCCCCGACGATGGAGCGGGTGATCGTGCGCCACGTTCTGGAAAGCGCGTCGCAGCGTTTGCTGCTGGAGCGTGGGGACATCGACATTGCCCGCAACCTCAACCCCGAAGACATTGCGGGCGCATCGGCTGCCGATGGCATCGTGATCTCGGATGAGCTGAAGGGACGTTTGATGTATCTGGCGCTGAACCAGAAGCATCCGGTCCTGTCCAAGCCTGAGGTGCGTCAGGCGTTCAAATATCTGATCGACTATGAAGGCATGCGCGACAGCTTCCTCAAGGGGCAGTACACGATCCACCAGAACTTCCTGCCTGCGACATACCTTGGCGCGTCCGAGGAGAACCCCTTTACCTACAACATCGAAAAGGCCAAGGAACTGCTGGCGGCCGCCGGTGTCGAGAACCTCGAGGTCGAGATCGGCGTGCGCGAAGCACAGGAACGGATCGAGATTGGTCAGTCCTTCCAGAACGCCGCAGCCCAGGCTGGCATCAAGGTGAACATCACGGTCGGTACGGCCGCGCAGATCCTGGGCCGTTACCGGGCGCGGGAATTGGATGTGTATCTGGGTGCGTGGGGTCCGGACTATCCTGACCCACAGACCAATGCGGGCACCTTTGCCTACAACCCCGACAACTCGGATGAGGCCAATGCCACAGGTCTGCTGGCCTGGCGCACCGGTTGGGATGCAGGCGGCTTGACCGAAAAGGTTGAGGCAGCCGTGACCGAAGGCGATCGCGACAAGCGGATTCAGATGTATCTGGATATTCAGGCGGAGTTCCGCGAAATCTCGCCCTTTGTCATCATGTTCCAGCAGATCGAGCAATCGGCCCTGCGCGACAACGTCAAGGACTGGTCCACCGGTCAGGCTGTGACCGCTGCCGCGTACTGGCAGGTCACCAAGTAAATGGCTTTGACCGAAAACACTCCGGAGAGGCGCCCTCGGGTGCCTCTTCTGCCGCAATGGCTCAAGACCACGGTGCTGACGCTTGGGTCCATCGCGGTGACGATGCTGGGGCTGTTGTTCATCACCTTCATCATCGGTCGCGTCATGCCGATTGACCCCGTGCTGGCCATTGTGGGCGAGCGGGCGTCGCAATCCACCTATGACGCCGTGTACCTCGAGCTTGGCCTCGACAAGCCGCTGGTCGTGCAATTCCTCTATTACCTCTGGGACGTGATCCACCTTGATTTCGGCATTTCCCTGTTGAATGCGCGGCCTGTGTCCGAAGACATTGCGCGCGTCTTTCCCGCGACACTGGAACTGGCCACGCTTGGCATCATCATCGGCATCGTTCTGGGCGTTCCGCTGGGTGTATTGGCCGCGGTGCGCAAGGGGTCGTGGATCGATCAGGTGGCACGGGTGCTGGCGCTGGTGGGATATTCCATGCCCATTTTCTGGCTGGGCCTGATGGGCCTTTTGATCTTTTACGGCATTCTGGGTTGGGTCGGCGGACCGGGCCGTGTCGGCATCTTCTATGTCGATGTGGTGCCCAGCGTCACCGGCTTGATCCTTGTGGATGCGGCCATCGACGGCAACTGGGACGTGTTCAAGGACGCGTTCAGCCACATCATTCTGCCGGCCTCGCTGCTGGGATATTTCTCGCTGGCTTATATCAGCCGGATGACGCGCTCATTCATGCTGGAGCAACTCAGCGCGGAATATGTCATCACCGCCCGCGTCAAGGGCATGTCGGAGTGGGACGTGGTGTGGAAACACGCCTTCAAGAACATCCGGGTCCAGCTGATCACGGTGATCGCGTTGAGCTATGCGAACCTGCTCGAAGGCTCGGTTCTGACCGAGATCATATTCTCGTGGCCGGGGATCGGCAGCTATATCACCACCGCTTTGCTGAGTGCGGATATGAATGCCGTTCTGGGCGGCACTGTCGTTGTGGGCCTGATTTTTATCCTGCTCAATATCTTCTCTGACCTGCTCTACAAGGTCTTTGACCCGAGGGCACGGTAGATGGCGGAACAGACCTTGCGCGCGTGGCTGCTGACAGACACGCCCACGTCACGGCGTCATGCCAAACTGTCGGCGCTTTATCAGGGCTGGCTGTCGTTCCGGTCGAACACGATGGCGATGATCGGTTTGATCATTCTGCTGTTGCTGGTCCTGATTGCGGCGGCGGCCCCGCTGATTTCGCCGCATGATCCGTTTGTGCAGGACCTGGGCAATCGGCTGGCCCCACTGGGCACGCCGGGTCACATCTTTGGCACGGACAGTCTGGGCCGGGATATCTTGTCGCGGCTGATCTACGGGGCGCGGATTACGCTTTACATCGTGGCCTTGGTCGCATTGATCGCGCCGGTTGTGGGGCTGCTGGTTGGCACGGTTTCGGGCTATGTTGGCGGGTGGGTCGATGTTGTCCTGATGCGGATCACCGATATTTTTCTGGCCTTTCCCCGGCTGGTTCTGGCGCTTGCTTTTGTGGCCGCACTGGGGGCGGGGATCGAGAACGCGGTGCTTGCGATTTCGCTGACGGCATGGCCGCCTTATGCCCGGATCGCGCGGGCCGAGACGCTGACGATCCGGTCGTCGGATTACATTGCCGCAATCAAGCTGCAAGGGGCAGGGGCCCTGCGGATCATCACCAAGCATATCTGGCCGCTGTGCATCTCGTCGCTGATCGTTCGGGTGACGCTGGATATGGCCGGGATCATTCTGGCGGCGGCTGGCCTCGGCTTCCTTGGTCTTGGGGCGCAACCGCCCAGCCCGGAATGGGGCGCGATGATTTCCGAGGGGCGGCGGTTCATTCTGGATCACTGGTGGGTTGCCACCATGCCGGGACTTGCGATTTTCACCGTCTCACTGGCGTTCAACCTGCTGGGCGACGGGCTGCGCGATGTGCTTGATCCAAAGGCGGGTGAATGATGGGCAACCTTCTGGATGTCGAAAACCTGTGGGTGAAATTCCCGACCCGGCAGGGCGTCTTTGACGCTGTGCGGGGGGTGTCATTCTCGTTGGGGCGTGAGCGGTTGGGCATTGTGGGTGAAAGCGGATCGGGCAAGTCGATGACCGGCCGTGCGATCCTGCGCCTGATCCGCCCGCCGGGCATCGTCGAGGCGGATCATATCAATCTGGACGGTGTGGACCTGCTCAGGAAAACCGAAAAGGAGATGCGCGCGGTGCGCGGGCGGCGCATTTCGATGGTCATGCAGGACCCGAAATTCTCGCTCAACCCGGTGATGACCATCGGCGATCAGATCATCGAGGCGTACCGGTTGCACAACAAGACGTCGAAATCCGAGGCCTATGCAAAGGCCGTCGAGATGCTGAACGCCGTGTCGATCCGGGATGCGGAACGGGTGATGCGCGCCTATCCGCACGAGATGTCGGGCGGTATGGGTCAGCGGATCATGATCGCGATGATGCTGATCCCGAACCCCGAGATCCTGATCGCGGATGAACCGACCAGCGCCCTGGACGTGTCGGTGCAGCGTCAGGTGCTGGATATCATGGACGGGCTGGTCAAGGAACGCGG
>CAYGQZ010000095.1:4580-7187 GCA_964352055.1 uncultured Rhodobacterales bacterium
TCCACCATTCTGCGCGCCATCACCGGGCTGGCCCCGAACTGGTCGGGGCGCATCACGGTCGCGCAGACACCGCTGACCAAAAAACGGCCAAAGACGTTTTTCAAGACCGTCCAGATGGTATTTCAGGACCCGTACGCATCGTTGCACCCGCGCCATTCGGTTGATCAGGTGCTGGGCGAGACATTGCATCTGCACGGGTTCAAGGAGATTGACCAAAGGGTGGCCAAGCTGCTGGATGATGTGGGTCTGGGTCAGAAGTTCCGCTTTCGCTATCCGCACCAACTCTCGGGCGGTCAGCGGCAGCGGGTGGCCATTGCGCGGGCGCTGGCGCCGGAACCTGCGCTGTTGCTCTTGGACGAGCCGACCTCGGCGCTGGATGTGTCGGTTCAGGCGGAAATCCTGAACCTCTTGGCCGATCTGCGGCAAGAGCATAAGCTGACCTATCTGATGGTGTCGCATGATCTGTCGGTCGTGGGGCATATGTGCGACCGCCTTGCGGTGATGAAAGACGGTGAAATTGTCGAGATCATGGATGTGGACGCTTTGCAACGCATGCAAGCCACGCATCCATATGCGCAGCATTTGCTGCAAGCGTCGGTGTGACGGCGTATCGAATTGAAACTCTGTTCTGGAGGACTTTGATGTACCATTTCAAATCTGTTCTGGCGGCGAGCCTTTTGGCAGGCACGCTTGGCCTTGCGCCAGTCTGGGCGGAAACGCCACCCAACATGCTGGTCGTTGCGCAAAACATCGATGACATCGTCACGATCGATCCGGCCTCGGCCTACGAGTTCAGTTCGGGTGAATATGTGGCCAACACCTATGACACGCTGGTGCGCTATGACGCGATGGACACGACCGTCCTTGCGCCTGCTCTGGCCAGCGCATGGACCGTGGATGCAGACGCCAAAACGGTGACCTTCACGCTGCGCGATGGGGTGACGTTCCACTCCGGCAATCCGTTGACGGCAGAGGATGTCGTGGGGTCCTGGACCCGCGTTGTCGCGCTGGACAAGGCCCCGGCCTTTATCCTGACCCAACTGGGGTGGACGGCGGACAACATCGCCGAAATGGTCACAACCGATGGCAACACGATCACGGCGCGTTACGTCGGTGATTTCGCGCCGTCGTTCGTGTTGAACGTGCTGGCGGCCCGCCCTGCCTCTGTCGTGGACATGAAGACCGTCATGGCCAACGCGGTCGATGGCGATATGGGCCACGCCTGGATGAACAAGAACTCGGCCGGGACCGGACCCTTTTCGTTGCAGACCTACCGGCCTGCCGAGATCTTGATGCTGCAGGCCAATCCGACCTATTACCAAGGCGCGCCCGCGATGGAACGTGTGGTGATCCAGCACAATCCCGAAGGCGCGTCCCAACGGTTGCAGCTTGAGGCCGGCGACGTGGATATGGCCAAGAACCTTGATCCGGGTCAGATTGCGGGACTTGACGGCGTCGATGGGGTTACAGTCGAAACCTATCCGCAGGCCGCCGTGCATTGGGTTTCGTTCAACCAGAAGGTTGATGCGCTGACCAACCCCGCCGTGTGGGAGGCCGCACGCTATCTGGTGGACTATCAGGGCATGGCCGACAACATGCTCAAAGGCCAGATGAAAGTGCATCAGGCGTTCTGGCCGGACGGATTTCCGGGGGCCTTGACCGACACGCCCTACAGCTTTGACCCCGAAAAGGCGAAACAGATCCTTGCGGATGCGGGTGTGGCATTGCCCATCAACGTGACCATGGATGTGCTGTCCGGCGCGCCCTTTGTCGACATGGCGCAAGCGATCCAGGCGTCCTTTGCCCAAGGCGGGATCAACCTCGAGATCGTGGCAGGCACCGGCGCGCAGGTCATCACGAAGTACCGCGCCCGGACGCATGAGGCGATGCTGCTTTACTGGGGACCTGATTTCATGGATCCGCATTCCAACGCCAAGGCCTTTGCCTATAACGCCGACAACTCGGACGACAAATACGCCTCAACCACCACATGGCGGAATGCGTGGATGCCGCCTGCGGAAATGAACGCCAAGACCATGGCCGCCCTGGGCGAACAGGATGCGGAAAAGCGGCTGGAGATGTATCTGGACCTGCAACGCGAAACCCAGGCCGAGGCCCCCTTTGTCATCATGTTCCAGGCGATCAAGCAGGTGGCCATGCGCGACAATATCAAAGGGTTCGTGAATGGCGCGACCTCGGATTACGTCTTTTACCGTCTGGTCGAAAAGGAATGACATCAGCGCCGCCCCCCGATGAGGTGTTCCGCGCCTTGCATGCGCAGACAGGGGGGCGGCTGTTCACGGTGACTGTCCTTGATCGCGCCGCGGGTCTTGCGCGGCGCGTCTATTCCTCGCATCCGGGCGCGTACCCCGTGTCCGGCACCAAGCCGATGGCCCAAGGTGCCTGGACAACGCAAGTGGTCGAGCGGGGCGAGGTTTTTGTGGCCAATACGGTTGCGGAGTTCGCCATCTATTTCGCCGATCACGCGCTGATCGAGAGCCTTGGCTGCGGTTCCGCGCTGAACATTCCCGTCAAGCAGGCGCTTGTGATTGGCACGGTCAATATTCTGGACGCGGCTCATCATTTCTCGGCTGACCGGGTGGCGAT
>CAYGQZ010000095.1:7287-9075 GCA_964352055.1 uncultured Rhodobacterales bacterium
GTATCCGCAGGTCTTTCTTCGTGCAGCAAGTGGCCAAGATCAGCAATGTGATGCACGCTTGCATCCTGCAAACGGCGCGCGGCGGTCTCTGACACATCGGGTGCCACGGTCTTGTCCCGGTCACCGACGATGAAGCGCACAGGCCCTGCGTGAGCGGGCAAAGCATCCAGCAAGGGATTGAGCTTCCATTGCGCCATCATGAGCAATGTTCCGTCAACATGATCGCGATCGGCCACAAGACGGCGGTAGAGGCTGAGCCCTTCGGGATCCAGTTGCGACCCCGTCGATTTTATCAGCGCTTCGATCCGTGCCGGATTGGCTGACGCACCGGAGAAAAGCGAGGCCGTAAACGGCATCGCAGCCAGCGCTTTCGCCATCGCCGGAAACATGAGACCGGCAAGACCTTTGAATTCGCTCAGTGCGGCATTGATCCCGATGACAAGCGGGGCTTGCCGGGCTGTATGCAAGTCCGGTTGCGCCAGCCGCAATGCAACGGCTCCGCCGGCCGAATGCCCGATGATGACCTCCGGTTTCCAGTTTTCCTGTGCGCAGAGGGCAGCGATATCCTGTGCCATGGCGTCCAGACCGGACCTGTGGCGCGCCCCGAGCTGCGTGAACCCATGGCCCGGTAAATCAAGCGCCACGATATGATGACGCGGCGCAAGGATCGGGATGAGGTCCCGGTAGCTGTGGGTGGACCCACCGGCCCCATGCAGCAAGAGCACGGTCAGACCCTGCCCGGCCTCCTGCACATGCCAGCGATGCACCGGGCCCTGAATACGGCGCGACAGGTCCGCGTTTGGCCAGTCAGAGATCTTGGTCCAGTCCACGTTTTACCCGTCCAGCGCGGCAGTGACGGCCTGGGTCAGCCGTTCTGCATTTGCCCGGGGCAGCGGAATGTAAGGCGCATTCAAAATGCGCCCCAACGCCTGCAAGGCGGGTTGCGGACGGTTGGACATATCCAGCACCAGCGAACCGACGCCCGAAGCCCGCAAGACGGTGGCCATCTTTTCGGCGTCGGCACCCGCCTGCGCCCGGTTGGCGCTGCCGTCGAGTGCGATATTGGCGCGCCCGTCGGTGATCAGGATCACGGTGGGTGTCAGCCCCTTGGCGCGGGCGTGCTGGGCCAGCAGCAACGCATTCTGCAACCCCGATGCCAGTGGCGTGCCGCCGCCGCCGGGCAGGGCCGACAAGCGCCGCTTTGTCTGTACCAAAGAGCGGGTCGGGGGCAGCAAAACCTCTGCCTCGGTGCCGCGAAAGGCGATCAAGGCCACGTGGTCACGGCTGGCATAGGCATCCGCCAGCAGCAGTTCGATTGCGCCCTTGGCCTCCCCCAGCCGCGACATGGCAGCCGAGCCCGAGGCATCCACGCAAAAGATCAGCAGCCGGTCGGATTGCTCGGCATAGCGCTTGAGCCGGATATCAGACGGCCGGATCAACAGGCCCGCCCGGTCCGGCTGTTGGTGCCGCCGGAGCGGTTGCCACGGTGCCGCCGCGCGCAAGGTGGCAACAAGGTCTATGCGCGCACTGCTGTCCAGCCGCCCGGGCCGCGAGGGCAGGGGGCGTCCGCGCCTGTTGCCGGTGCGCGTTTGTCCCGCCCCGGCACCGCCTGCGCTGCGCGTCGTTCCAGCGGCGACAAGACTGTCGAGCAGGCCCGGCGGCAGCAGGGCCTTGACCGCTTCGATCAGCATGTCACCGTCCGGCAATTCAAGCTCATCCCTTTGCTGCTGTCCGTCTGGTTCATCCTGTTCCGGCGGGCTGTCCTGCTCGGGCGGGGGGGCATCATCC
>CAYGQZ010000095.1:9175-14201 GCA_964352055.1 uncultured Rhodobacterales bacterium
GTCTGGTTCATCCTGTTCCGGCGGGCTGTCCTGCTCGGGCGGGGGGGCATCATCCACGTCCTCGTCCTGGGGAACCGTCGTTGCGCGATGCGGGTAGACCAGGGAGGCCGCAACCTCCACGTCGCCCTCAGTCAGTGTTTCCCGGCCCATCAGGCGCGCATGGGCGCGCGCGCATCGCAAGGCCAGTGTGGGCGCGCGCAGTGAGTGGATGCCGAACGCAGCGGCCAGTTCGGTGAGTTGGATCAGCGCGTCTGCGACCTGCATCGGTGCGCCTTCGGCGATGGGCAATGGATCTGCCCAATGCTTTGGCCTGCGTCCAACAGGTTCGATATGAAAAGCGAGCCGTTCCGCAAGTGCTGCGGGCACCTGTTCATCGGGTTCCGCACCTTCGTCCAGCGCCAGAATCCCTCGTGTCACGGACTGGTCCATCAAACTGGCCAGCTTGGCCGCTAGGGTCGGGGTGCAGCGTTCCGCCATGGGCAGCACGACCATGCAGGGCCTTTCAAAGAACCCTTTTGTTTCAATAACCTGCGACGAGGCAAGTGTCGCGGAAAGATCGATCCCGCCAAAAAGCTGCTCATCCGTGAGTGTGGCGGGCATCTTGCGCAAGGGCAGAGGGGGCGCAAAGCTGGCAAGCACCGCGTCCCGGTCGGGGCTTGCGCGCATGCGGATCACGGCCCCGCCAAGCCCCGCAGGATCGATGGCCAGCACTCTGAGCGCCAGCGCCGCCATATGCCAGCTTTGATCACTCATGCGGCAGGGCAGGTCTTGCAGTCAGGGCATTCGGGAGACGCATCCCCGTAAGGCGGAGGCGTCCTCCGCCCTCCCCCGGTCGCTTCGGGCGCCATCAGCCAAGCACCGTTTCGACGGTCCGGGCCACGCGGGTGCTGCTGCCGGCTTCGTCCAGCGGGTCGCGGCGCAAGCGGTGGCTGAGGGTGATGGGCGCTATGGCCCTCAGATGATCGCGGGTCAGTACCTTGTCTTTCTGGTAGGCGGCCAGCGCCCGCGCGGCGCGCAACAGGGTCAGTTCACCCCGCAAACCGTCACTGCCGAGCGCGATGCAAAGCTCTGCGCAATCGTGCAGGATCGCATCGGGCGTTTCAACGGATGGAAGTGCCTTGCGCGCAGCCAGTATCCTGCGCCGGATCGCGGCGTCTTTCTTGGCATAGATCGCCATGAAGTTCTCGAAATCCGCTTCGAAGGCATCGCGCCGCTTGATCACCTCGATCCGCTGGGCCACGTCCTGCGGGCTGCGCACCTCGACCGAGAGGCCAAAGCGGTCCAGCAACTGGGGCCGCAACTCGCCTTCTTCGGGGTTGCCGGAGCCCACCAGCACAAAGCGGGCGGGGTGCCGGATCGACAGCCCTTCACGTTCGACCACGTTTTCGCCGGATTGCGCCACGTCGAGCAGCAGATCAACGATGTGATCCTCCAGCAGGTTGACCTCGTCGATATAGAGGTATCCGCGATTGGCGCGCGCCAGCAGCCCCGGTTCAAAGGCTTTTTCGCCCCGTGTCAGCGCCCGTTCGATGTCGAGCGCACCCACAACCCGGTCTTCGGTGGCCCCAAGGGGCAGATCGATCACCGGTGTGGGTTTGTTGGCGGTCTTTCTTGTCTCGATCCTGGCCCAGTCGGGGCAGTCTTCATGCGTCGCGGCATTGATCGGGCAACCCACGACGGCCTTGATCGGTGGCAACAGGGCCGCCAGAGCCCGCACGGCGGTGGATTTGCCGGTGCCCCGGTCCCCGAACACCAGCACGCCGCCAATCCCCGGATCGATCGCCGTCAGGATCATCGCCTGTTTCATGTCGGTCTGTCCGACAATCGCGGAAAACGGGAAGGGGGTCTTGCTCATGAAAGGTCCAGTCCTTGCAAGGGGCTTTTCCCGCCCCATGTGCCCGTATCGCCAAGGATTGAAAAGCGGGCATACAGTTCTTCCTTGAACCACGCGCCTTCGCGCACGGCCTTGATGGCTTCGGCATGCGGACCACCTTCAAGCCGCGCAAAGGCGGCCATTTCGCTGGCGCCCGGCCAGATCGAGAAGGTGATCTGATGCAGCATCGGCACCTCACCGATGCCGATCTTGAACACCACGTTGGGGTCTTGGCCAATCACTGCGGAAATATCGGGCACGCGGCCCCAGAACTTGGGCAGGATGCCGGGTTTGATCGTGGCGCGGGTCAGGGCCGCCAAGGGGCCCCTTGCAGGTTCGGACACGGGCAGGAAAGGTTCTTTCCCGCTCCAATTGCCGCGGACGGCGGTGGGGGTCAAATAGACTGTCCAGGTTTCGGCCGCACGTTTCCGGTATTTCCGGAAAACCGCCGTGTTTTCCAAACGGTCACGGGCGGTGTCCGCATCGGGCCACGTGCATAATATCGCATAGACGGCCGTGTTGGGCAGGGGCGTGAACCCTTCGCCAACGCCTGATCCGCACAGCTTCCAGAAGCCGATGTCGGGCACCCGCGCCATGGCAATCCGTGCAGCCCCCATCATGGCAAAAGCCCAAATGCGGTCCTGCCACCGATCAAAGCGGAAGAATGAGAGTGTTGTCGTTTGTGTCATGTCTTTGCACTGTCTGCGTGCCATTGGCACTGATGTTCAGCCTATCGGTCGAAAATAAATTGTCAACTAAACTAGACACATCTAGTGTGGTGACAACATGACACGTCTTGAACACATCGAATCGACCGAAAGCGGCACAGCGAACCGTGCCATCGTGATTGGCGCGGGTCTTGGGGGGCTGGCGGCGGCCATGCGCCTTGGGGCCAAAGGCTACAAAGTCACCGTCATTGACAAACTTGATGTGCCGGGGGGCCGTGGATCGGCCATCTGGCAGGATGGATACCGCTTTGATCTGGGCCCGACCATTGTCACTGTGCCGCAGCTTTACAAGGAACTCTGGGCGGCCTGCGGGCGTGATTTTGCCAGCGAAGTGGAACTCAAGCCGCTTGATCCGTTCTACGAGATTCGCTGGCCGGACGGGACCAAATTTGTGGCCCAGCAGGACACCGACAAGATGCGCGCCGAAGTGGCCAAGATCGAGCCGCGCGATGTGGCGGGGTTTGACAAGTTTCTCAAGGACAGCGAGCGGCGCTACTGGTTTGGCTTTGAGGACCTCGGCCGACGGTCCATGCACAAGCTGTGGGACCTGATCGAGGTCCTGCCCACTTTTGTCCGTCTGCGCGCGGATCGGTCCGTTTATGCCCATGCGGCCAAGCGGTTTCGCAATGAAAAGCTGCGCATGGCGTTTTCCTTTCACCCGCTCTTTATCGGCGGCGACCCCTGCCATGTCACGTCGATGTATATCCTTGTGAGCTACCTCGAAAAGGAATTTGGCGTGCATTATGCCATGGGCGGTGTTGCGGGCATGGCGCAGCGGATGGCCGAGGTGATCGAGGATCAGGGCGGCACGTTGCTGATGCAGACCGATGTGGACGAGATTGTCGTCCGCGACGGCAAGGTGCGCGGTGTGCGCCTTGGGTCGGGCCTTGAGCTGGGCGCCGACGTCGTGGTGAGCAATGCCGATGTGGCGCAGACCTATACCGGCCTGATGCGCAATGCGCCCATAAAACGCTGGACGCCCAAGCGCCTCAAACGCACCCGGTTCTCGATGAGCTTGTTTGTCTGGTATTTCGGGACCAAGGGCACCCGGGGTGACTGGGCAGATGTGGGCCACCATACCATCCTGAATGCGCCCCGCTATACTGGCCTGCTGAACGATATCTTCATGAAGGGCATGCTGGCGGACGACATGAGCCTTTATGTCCACCGCCCGTCCGTGACCGACCCGACCGTGGCCCCCGAAGGCGACGACACGTTTTATGTCCTCAGCCCGGTGCCCCATCTGGGCCATGGCGGCGTGGACTGGAAGACCGAAGAAGCCGCCTACAAGGCCAAGATGCTCAAGGTGCTGGAAGACCAGCTTTTGCCCGGCGTCGGTGCCAAGATCGTCAGCGAAAAGGTGTTCACGCCGGAAACCTTCCGCGATCGCTATGCATCGACCCATGGGTCCGGGTTCTCGATCGAACCGCGCATTTTCCAAAGCGCGTGGTTTCGTCCGCACAATGTGTCTGAGGAAGCCGAGGGGCTGTTTCTGGCCGGTGCCGGCACCCATCCCGGGGCGGGCGTGCCGGGCGTGATCTCGACCGCGGAAGTGTTGAGCCAGCTTGTACCGGATGCCGTCAAATGATGAACCCCCGCGACCTCGAAGCCTGCACCGAAGCCATCCGCCATGGCTCGCTGTCCTTTCATGCGGCCTCCAGGCTTTTGCCCAAGCATGTGCGCGATCCGGCGCTGGCGCTTTATGCGTTTTGCCGGTTGGCCGATGATGAGGTCGATCTGAAGGCCGAAAAGGTCGATGCGGTCCTGCGGCTGCGTGACCGGTTGGATCGGGTCTATGCCGGGCGGCCGGAAAACGCGGCGCCGGACCGGGCCTTCGCAGCGGTGGTCGAGCAGTTCGAGATGCCGCGCACCTTGCCCGATGCGTTGCTCGAGGGGTTGGCCTGGGATGCGGAGGGACGGACCTACAAGACCTTGAGCGGGGTGCGCGATTACTCGGCGCGGGTGGCCTCGGCTGTGGGGGCGATGATGTGCGTGCTGATGGGCGTGCGGGATGCGGATGCGCTGGCGCGGGCCTGTGATCTGGGCGTGGCGATGCAGTTGACGAATATCGCCCGCGACGTGGGCGAGGATGCACTGGAAGGGCGGCTGTACCTGCCGACGGACTGGCTCGATGCGGCGGGTATCGACCGGGATGCCTTCTTTGCGGAACCTTGCGCGGACGCGGCTGTGCGGGGGATGGTCAAGAGTCTGGTGATGGAGGCGAACCGGCTTTATTACCGCTCCGAGGCCGGAATTGCGGCCCTGCCCAGATCCTGCCGGCCCGGCATCTATGGGGCCCGGTTTATCTATGCTGGGATCGCGGGCCGTTTGACAGCAATGGATTATGACAGCGTGTCGGCGCGGGCGCGAACCTCGAAGACGCAAAAGCTGGGCTGGCTGGCCCAGTCCGTCGCGCGGAGCGGGG
>CAYGQZ010000096.1:0-14188 GCA_964352055.1 uncultured Rhodobacterales bacterium
TCACAGACAAGCTGCGTAGCTACATCAAGCCGATTGCCCATCAAGCACCGGGCGTCGATCATCGCGCCCACAAAGGCCTCAACAACAAGATTGAAGGCAGTCACAGGCCGACGCGACGACGGGAGAAAATCATGGGCCGATTCAAGTCGCCCAGACAAGCACAACGTTTCCTTACCGCACACGACCAGATTAACAACATCTTCCGACCGCGTCGCTACAGCCTCACTGCCATATCCTATCGCCATGCCCGGGCAGATGCTTTTTGCCTCTGGACAGACTATGCTGCCGAGATGGTGGCTTGAAATCAACTTAAGTGGCTTTCTAAAATAAATCCGAAACAACTTGGCAATGCCGGTGGTATGCATATAATCTCCACAGACAATTGAACGTTTCTTTTTTGCATGGATATCTGGCTTCTTGTGTCGCTCGAAAGAAGGCGTTTAACGCACAGCCTGCTCATCGGAACCGCGTAAGCCGATCAAAGACTGAACGAACAGCTGGACCGCTTCAGTATGCTCTCATTCAAGAAACTCGACAGGGCGCTCCCATTGGATAAAGACGGCGCAACCGGACTTGGACCAAACGGAATGAGACGTCCCCTGCGGATTCAATATAACCGTTCCCTTTCCGTAGTCCCCGCGTTCATCTGATTGGACACCTTCAAGAACAAGGATCGTTTCCTGCCCAGTGTGCAAATGCAGAGGCACTTTTGCGCCGGGTGCATAGCGCAAGATCGCGACTGCGGGTGAGCCTTGCTGAATGTGATGAATCTCAACCCCTTCGCGAAAGTAGAAAAAGGGCAAGTCCGTCCACGTTTCGATTAATTCGGAGAGTACGATTGGATTATTCACTCAGGGCAACCTCCAGTTCAGCACAAGTTGCAGTCCAGCCGACTATGGCGCCTTGCGCCCGGATCATGTCCAGTGTCGCGGCTTTGAAGGCGGGAAAATAGCTTTCGGTTGCGTCCTCGATCAGAAGGCTGTCAAAGCCGCGGTCGTTCGCCTCGCGCATCGTCGTTTGCACGCAAACTTCTGTTGTAACACCTGCAAAGATCAGCGTTTTGGTTCCGAGCTTGGCCAGGTGATCTGAAAGGCCAGTCGCGTAAAACGCGCCCTTTCCCGGCTTGTCGATGACCAATTCGCCCACGATGGGATAGGCATCGGGGATGATGTCGGCGCCACGCTCTCCGGCGATCAGAATGCGGCCCATCGGTCCGGGATCTCCGATGCGCAAGTCTGGGTTGCCGCGGTCGCGTTTGGCTGCGGGCAGATCAGACAAGTCGATTTTGTGACATTCGCGGGTGTGGATGACGGGTACCCCATGGGCGCGACAAAGTGCGATCAGGGCGGCCGTGGTCGGCACAATGGATTGCAACAGGCTGACATCATTGCCCAGCGTTTCGCCGAAACCGCCCGGTTCGATAAAGTCGCGCTGCATGTCGATGACGATGAGCGCGGTGGTGACGGGTTCAAAGTCAAAGGCAAAGGGCAGGGCGGTTGCGATCCGAGCCATCAGGCGTGTCCGCCCATGTAGTGCCCGATTGTGGCTATATCGGCCTCCGCGATCGGTGTGTCATGGGCGATGCGCCCCTCAGACATCACAAGAACACGGTCGGACAGTTCCATGATTTCATCCAGGTCCTCTGACATAAGTAGTACCGCTGCGTTTTTGTTGCGTGCGCTCATGATGCGGGCGCGAATCTCGCTAACGGCGGAAAAATCAAGGCCAAAACAAGGGTTCGAGATCACCAGAAGATCAACCTCGCCCGACAATTCGCGCGCCAGCACCGCGCGTTGGACGTTGCCCCCCGAAAGCGATTGCACCGGGCTGTCCAGCGAGGCGGTCTTGACCTTGAAGGCTGAGACCAGGTTGGCGGCACGGTCGCGCATGTCACGCGGTGAAAGCCAGAACCGTTTCGATCCGTCGTGGATGTCAAAACTGCGAAAGCCAATGTTTTCCGTAACCGACATCCGTGGGGCACAGGCATTTTGCAGAGGTTCTTCTGGCAGGTACCTGACGCGGTTACTGAAGGCTTCTTTGCGCGAGGCGCCATAGGGCGCGCCCTGAACGAGGACCTGGCCGCTTAGGAGCGCACGTTGGCCGGTCAGGATTTCCATCAATTCCATCTGGCCGTTGCCGGATATCCCCGCGATCCCGACGATTTCACCTGCGTGCACGGTCAGGTTGGCAATATCGATGTCCTTGTGTCCCGATCTGTCTTGCGCGCGGACGCCCTGGACTTGCAAAACCGGTGCGCCAGCGCCCCCCGTGCGTTCGCTAGGTTCGGCCAGTGTCGCGTCCCCCATCATCATCGCCGCCATATCCGCGTGGGTCAGATCGCTCACCTTGCCGCTGCCCACCAACTTGCCTCGCCTCAGGACCGAGACCTCATCGGCATAGGCGGTGACTTCGCGAAACTTGTGCGTGATCATCAACACCGAGATGATGCCGTCCTCGCACAGCTTGCGCACATGGCCCAGCACCTCGTCTGCTTCGTCCGGGGTCAGCACCGAGGTCGGTTCATCAAGGATCAGAAAGCGGCGGCCAAGATAGAGTTGCTTGAGGATTTCCAGCTTTTGCTTCTCACCAGCGGCAAGGGCGCGGACCGGCTGATCCAGTGGCAATTGAAACGGCATTTTTGCCATGAACGCCTGCAACGCCGCGCGTTCGGCGCGCCAGTCGATCACTTTTGGTGCGTCTTCGCGACTGATCACCAGATTTTCCGCCGCAGTCAGTGATGGCACCAGCGTAAAATGCTGGTAGACCATGCCAAGGCCGAGGGTATGGGCCGCCTTTGGGTCGGCAATGCGGGCTTCTTTCTTGTCCACCAGCATTTCGCCGGACGTGGCGTGATAAAAGCCCATCATGCATTTGACGAGCGTTGACTTGCCTGCGCCGTTTTCGCCCAGCAGGGCATGAAAAGTGCCCGGTTTGATATGGATGGAGCAGTCGTCCAGCGCGGTAAACGCACCGAACCTCATCGTCATATGTAGGGTTTCGACCTCGATGGCGCCGTCGATGTCTGTCATGGCAATTGGTTCAACAGTGTTTCGCTTTCGCTGACCGCACCGAACACGCCGCCCTGCATCGTTACCATCTTCAGGGCGGCCTCGTGGTTGCCCTTGTCGGTCGCCCCGCAGCAATCAGACAGCACAAGGCATTCAAAACCCCGGTCATTGCCTTCGCGCATGGTGGTCGAGACACAGACGTCTGTGGTGATGCCGGTCAGAATGATATTTTCAATGCCACGCGTGTGCAGGATCATTTCCAGATCGGTCGCGCAAAAGCTGCCCTTGCCAGGCTTGTCGATGATCGGCTCGCCTGCAATCGGGTAAAGCTCGGGGATGATGTCCCAGCCGGGTTCGCCCCGCACAAGGATTTTGCCGCAAGGGCCGGGATCGCCGATACCTGCGCCGATTTGCCGACTGCGCCAACGTTTGTTTGCGGGCAGGTCGGCAAGGTCGGGACGGTGGCCTTCGCGGGTGTGGATGATGTGATAGCCCTTCGCGCGCATGGCGGACAGAACGCGTTTGATTGGTTCAATCGGGGCCTGCGTCATTGACAGATCATAGCCCATCTTGTCGACATAGCCGCCTTCACCGCAAAAGTCGGTCTGCATGTCGATGATGATCAGCGTGGTGTTTTCAGGGCGCAGATCCCCGTTGTATGGCCAAGCATATGGGTCTGCCGTGATGGTGTGGAGGCTCGCATCCTTCATTCTGCGGCCTCTTGTTTTGTCATGGTGTAGCTCAGAGTGGGCGCGGGAAAGCCAAAGTCCGTGCCATCGGTGACTTTCACCTCGTCTTCCCATGGCAAACGGTACTGCCCGGCGGCCAGATCGGTCATGTAGGTATAGGGGCAATCCTGCGCCCCGCCCTGAACTGCCACATAGCCGCGATGGCCGAATTGGTAGATATTATTCTCCACCCCCCAGTTGATCCGCGCCTCGCGCACCAGATCGGGGCGTACTTCGGCAGTTATGATTTCATCCACCCGGCCGGAGGTGCCGTGCGCGATGATGCTGCCGTCAAAGTTGCAGATCATCCCTTCGCCCATGGAGTCAAAAGTCCCGTCAGAGCCGCACATGCAGACATTGGCCGTGACCATGAGGTTGCAGAATGCATTGGATTGATTGGTGAACTTCCAACTGTCACGGATGGGTGCGGTGTAGCCTGCCGTGCGCAGCATGATCTCGGCCCCTTTATAGGCCGCCTCACGCGCCATTTCCGGGAACATGCCGTCGTGGCAGATGATCAGCGACAGTTTGCAGCCCTTGGGCCCGTCGATCACCGGAATGCCGCCATCGCCCGGCGCCCAAGGCTCTACCGGAACCCATGGGTGCATTTTGCGATAATAAAGTTTCACGTCGCCCGCATTGTCGATGATCAGCCCCGTGTTCCAGGGCATGCCGTCTGGGTTCTTTTCCATGATCGAAAAGCAGCCCCAGATGTCGTTGTCGATGCAGGCCTGCTTGAAGGCTGCGACCTCGGGGCCGTCGATGCTGCACATGATGTCGGGGTTGATGTCCATCGACAGGCCATGCAGCGCATATTCGGGAAAGACGACGAGATCCATCGTGCCCATATTGCGCCGCGCTTTGGCCGTCATCTGAACGATGCGCGCGGTTTGCGCGGCAAGGTCAGCCGGGGTGACGACCAGCGGCAGTTTCAACTGCACCAAGCCGATGACCACACCGTTGAGTGATTTGTTCAGACCTCCAAGACCGTTCATTTTGTTCTCCTATTTGGTTATGCTCAACTCGCCCGGTGCGCCGGTCATGGCGCGCGAGGGGGAGGAGGTTGCGATCAGGACGCCCAGTGTCAGCACGTAGGGGGCGGCGAAAAACAGATAGTATCCTTCCGAAATCCCGACGGATTGCAGGGTCGGGCCAAGCGCACCTGCGCCGCCAAAGAGCAACGCCGCGCCAAAACAGGCTATGGGATTCCAGCGCGCGAAAATCACAAGGGCCACAGCCATCAGGCCCTGACCCGAAGAGATCCCTTCGTTCCAGCTGCCGGGATAGAACAGAGACAGATATGCGCCACCCACACCGGCAAAGGCGCCGCCTGCGGCCGTGGCCAGCGTGCGGATCAGGGCAGGGCGTAGGCCCATGGCGCGCGCCGCGTCGGTGCTGTCACCTACGACACGTACAATCAGTCCGACCTTGGTCGCGCGGAACATCCACCACATGCCAAAGGCCAGAGCTGCCCCTATCAGGAACAGCACGTTGACCCGCAAGGCGGCTTTGACCTGCGGCACATCGGACCACCAGCCAAAGTTGATCGATGGCAGGTCCGGGGCCACAGGCTGGACATAGGGTTTGCCGAAATAGAACGCGAGACCCATACCGAGGATCATCATGGCGATGCCCACCGCGATGTCATTCACCCTTGGCAAGGAACAGATCAGCCCGTGGATCAAACCGAAAAACGCGCCGCCGAGGGCTGCGGCCAAGACGCCAAGCCAAGGGGATCCTGTCAGGTAGGCAATGGCGTAGCCGGACATCGCGCCAAAGACTAACGTGCCTTCCAGTCCAAGGTTGATGCGACCGGACCGTTCGGTCAGCACTTCGCCGAGGCTCACGAACAGAAACGGTGTTGATACCCGGATCGCGCCCCCAAGAATGGCAAGCGGGATCACCCAAAGTCCCAGATCATTTTCCATCGCCGGTCCTCCAGCGTTCGGGGGTAAAAATCTTGAACCGGCCGTAAAGCGTATCACTCATCAGAATCGACACAAAGACAAAACCTTGCAGGACAAGGGTCGTGGCGTCGGGCAAATCCATCCGCCGTTGGGTCAACCCTGAGGCTGCCTCGAACCCGGCAAGCAGGATGGCCACGGGGATGATCGCAAGCGGATTGTGGCGGGCAAGAAAGGCGATCAGGATACCTGTGTAGCCATAGCCCGACGCCAGACTGGCGTTGGCGGATCCGTGGACAGCGGCGACTTCGAAAAAACCTGCAAGCCCGGCAAGCGCGCCGCCGAGGGCGGTGAAGCCGATGATCAGAGGGCCGACAGCCAGACCCTGCACCTGTGCGGCGCGCATGTTTCCGCCTGCTATCCGGGCGGCAAAGCCCCATGTCGTCTTGTCGATCAAGACCCATGCGAGGACGCAGCAGAGCACGCCAAATGCAAGGCCCCAATGCACCTCCCACCCTGGGATGTCGCCGACACGCAATGGCGTTGGCAAGGGGCCGGTGGAGGGTTTGTTCAGGCTTTCAGGGTCGCGCAACGGCCCCTCAACAAGGTGGTTCATCAGCGCGATGGCGATATACGCCATCAACAGGCTGGCAATGGTCTCATTGACACCGCGGTAGTACCGTAAGGCCCCCACAGCGCCGATCCACAGACCGCCGATGATCATGGCAAAAGCCGCCATCAGCGGCAAGGCAATCAGACCTATTGCACCGCTGAGTGCCACACCTGCGGCCCCGGCAGCCACGCCCCCCAGCACGATGGCGCCCTCGCCACCGATGATCACAAGGCCAAGGCGCGCGGGCAGGGCTACACAGAGCGCTGCAAAGAGCAAAGGCGCGGTGCGCGATAGTGTGTTTTGCCATGAAAACGCGGTGCCAAACCCAGCGCGATAGGTCAGCGCAAAAAAGTCGGCCGGGGATTTGCCCTGTACCAGCAGAAAGATGCTGAACACAGCAAAGCCGACCAGCAATGCGGCGACGGGAAGTACAACGGCTTCGGCGCGTCGCGCAACCTGGCCCAACACGCGGCTTGACGCGGGCAGGGCCAGAGGTGCCTGTGCTGCATGATCTGTCATGAGTGCCCCCGGCGCCTGCGATCAGGAGGTTGAGCCGATCACGCCCTCGACCAGATAGTCCATGCTTTCGAGCGCAATATCGTTTTCGACCAAAGCCTCGCCCGCGCTCAGAAGTGCCGCCCCTGAGTTGTCGTTCAGCGGTCCTTTGATGGCTGCAAAGCCACCTGCCATGATCTCGGCCTTCACGGATTCGAACTGTGCGCGTGATGCGTCGGATACGGCGGGACCCAATGGCGACATCTTGATGAATCCATCGGCCAGCCCGCCGCGCACAAAATTCCCGATTGTGCCGCCATCCAGCATAGTCTGAACCATGCCGGTGTAGACGCCCGCCCAGTTCCATTCTGCACCTGTCAGGTATTTCTCCGGCGCGAGCGGTGACTGATCGGCGTGGTAGCCACAGACAAAACAATCACGTCCCGCGGCGGTTTCCATGACGACCTTGGGCCCATCCACGTGGCAAGTGATGACGTCACAGCCCGCATCCGCCAGTGCATTTGTGGCCTCGGCCTCTTTGACAGCAAGCGACCATTCGCCGGTAAAGATGACCTGGCAGGTAATCTCCGGATCAACCTGCCGCGCGCCCAACAGGAAGGAATTGATGTTGAGCAAAACCTGCGGGATCGGCTTGGCTGCGACAAAGCCGATCTTTTTTGTCGTTGTGGCGTGCCCTGCGGTGATCCCGTTCAGGTATTGCCCCATCCCGATATAGCCGAAGTATGACCCGACATTGGTTGGCATCCCGTCCGTCCACAGACCGGCGGCGTGTTGGAACCGCACGTCGGGGTGCTTTGGAGCGACCTCGAGAACATGCGGGTTGAAGTAGCCAAAAGACGTGGGGAAGAGCAGCTTGGCGCTGTCGAAATTGATCATGGATTCCATCGAGTTCTGGACATCGGTGGTTTCAGCGACGTTTTCTTCTTCTACAACAACGACGCCATCCATGGCCTTTACTGCGGCTGCCCCTTCGGCATGTGCCTGATTGTAGCCGAAGTCATCCTTTGGTCCGACATATATGAAACCGACGGTCATTGGGGAATGCGCGGCTGCGGTCGCGATTTGAGGGAGCGCCGTCGCGCTGGCGAGTGCTGCCGTCCCTTTCAGAAATCCCCGGCGAGAAAATGGTGTAATCGGCATGAAGTGCTCCTTTGGCATTGGCTATACGGGGCAGCGCTGTTTAGGGCATATTGCCCAACTGCATCTCTTAAGGCTGAGCATGACCCCATCCAAGCGTTGTTGTCGTCTGCTAAGATTTCACCGGAATGGTGCAAAAAATGCATCGTTCGCCGTTTGGCGCTGCGCAGGTGCAAACGCAGGGCGATGAAGCCAAGGATGTGCGTGGTGCAAGCTGGTGATGCAGTCCGCGTTTCGCCGTTCTGCCGACAGGACCTAATGATGGATTACTGCGTGGGCCGTCTCGCGATTTAGATCAGTGCGCCGCCCGCTGTTCTAACGCGGCAACAAGCTGCTGGCCAAACTTGGAGGATGCTACGGGCAAGGTGCGGCCCTTCTTTTGACCCAACAGAAGACGCCCCACCGGAACGTCCCGTTCCGCAAGGGGCCGATGAGCGATCGTGTCCTGTTTTTCAGCGCTCAGGCCAATGGGGATTTGAAATCCGACCGCATCTTCGCAGGTGACATAGTGACGGATCAGGTCGAAGGACTCGGTTTCCACAATCGGCGTAAGGCTGCGACCTTTGCGCGCCGCGGCCAGTTCCAGCAAGTGGCGCACGCCGTATGCGGCGGAAGGCAAAACCAGTTTATGCGCCAAACAATCGTGCAGACGCAATTCGGCTTTGCGCGCCATGGCGTTTTCACGCTGGAAAACGGCGTGAACCGGCTGTGGCAGAGCATACAGAACCTCGAAATCAACCAGATGAACGGGTTCGAAAACAAGGGCGAGATCACTGCTGAACGACGCCAGATCCTGCTCTGCCTGGGTGCGGTCGCGTACGTTGACCGTAAAGCTGACGCCGGGATGCGCGGCCCGATAGATCGCGATCTGGTCAGGCATGAAATAGGGCAGCAGGGCTTGGGAGCAGGCGATAGAGATATGGCCCCGCCGTTCCCCCGACAGATCGGCAACCTGGGATTGAACGCGTGCCAGATCGGTCCGTTGCAGGCCAATGTGCTGCATCAAAAGCTCGCCTGCCGGGTTCAGGCGCATGCCGCGCGGCAACCGTTCAAAGATCGGCCAGCCAAACTCCCGCTCGAAGTTCTGGATGCGCCGGTTCAGGGCGGACGCAGTGAGGTGCGTATCTTCCGCGGCTTTGCGAATTGATCCCGCGCGGACGACGGCTTCGATCAATTCGAACGTCCTGAGATACTTCATGAGGCAATCCTCCCTGCAAGCGCTGCAAAAAATGCACCGCGTATGTGATTTTATAGCATTAGAATTTGACGCTTTTCCAGCGCACCGTTGTCGCAACCATCGAATCCCGAAACATTGTAGCCAACATCGAGAAGGCAGAATTCATGACCGATCAGACCACCCGTCGTAATTTCTTGAAAATGGGGGCTGCCAGCGCCTCTGTCTTGCCGTTCCTGCGCGCGATGCCCGCTGCCGCCCAAGGGTCGGACACGTTGGTCGTGGTGTCGGGACAGACAATCAATTCGCTCGATCTGCACCGGTCCGGCACCAGCCGCGCATCCTATCAGGTCGGGGTCAATTGCTATGACCGGCTGGTATCCTTTGGCACCAAGGAAGCCCCAGGTGGCGGGTATTCATTTGATTACGGCGTCGTCGAGCCGGAGCTTGCCGAAAGCTGGACAGAATCTGACGACGGTCTGACGCTGACTTTCAAGCTGAAGCCTGACGCGAAATTCTGGGACGGGCGCAAGGTCACGGCTGCTGATGTGAAATGGTCGTTTGATCGCGCCGTTTCTGTTGGTGGTTTCCCAAGTGTACAGATGAAGGCCGGTGGGTTTGTCCGCCCCGATCAGTTTGAAGCCGTCGATGACGAGACATTCGTGATCAAGCTGGATTTCCCCTCAAAGCTCTCGATTCCGGATCTGGCAGTGCCTGTTCCCTATATCATCAACTCGGTCGAGGCGCTTGCCAATGCCACAGAAGAAGATCCATGGGCGCTGGAGTACTTGCACATGACTCCCGCCGGGTCGGGCGCATTCAAGATCGCTCGTTGGACCCCCGGCGAACAGATGGTTTACGAGCGCAATGATGACTGGGTCGGTGGCCCGTTGCCCGCGCTCAAGCGTGTGGTCGTGCGCGAAGTGCCCAGCCCGGCCACGCGGCGCGCGCTGGTTGAACGTGGAGACGTACAGGTTGCTTTTGACATCCCAGACAAGGATGCCGCCGAGCTTGCAGAGACGCTGGACGTGTTTTCGACCCCGGTCGTGAACTGCATGTTCTGCCTGTGCCCAAACTTTGCCTTCGAGCCATTCCAAGACCCCGACGTGCGCAAGGCGCTTGCCTACGCGATCCCCTATGAGGACATCTTTCAGGCCGCAGCCTACGGGCGCGGCGTGCCACTTTGGGGCGGTGAGGAAGAGATCAACGACATCGCGTGGCCGCGCAAGTCACAATACTATACCGACCTGGAAAAGGCCAAGGAACACATGGCCAAGTCAGGCTTTGCGGAAGGCTTCGATGTGCCGCTTTCAATCAGCCTCGATCTTGTGTCCTGGATGGAGCCAACAGCGATCCTGATACAGGAAGCGCTTGGCCAGATCGGGATCACGGTCGAGATTGAAAAAATCCCGGGTGCGAATTGGCGCACGGCATCTTTGGTTGAAAAGCGTTTGCCGCTGCACCTGGAAACCTTCGGGGGCTGGCTCGACACGCCGGACTATTATTTCTTCTGGGCATATCAGGATGGCCACCTGTTCAACTCTTCGAACTACCGGAACGAAGAGATCGAAGAACTGACGAATGCGACATTGCACATGCCGATGGATGATCCTGAATATGCGCCCAAGATCAAACGCATGTTCGAGATCGTGCTGGATGAATTGCCACGCATCCCGCTCTACCAGCCCGCCCTGAATGTCGCGGCCAATGGTGTCGACGGGTATGAGTTCTGGTTCCATCGTCAGTTGGACATCCGTCCTTTGAAGACTGTCTGACCTATGCTTGCCACCTCTCCGCGGCTCCGTGCGACCGGGTTGCGCATAGTGCAGGCCATCCCGGTTGTCATCGGCGTCGTGGTGATCAGCTTTTTGCTGACACGCGCGCTGCCCGGAGACCCGGCGGTCTACTTTGCAGGGGTGGCTGCGGATGCTGACTCCATTGAACAAACCCGTGTTGCCATGGGTTTGGACAAACCAATGGCACAGCAATTTCTCATCTACGTGGGTGACTTGTTGCAAGGAGATCTCGGGCAATCGCTTTCAAGCGGTCGATCCGTTGCTGAGGATTTGGCCAAACGGCTGCCTGCTTCTCTTGAATTGACACTGACGGCGTTGTTGCTTGCCATAGCAATTGCCGTCCCGCTTGGTGTTCTGGCTGCGACCCGACCGGGGACCTGGGTAGACCATCTATGTCGTGTCGTGGTGACAGCGGGTGTTTCTTTGCCCACGTTTTTCACTGGAATCCTGCTGATCTACGTTTTCTATTACCTGTTGGGCATCGCGCCTTCACCATTGGGACGTCTGGATTTCATCTATCTGGACCCGGATCATGTGACGGGCTTTTACCTGATTGACGCGGCTTTGATGGGAGATTGGGAAACGTGGCGCGGGGCGGCCATACAACTGATTTTGCCCGCCGGTACTTTGGCCCTGTTCACCCTGGCCCCTATCGCGCGGATGACGCGGGCTGCGATGCTGAGCGCCCTGTCATCGGATTTCATCCGCACCGCACGTGCCGCTGGACTGTCCAACAGCACAGTCCTGTTCCGCTATGCATTTCGCAACGCCTTGCTGCCGGTGGTGACCACGCTGGGGATGGTGTTTTCCTTTGCCCTCGGGGCCAATGTGCTGGTGGAAAAGGTCTTTGCCTGGCCCGGGATCGGATCCTATGCGGTCGAGGCCCTTGTCGTGTCGGATTACGCAGCGGTGCAAGGTTTTGTGTTGGCCATGGCGCTCTTGTTCGTGGCGCTTAATCTGGTGATTGACCTGCTCTATACGGCGATTGACCCCCGCATCGGGTTTTCATCCAAATGACAGAAGTATCGCAACAACAGGCCAGCAAGACGCGCGGGAATTACGATCACATTCTATATGTGCTGCGGGCAAACCCGGTGACGTTGATTGCCTTTGGCATGTTTGCCTTGTTGATCTTTTCGGCAGTGTTTGGGCCTATGCTGGTGCCTTACGATCCGCTGGCGACCAATGCATCCAACGCCCTGCAGCCGCCGTCGGCAGCTCATTGGTTTGGCACCGACAATGTGGGCCGCGATGTGTTCAGTCGGGTAATCGTGGCCACGCGGCTCGATCTGTCGATCTCGGTTGCGGCGGTTGGCTTGTCCTTTGTCGTCGGATCAATTCTGGGCTGCGTCGCGGGCTATTGGGGTGGCTGGCTCGATATCATCCTGAATCGTTTTCTCGATACGATCATGGCGTTTCCGTTGTTTGTCCTGGCAATGGGCATTGTCGCGGCGCTGGGCAATACAATCGAAAACATCATCTACGCGACTGCGATCATCAACATGCCGTTTTACGCTCGACTGGTGCGCGCCGAGGTCAATATCCGCCGCGATGCAGGCTTTGCGCGTGCCGCCAAGCTGGCGGGCAACTCGGATGTTCGTGTACTGGCGCTCCATATCTTTCCCAACGCCCTGCCGCCAATGATGGTGCAAGTGTCCTTGAACCTCGGATGGGCAATCCTGAATGCTGCTGGCTTGTCGTTTATCGGTCTGGGGGTAAGCCCGCCAACAGCGGAATGGGGCATCATGGTTGCGGAGGGAGCGAATTTCATCGTCTCGGGCGAATGGTGGCTCGCCGTCTTTCCCGGCCTGTGGCTGATGATTGCGGTCTTTACCTTCAACCTTCTGGGGGACGGCCTGCGCGATATCGTCGATCCGCGTAAACGGACATGAGCGCTATGTTGTCTGTCAGGGACCTTGCCGTCTCGTTTAACACCCGGCGCGGCGTCGTGGATGCAGTACGCGGGATCAGTTTTGACGTGTCCAAGGGGGAGATCCTGGGCGTTGTTGGTGAAAGCGGATCCGGCAAATCGGTCACCTCCTATGCTTTGATGCGCATCCTCGACGCCGGGGGAGTGATCAAGGCAGGTGAGGCGACGTATTCCGGCGTCGATTTACGCCGTGCGGCTGAACGTGACATGCGCGACATCCGTGGGCGCGAGATTTCCATGATCTTCCAGAACCCGCGTGCCGCCTTGAATCCGATCCGCAAAGTCGGTCACCAGATTGAAGACGTGCTGCGCCATCATGCGCGCGCCACCCGGTTTGACGCGCGCGAAAAGGCGATTACTGCGCTCGAGGCGGTCAAGATCAACGATGCCTCGGCCCGCTATAACGCCTATCCGTTCGAATTGTCAGGTGGCATGTGTCAACGCATTGTTTGTGCGATTGCGTTGGCCTGTGATCCGCGCCTTCTGATTGCCGACGAGCCCACCACTGGTTTGGATATCACAACCCAAAAGGCAGTCATGGACCTTGTGCGCGACCTGATCCGCGAGCGTGACATGAGCAGCATCCTGATCACGCATGACCTTGGCCTCGCCGCGCAATACTGCGATCGGATCCTGGTGATGAAGGACGGCGTGATCGTCGAACAAGGAGACCCGGCGCAGATTTTCAGTGACCCGCAGCACCCCTATAGCCGCAAGCTTGTGGATGCGACGCCGCGTGCTGGCACCGACGTGCGCAGCCTGTTGCCGCCGCAAGAGCGGGGTACAATGGTGACCCCAAAAATCAGCGATCAGCCGTTGCTGGAGGTTCGCAACCTGACCAAGACCTATATGGGCAAATCCGGTCCGGTCCATGCGGTCAAAGGCATATCTTTCAAGATCAACGAGGGCCAGTGCGTGGGACTTGTGGGCGAAAGCGGGTGTGGCAAGTCCACGACCTCGGAAATTCTGGTGCGGCTCATGGATGCCACCAGCGGCGAGATCATCTTTGATGGCGAAGACATCGCGACCGCGCCGGCCCGTGGCTTTGCCGGAGATGCGAGGCGCGCAGACATTCAAATGGTGTTTCAGGACGCCACCGACAGCCTGAACCCCCGCCACTCCGCGCGCCAGACCATTGCGGAACCATTGCGCCGATTGGGCCGTATGCGCGGTGCCGAACTGGCCACGCGGATCGAAGAACTGGCGACGTTGGTCGGTTTGCCGCTGTCCTTGCTGGACCGATTTCCACATCAGCTGTCAGGCGGCCAGAAGGCACGGGTTGGCATTGCGCGGGCAGTCGCGCTTGAGCCAAGATACCTCATCCTTGCTGAGCCCACGGCAGCGCTTGATGTGTGCATTCAGGCGGTTGTTTTGAACCTGCT
>CAYGQZ010000097.1:0-12000 GCA_964352055.1 uncultured Rhodobacterales bacterium
ATCTACACGGGGGCCTTTATCGCCGAAAACGTGCGGGCGGGGATCCAGGCGATCTCAAAAGGCCAGACCGAGGCTGCTGGTGCACTTGGCTTGCGGCCCGGTCGGATCATGAACCTTGTTGTTCTGCCGCAGGCCCTGCGCGTGATCATTCCACCGCTGATTTCGCAATACCTCAACATCACCAAGAACTCGTCACTGGCGATTGCGGTTGGCTATGCGGATGTGACGGCCACCTTGGGCGGGATCACCCTGAACCAGACTGGGCGGGCCATTGAATGCGTTCTGCTGCTGATGCTGTTCTACCTGACGATCTCGCTGCTGATTTCGGCCATCATGAACGTCTACAACAACTCTGTTAAGCTGAAGGAGCGCTAAGCATGTCGGATACATCCGTTGCATTCGTGCGCACCCAACAGGTGCCGCCATCGCCGCCTCCGTCGTCGGCCATGGGACCGGCGAAATGGGCCAAGGACAACCTGTTTTCAACGCCTTTCTACACCTTTCTGACTGTTGCCGCGGCCTATGTCATCTACCTGATCCTGAGCAACACGCTGCCATGGATCTTTAACGGTGTATGGGCCACGTCGAGCCTGGCAGAGTGTCGCGAGGTCCTGAATGGCGTGTCGGGGGGCTGTTTTTCGGTTCTGACGGAACGCTGGAACCAGCTGCTGTTTGGCTTCAAGTATCCGTCGGACCAGTATTGGCGACCTGCACTTGCTTTCCTGCTGTTCTTTGCAGCAGCGGCGCCTGTGCTGTTCTTCAAGCTGCCGCGAAAACTGCTGTTGTTCACGGCGGTTTTTCCGTTTCTGGCCTATTACCTGATCTGGGGCGGCACGATCCTGACCCCCATTCTGGCATTGGCCGGAGTGGTTGCAGGATACTTTGTCTACCAGCGGCTGGTGTCAGGCAGCTTTGCCGCGGGCTTTTTCGGCGCCATCGTCGCGGCATTTGTCGTCTGGACGATCGGAGGGTTCCTGATCCCCGAAAACGCCAATGACGCGGCCATGCTGCCGGCAGTGCCATCGCGCGATCTGGGGGGCTTCATGCTCAACATGATGCTGGGGGTGACCTGTGTGTCCCTCTCGGTGCCCCTGGGGATTGCGCTGGCGCTGGGTCGGCAATCGGACATGCCGCTGATCAAATGGATCTGCGTGGTCTTCATCGAGTTTGTCCGGGGTGTGCCGCTGATCACGCTGCTGTTTGTGGCATCGGTGATGCTGGCCTATTTCTTTCCGCCCGGTACGACGACCGACCTGTTCCTGCGGGTTGTGATCATGATCACCATGTTCTCGGCGGCCTATATCGCGGAAGTGATCCGGGGGGGGCTGGCAGCCCTGCCGCGCGGCCAATACGAGGCAGCGGACAGCCTGGGCCTCGATTATCCGCAGGCGATGCGCCTGATCATCCTGCCGCAGGCGCTCAAGATCTCGATCCCGGGCATCGTCAACGTGGCTGTTGGTCTGTTCAAGGACACCACACTGGTTTCGGTGATCTCGATGTTCGATCTTGTCGGCATGATCCGGGGCCCCATTCTGGCGTCAACCGAATGGAAAGGCGTCTACTGGGAGCTTCTGGGCTTTGCGGCGCTTCTTTTCTTTGTCGTGTGTTACGGCATCTCGCAATATTCGCAGTGGCTGGAACGCCAGCTTGCGACCGATCACCGCTAAGGAGTGGCCGACATGAACCAACAACTTGCACAGAACATTTCGTCTGACGTCGCGATCTCGATCGACAAGATGAACAAGTGGTATGGCACGTTCCACGTGCTGCGCGACATTGATCTGACGGTCTATCAAGGGGAGCGTATCGTCATTGCCGGACCTTCGGGGTCGGGCAAGTCCACACTGATCCGCTGCATCAACGCATTGGAAGAGCACCAGCAAGGGACCATCACAGTGGACGGCACGGTGCTGTCGTCGGACGTCAAGAATATCGACAAGATCCGGTCAGAGGTCGGCATGTGCTTTCAGCATTTCAACCTTTTCCCGCATCTGTCGATTCTTGAGAACTGCACGCTGGCCCCGATCTGGGTGCGCAAGACGCCCAAGAAAGAAGCCGAAGAGATTGCGATGCATTTCCTGACAAAGGTGAAGATCCCCGATCAGGCCGACAAGTATCCCGGCCAGTTGTCGGGTGGTCAGCAACAGCGTGTGGCGATTGCCCGTTCGCTCTGCATGCGTCCGCGTATCATGCTGTTTGACGAGCCGACTTCGGCGCTTGACCCGGAGATGATCAAGGAAGTTCTGGACACCATGGTCGAGCTTGCCGAAGAAGGCATGACCATGCTGTGTGTGACCCACGAAATGGGCTTTGCCCGTCAGGTGGCCAACCGCGTGATCTTTATGGACGAAGGTCAGATTGTTGAGCAGAACGAACCCGAAGAGTTCTTTAACAACCCCAAATCCCCTCGGACGCAGTTGTTCCTGAGCCAGATCCTGGGACATTGAAGCGCGCAGGGCGGATGATGCATCCGCCTTACGCCATGACCTCGCGGGGTATTGCGAAATCAATCGGCTGGCCTGCGCGCCAGCCGATCTGGTTCCAGCGGTCGGCATCAAAGCCGATGACGCACGTGGCGCAGGTCGGATAATCGGCAAAGCGCGGGTGTCGCGGCGCATGGGTCACCAGCCGATCCGAAAAATCCGCGATGCCCGGATTGTGTCCCAGCATGAGCACGGTTTGCGCCGATTGATCGCGCAGCACATCCATCATCACCTCGGGGCCCGCATGGTAAAGCGCGCGGGTGTATTCAACAGGGATGTCGAAGCCGAGATTGCGAAACGTTTCCACGGTCCGCGCGCTGCTTGAACTGACAGCCGCGTCTGGCATGTGTCCCTGCGCGCGCAGCCAGGCCCCCATGGCCTTGGCAGAGGCCCGTCCACGGTCGTTGAGAGGACGGTCGTGGTCGGGAAGGGTGACGTCATCCCAACTGGACTTGGCATGACGCATCAGGATCAAAGTTCGGGTCATCCAAGAAACGCTTTCATATGGAACGCAGATTGTGCTTTGGGCCGGGCAAAGGTTTTGCTGACCGGACAGGCGCGGCGCACGTCACAGCCTTGGGCCATGCATGTATGCGCTCCGGCGGGCGTATCAAGATACGCCTTACAGACAGGCACATCATATGTGTGTGTGTCGCTCAGGGCCTGGACTGGGCAGGCAGAGATGCACGGCTTGTCGGTGCAGGTGTCACATGGACTGCTGGCTGGATTTGCCTTTGGAAAGGGTGTTGCAAACTCCAAAGCGCCCCGGATCGAGATCATCAGCCCCGCGCGGTCATGGATCATCATGCCGGTCGGGCTTTGCCAGAACCGGCCCGTGGCCAGCGCCCACGCAATGAACGGGGCATAGGGTGGGCCGTCCGATGGAAAGGTTGCGGTGGCACCTGCGCGGGCCGCCAGGTCGTTCAGAATACGCTTCGACCAGCGATCAACCGGGTTTTTCTCAGCGTCCGCATATTCCGGGCTTTGGACAAAGACGTCCCACCATATGTTGTCCGTTCCGATCAGGACACGCGGCCCGTCCGTGCCCATCACGAACAGACCGTGGGTTCCAATCGCCCTTTCCAGATCCGTCAGGTTCATTTGCGCATGAAGGGCAAAGCCATGCTCCACCCCAGCCTGGACGGGCGATCGTCCTGCCATTCAAGGCCCACCTGCATCGCATCGTGCCCGGCTGCAGGCTGGGCGATATAGGTGCCGAACATCCTGTCCCAGATCGACAGGGCAAAGCCGTAGTTGCTATCATGCTCGCTGCGGTGGACCGAGTGGTGCACCCGGTGCATGTCGGGCGTCACCAGCACCTTGCGCACGATCCGGTCCAGCCACAGGGGCAACCGGATATTGGCATGGTTGAACATGGCCGTACCGTTCAAAATGATCTCGAACAGGATGACCGCAATCGCAGCTGGCCCAAGCAGATAGACAAGTCCGATCTTGAGGATCATCGAAAGCCCGATTTCGACGGGATGAAACCGGATCGCGGTGGTGACGTCCATGTCAACATCGGCATGATGCACCCGGTGCAAGCGCCATAGTACGGGCACCTTGTGGGTGATCAGATGCTGGGCCCAGATGGCAAAGTCGAGGATCAGGATGGCGAGGAGCACCTCGAACCAGAGCGGCAGGCCGAGCGTGTTGAACAGGCCCCAGCCCTGCGCGGCGGCATCGATGGCGGCACCCACAGCCAGCAAGGGCATCACAAAGGCAAGGCCACGCAACAAAAGCGTATTCGCAAGGGTAAAGCCCCAGTTGGTCACCCAGCGCCGGGACCGGGTTTGTGTCCGCGCCCGGCGGGGGATTAACGTTTCGACCAGCGCGAGAAGGCCAAACAGCCCCAGGAATATGCCGAGGCGGATGAGTGTTTCATGTTCCATGATGCACATTTAGCTGACAGGGCAAAGCGCGCAATGCGATCAAGCGACACGTTTGCGTCAGCGGGGCCGGATGATCGAACCTGCGCCATGATTTGTGAATAACTCAAGCAAACAGGCATTTGGCGCGCGCCCATCCAGGATCACCACGGCCCGGACGCCGCTGGCTATCGCGTCGAGGGCTGTCTCTGTCTTGGGGATCATTCCGCCGGCAATCGTGCCCTCGTCGGTCATGGTCCGGATCTGTTCGGCGGTGATTTCGGTGACAACTTCGCCGTCTGCGTTCTTGACCCCCGATACATCGGTGAGCAACAGCAACCGGTCCGCCTTGAGGGCGCTTGCAATGGCCCCGGCGGCGGTATCACCGTTGATGTTGAACGTTTCGCCATTCCGGCCAGCACCCAGCGGAGCAATGACTGGAATCACGGATTTTTCGAACAATGTGCGCAGAATGCTGGGGTCCATCTGGGTTGGGGTTCCAACAAGCCCCAGGTCCGGGTTGGCCTGGTCGCATATCATCAGATTTGCGTCTTTGCCAGACAGACCGACGGCACGGCCACCGGCGTCATTGATGGCCTGAACGATCTTTTTGTTGACCACGCCTGACAGCACCATCTCGACCACTTCCATTGTGGCGGCGTCGGTCACGCGTTTGCCGTTTACGAATTCCGACTGAATGTTCAAGCGTTTCAGCATGGTGTTGATCATAGGACCGCCACCGTGGACGATCACCGGATTCACGCCAACCTGACGCATCAGGACGATATCGTTGGCAAAGCTTTCCATGGCTTCGTCGCTGCCCATCGCATGGCCGCCCAGCTTGATGACGACAGTCGCGCCAGAATATCGCTGCATATAGGGCAGGGCCTGGCTGAGAGTTCGGGCGGTTGCGATCCAATCGCGGTTCATATCTTGCGTCTTCATCTTTGTTTCGTGGGTTTCCAGGTTCTGGCGCACTCTTGCGCGGTCTGTTTCGCCAAGACAAGATTTTTCGTACGAAAAATCTTGTTGCGTCAGGCCAGTGTGGCGATGATTGCGCGCAGTGTTGCGATGCCATCGCCTTTTTCACTCGATGTCAAAAGGATTTCCGGAAAGGCAGCGGGGTGTTTGGCCAGGGCCGCGCGGGTCCGTTCCAGTGCGCTGTCGCGGTCCTTGGCTTTGACCTTGTCGGCTTTCGTCAAAACACACTGAAAGGTCACGGCAGCACTGTCCAGCAGGCTCATGATTTCGTCATCCACTGCTTTCGCGCCGTGGCGCGCATCAATCAGCACAAAAGCACGTCGCAGGGTCTGCCGCCCTGACAGATACTGTTTGAGCAGCTTTTGCCACTTTTCGACGACGGGCAATGGGGCGTTGGCAAAGCCATATCCCGGCAGGTCCACCAGATAGTGATCGTCTCCGGCGGTAAAAAAGTTGATCTCCTGCGTCCGGCCCGGCGTGTTTGACGCCCGCGCTAGCCCCTTTTGTCCCGTCAGGGCGTTGATCAGGCTGGATTTCCCGACATTCGAACGCCCGGCAAAGCAGACCTCTGTCCGGTCCGCAGCAGGCAGGCCCGACATGGCCACGACACCTTTCACGAACTCGGTCTGTCCGGCAAACAGCAAGCGTCCCCGTTCTTCGGTTTGGGGATCCGGAGTTTCCGCAATGGGGAAGCGCATTTGGCTCATGCGGGCAGAACCGTGTCGCCAATCTGCACGTCACCTGATCTGAGAACTTCGCATCTGACGGAAAAGTCCTTGTGTCCGAAAGTGGCCAAAGCGGCGAGGGTATCCGCATCCCGGCGGCCCGTTTCCGGATTTGTGGTGGTCGCAAGGCAGCGATCGGTCCGTTCGCGCGGACGCACTATCGCGCTGCCGATCTGAATATCTCGCCCGATCCAGTCAAACTCGACCCAAGGCGCGTCACTGTCAAACCAGATGTTGCCGCGCCAGCGGTGGATCGACAACTCTTGGCCCACCTGTCCTTCGACGGCCCGGTGCGATGCGTGATTGCAAAGCGTCACGGAAGGGAAATCGCTGTCCGTGTATCCACGCCCATCCAAACGCATGATATGGTCCGGCAAGGCGCGGTCTTGCGGCACCAGAGGCGCGGTCCATTCGATCAGCGCGCCCGGATCCTTGTCCGGATCAAAGGTCAGGTCCGGACGCTCGGGGTGTGAGAGGGTCAACTGGCCGGTTGTTTCATCCAGAACGGCTGTGATGGCCATAAGGCTCGGAGCTTTCGACACACGGCTGAAGTTGACGCAAGGCGCCCACGCGCCCGGTTTGGCTTTTGCGGCATCATGCGCAACGGCCCACACACGATCCCATGGCATCGCGCGCCCTGCATGCAAGCGCACGGATGTGAGTGCCTCGCGCCCGTGGCTCTTGATCGGGTGACGCCAGAGACTGTCAACGTTCATCACTTGTTTTCCGATTTCGCCTGCTTTTTGAAGCCGGATTTGATGTTGCCCAACAGGTCGGGTTTATACCCCTGGCTGCGCATGATCAGGTACTGCTGGATGAATGTGATGGTGTTGTTGGCAATCCAGTAGACAACCAGACCGCTGGCAAAGCCACCCAGCATGAACATGAAGACCCACGGCATCCACGCAAAGATCATTTGCTGTGTCGGATCGGTGGGTGCCGGGTTCAGCTTTTGCTGCATCCACATCGAAATCCCAAGCAGCAGTGGCAGGATGCCGATAAAGATCAGCGCCATAATCGAATTGGGATCCGGCGACGCATTGGGCAGCAAGCCGAACAGGTTCAGGATCGACGTTGGGTCAGGTGCGCTGAGGTCGCGGAAGGGGCCAAAGAACGGTGCATGGCGCAATTCGATCGTGACAAAAATCACTTTGTAGAGCGAGAAGAAGATCGGGATCTGCAGCAGGATCGGCAAACAGCCCGCGGCCGGGTTCACCTTTTCCTTCTTGTAAAGCTCCATCATACCCTGTTGCATCTTCTGGCGGTCGTCGCCCGCCGCTTCTTTCAGGGCTTCCATCTGGGGCTGAAGCTCTTTCATCTTCGCCATGGAGACATAGGATTTGTAGGCCAGCGGCAACAGGATCGCCTTGATGATCAGGGTGAGCCCGATGATCGACCAGCCCATGTTGCCGATCAGTTTGTTCAACTCGTGCAGCATCCAGAAAATCGGCTTGGTCAGGAAAAAGAACCAGCCCCAGTCGATGGAATCGATGAACCCTTCGACACCTTCGTTCTGGTAATTGCGGATGGTTTCCCATTCCTTGGCGCCCGCAAACAGCTGTGTCGTGACAGAGGTTGTGGCCCCCGGCGCAATCGTGCGCGTCGGCAGCACGGCCTCGGTCTGGAAGATATTGCGCCGCTCGTCAAATTTGACGACCTGACGGAAGGCAGAGCCCGGTTCAGGGATCAGCGTGCTCATCCAGTAGTGGTCCGTGAACCCGATCCACCCGTTCTCCTGCACAGCAGTGGTTTCTGCCCTCGCACCTTGGCGGGGATCAAATTCGAACTCGGGGATGTCATCCCAGTTGATTTCGCTCAACTGCCCATCTGCCATGGCGATGATGCCTTCGTGCAGAATAAAGAAATTTCTCAGGTCGAGCGGCATCCCGTGATGTGCGATCAGCCCGTATGGCGCCATGCTGACAGCGGTTTCACCAGTGTTTGCAACGGATTGCGTGATCGTGAACATAAAGTCTGCGTCAATGGCGATCTCGCGCGTGAAGGTCTGGCCAGCGTCATTGGACCACTCCAGAATGACGGGCGTATCAACGCCGAGGGCGCCGCCGCCGACCTGTTGCCACTGCGTGTTCGGCCCTGGGACGGACGCGGGGTCGACACCGGCGCCGGGTGCCCAGCCATGAAGCGCATAATATGCGCTTTCGGTTCCGACAGGTTGCAACAGCGTGACAACATCGGAGTCCTCATCCAGTGTGACGCGATAATCGCTCAGTCTCAGATCATCAATGCGTCCGCCCAGCAATGAGATCGTGCCACTCAGCCGAGGTGTTGCGATATCGATACGGGGCGCATCCGCCGCGGTTTGCATGTCGGTTGATGCCACAGCATCGGCAGGCGTGGTCGGGCTATCTGCGGGTGCTCTGGGCACCGTGGCGGTGCCGTCGGCAGGCGCGGTCAATTCCGTCGAGGTCGCGTCAAGGGGTGTTTCGGGTTCCGGAGGAGGGAATAGGACAAACCATATCAGAATCACAATGAAGCTGAGTGCTGTTGCAAGAATGAGGTTCTTGTTCTGATCGTCCATTGGGGACTGCCACCTGCTGACTGAAACGTTGCACGGGTTCAACAGAGTGCGGGGCCAAAGGTCAAGCGGATTCGCCCCTTATTAACGCATCCGTTTGCGTCCGTGGGCGGTTTTGCAGGGTCTTTTGAGTGCAGTTGAACAGCCTCGGTCCAAGATCGCGCGATGCGGTCGGTACAGGTGCTGTGTTCCGCGTGAGGACCGCTAAGGGCTAGTTCATTCGACGGCGTGGAATAACCGGTGTCGCCTGCAGCTTGGCCTCGTGTGCGCGCACCCAGTCCAGCGTTTTCTCGAAGGGCATGGGGCGTGCAATGCCAAAGCCCTGCACGTGACCGCAGCCCAATTGGGCAAGGAGCGCGTGCTCTCCCACGGTCTCGACCCCTTCGGCAAGGGTTTCCACACCCAACCGTTCGGCCATGGTCAGGACGGCACTGATCATGCGCTGTTGTTCCGGATCGCGATCCGCTTTCATGACAAAGGATCGGTCAATCTTGATGCGGCCGACACCAAAGCGGCGGATGGAGGCGATGGACGCATTGCCCGTGCCGAAATCATCAAGATCAATATGGCACCCCAACTCGGTCAACGCATTGATATTGCGTGTGATTGTATCATCGATGCTGTTGGTGACAACGGTTTCAAGGATCTCGACGGTCAATCTGTCCGGGGTCAGGTCGAACCGGTCCAGTTCCCAGCGGATCTTGTCCACCAGCCTTGGGTTGCTCAGCTCACTGCCACTGAAGTTCACGCCCACCTGCGGCACGTGCAAGCCTGCCGAGTCCCATGCTTTGAGGGCCGTGAAGGAATGGTACATCATCACTTCCGCCAACCGCTCAAGCAGGCCTGCGGCTTCGATTGTGGGCAGGAATTCAGCGGGCGAAATTGCACCACGGTCAGGATGGATCCAGCGCGCCAACGCTTCAAACCCCGAGACTTTGCCCGTGTCTGTGGAAATTTGCGGCTGAAACCACGGCTGGATATATCCCTGCTCCAGGGCGGCTGACACTTCATCGCGCAAATCGGCACGATACTTGAGGCGGGATTGCAGTTCGGGTGAATAGGCGCGCACCGTACCCGGACCCCGGCGTTGCGCCTCGTTCATGGCGGCCAATGCCGCATTCAGCCAGTCCTGGCCTTCTTTTCCCGGCGCGCGTGCGACAAGGCAGAATCCGATACTGACCGTTACATAGGCCGACGTCCCATCAATCGCGATGGGTTCCTCGATCGCGTTTTGCAGCCTGCCTGCCAGTTGGATACAGCTTTCCAGGTCAAGGTGCTGTACTTGCCCTAGGCACAGCCCGAAGCGGCAGTCGCCGATGCGGCTGATCGTGTCGATGTCACGAGAGGCAGTCACCATCCGGTCGCCCACGGCTTTCAAGATCTTGTCAATCGCCGCAGGTTCGAACCGATCCGTCAGGTCCGAAAAATGGTCAATCTCCAGCACGAACAGCGCGCTTGATTTTCCTGAACCGGGCGCATCACTCAGGGTGACATCCACCTTGGGCAGGAAATGATCGGAGGGCACGATGCCGGTTGCCGCGCTCCGCGCAAGGCGCGCACTGGCCGTTGTTTCCACACCGCCGAACAGCAACCACAGCAGCGGGACCGCAACGGCCAAACCGACAAGGGCCGGTTCGCCGCCCAACCAGAAGGCAGCCAGCGTTGCGGCGGGCAAAAATGCCAGTGTCTGTGGTCCGGACATCGCAGCAACAAAGCAATCGCGCGCGTGTTTCAACGCTTTGGACAGGCGAAGCAGCATTTTGGTTCCCTCTTGTCTGTGCCCGCACGGGATGCGGTAACCTGCGACAGAGGTAGCGAAACAGGGTGAGTCGGCTCTTAACGCAGCGCCGGAATGTCATCCGAATTTGCGTCAAATTTTTCCGGGTCGCGGGTCAGACCAGCGAAATCAAACAGCTTGGGATCCAGCAAATGCGAGGGCCGCGCATTCATCAGCGCGCGAAACATCACCTGCCGCCGACCCGGGCTGTTGGCCTCCCACCCGTCGAGGATTTGTTTGACCTGCTGACGCTGCAAGCCGTCCTGACTGCCGCACAGATCGCACGGAATAATGGGGTATTCCATGGCCTTGGCGAACTTCTCGCAATCGGCTTCGGCCACGTGTGCAAGGGGGCGAAACACAAGCAAGTCGCCTTCTTCGTTCAACAGTTTCGGTGGCATCGTGGCCAGTCGGCCACCATGAAAGAGGTTCATGAAAAAGGTCTCGAGGATGTCGTCGCGGTGATGGCCCAGCACAACGGCAGAGCATCCTTCCTCGCGCGCCACCCGGTAGAGATTGCCCCGTCGCAAGCGTGAACACAGCGCACAAAACGTGCGACCTTGCGGGATCTTGTCCACAACGATCGAGTAGGTGTCCTGATATTCGATCCGGTGCGGGACACCCATCCGTTCCAGAAATTCAGGCAATACGGTCGCGGGAAATCCGGGTTGGCCCTGGTCCAGATTGCAGGCCAGAAGATCAACCGGCAGCAGTCCGCGCCACTGCAACTCGTGCAGGACCGCGAGCAGGGTATAACTGTCCTTGCCACCCGACAGACAGACCAGCCAACGTTGCCGGGGCGCGTCTTTCTCGACCATCCCGTATTGCTCGATGGCTTCGCGGGTCTGGCGCACAATGCGTTTGCGCAGCTTCTTGAATTCGGTTGTCGACGGCGCGCCGGCAAAGAGCGCATGGATGTCGTCGCGGTCGTCCAGCATGGTGCGGCCTCGTGGGATAACGTGTGCCGCTCGTATACCATGTCGCGGCGAAACCAAAAGAGGGCGGGCGCCTGAACCTGCTGCGTTACGACAATCCCGGTTGGCTTGCCGGTCAGTGCTCTGGTGTGTCGCTGCGTTTTGGAACCGGGTCATACCCGTCGCTGCCCCAGGGATGGCACCGGCCGATACGGCGCAGCGTCAGCCAGGCGCCCTTGATGCCGCCATGTTCTCGGAGTGCTTCAAGCGCATAGGCGCTGCACGTCGGCTGATACCGGCAATTGAACCCGACCCATGGGGAAAAGATCAGGCGATAGGCGCGCACGGGCAGGGCAAGGACAAACGCAAGCGGGGTCATGAGGTTTTGGCCAAAGCCGCGCGCAGATCGGCCAAAAGCTGCGGAAACGGGCGTTCCGCTGTTTCCCTGGCGCGGCCAATCAGAACGTAGTCGGTTCCGGGCTTGCCACAGTCCGGCAGCACAAGGCGGGCGATTTCGCGCAGCCGCCGTTTGGCACGATTGCGGGCCACGGCGTTGCCCACCTTCTTCGAGCACGTGTAGCCGACGCGGATGGGACCATCAGCCTCACGCGGACGGAACTGAAGGATGAAACCGGGCATCGCGACACGCCTCGCGCGGGCAGCGCGCAGAAAATCGGCACGCTTCGTCAGGGTCTGCAAACGCGAAAGCCCCGCCG
>CAYGQZ010000097.1:12100-13879 GCA_964352055.1 uncultured Rhodobacterales bacterium
GCGCGCAGAAAATCGGCACGCTTCGTCAGGGTCTGCAAACGCGAAAGCCCCGCCGGTGGCGCGCCTTCGCCAGCGGGTGTGCTGATCAAAGGGGCCTCCGGCGGGGTCATGTATAAACCTGTGGAGAAGTTTACGCGCTCAGCGACTTCCGGCCGTGGGCACGGCGGGCGTTGAGGATCTTGCGGCCGGCTTTGGTTGCCATGCGTGCACGGAAACCGTGGCGCCGTTTGCGCACGAGGTTCGAAGGTTGATATGTGCGTTTCATCGCAGTCACTCCAGATCTATGGGTCGCACTGCCCGCGGATTCGGGTGGGCGACAGTATTCGAAGCCCGTCCTCTAAAGGGGCACGCGGCGCAAGTCAAACCCTCGGCGGCTGAAATTTCCGGGTGTTTGCAACAAAATCGGCAAGCGCCGCGCCGTATGTTTCAGCCTGTTGCCAATCCGGGCCCAATCCTCACGAAAGCGACCGGTCACGATCAAGCACGCGTGAGGTGGCTGTTTAATTCGGCCCGACAGGCGCATTTTGCATCGCATACGGGCCAGAAAGACTGGCGCACTTGTCCAAAAGGGGCCATCGATGTCTGATATGAGCGAACCAAGCAAATCCGGCCTGATGCGACATCTGCCCCTGATCGGCATCGGTGCTGTCGCAATCATCGGCGCATTCACCCTTGGCGACTACCTCAGCTTTGAGACGCTGGCCGAGAATCGAGAGGCGCTCTTGGGGTTCAGGGATGCCAATTACGCGCTGACGGTTCTGCTCTTTATATCCGCCTATGTGGTCGTGGTCGCCTTTTCGCTGCCGGGGGCCACTGTCATGACACTGGCGGGTGGGTTCTTGTTTGCCACATTTCCGGGCGCGTTGTTCAACATGGTGGGGGCCACCTTGGGCGCGATTGGCATCTTCATGGCGGCCCGTTGGGGCCTGGGTGAGAAACTGGCCGACAAGATGGACGCCAGCGATGGCGCGATCAAGTGGATCAAGGCGGGCATCGATGAAAACCAGTGGTCGATGCTGTTCCTGATCCGGCTGGTGCCTGCGGTTCCCTTCTTTGTGGCAAATCTTGTGCCTGCATTGGTCGGCGTCCCGTTGAACCGTTTTGCAATCACCACATTCCTGGGGATTATTCCGGGCGCGGTCGTGTTTACGTCCGTTGGCGCCGGACTTGGCGGTGTCTTTGATCGCGGCGAAACTCCCGATCTCGGCATCATATTCGAGCCTCAGATTCTGCTTCCGATCCTTGGTTTGTGCGTGCTGGCGGCCTTGCCCATCGTGATCAAGATGCTGCGCGGCAAAAAGGACCTGTGAGCAACATGAAACGGATCAAGACAGATGTACTGGTCATCGGTGCCGGGTCCGGTGGGCTGTCGGTTGCGGCAGGGGCCAGTCAGATGGGTGCCAGGGTTGTGCTGTTGGAAGGGCACAAGATGGGGGGCGATTGCCTGAATTACGGCTGCGTGCCCTCCAAGGCGCTGATCGCCAGCGGCAAGGCGGCGTATAATCAGCGGCACAGCGACGTCTACGGTGTGGCCGACAGTGATGGCACGGTGAACTATGCCGCCGCGATGGGCCATGTGCAGGACGTCATTGCGCAGATCGAGCCCATGGACAGTCAGGACCGGTTCGAAGGGTTTGGCGTCGAGGTGATCCGGGAATTTGGCCGCTTCATCTCTCCGAATGAGGTGCAGGCGGGCGATACCGTCATCACCGCGCGCCGTATCGTGATCGCGACCGGGTCCAGCCCTTTTGTCCCGCCCATCGAAGGGATCGACAGCGT
>CAYGQZ010000098.1:0-13848 GCA_964352055.1 uncultured Rhodobacterales bacterium
CACCTCATGTCAATGCGCGATCTGGGTCTTCTGGCGACACGTTTGATCGAGGATTTTCCCGAATTCTATCCGATGTTTTCGGAAACCGAGTTTCTATTTGATGCAAACGAGTCTGCCAACCGGTACAACCGTAATCCGCTTTTGAAATTGGGGATCGGTGCCGATGGGCTCAAAACCGGCCACACCCAGGAAGCAGGGTACGGCCTGACAGGCTCGGCAAAACAAGGTGACCGAAGGATTGTATTTGTTGTCTCCGGCCTCGACACAACGGCGATCCGAGCGGAGGAGTCAGAGGCTATTGTGAATTGGGCATTCCGCCAGTTTGCTGAAAGAACCCTTGCCACCAAGGGGCAACGCATCACCACGGCGGCGGTTTGGGAAGGTTCCGAGCCGGTCGTCGGATTGGTCCCCGCCGAAGATATATCTGTTCTATTGCCGGTATTGGCAAACAAGGACGTGCCTGTCGAAGTTGTCTACAAGGGTCCCATTCAAGCGCCTATCGCTGCCGGCAGCCCTCTGGCCGAATTGGTTCTGCAACCTGAAGGACTCCCCGAACAGCGGTTTTCGCTGGTTGCGGAAACGGACATCGCCCATGGTGGTTTTCTGGCCAAGATTTCAACGGCGGCGATGTCGCTGATCCAGCAGATCACCAGCGAAACTTCGACAGAAAGCGGCACGTGACACCGGGCGCATTTATCAGTTTTGAAGGGATCGACGGCTCGGGCAAATCCACACAGGCTCGAATGCTGACCGATCACCTGCGCGGCTTGGGCCATGACACCGTTCTGACACGCGAGCCCGGAGGCTCTCCGGGTGCAGAAGAGATCCGGGCGCTCGTGTTGCAAGGCGATCCGGACAGATGGTCGGCAGAAACCGAGCTGTTGCTGTTTACCGCTGCACGACGGGACCACCTTGAGCGCCTGATCGCGCCGGCTCTTGCAGCGGGCAAGATCGTGATTTGCGACCGCTTTGCCGACAGCACACGGATGTATCAAGGTCTCAGCCGAGGCGATCTGCGCGGAACCGTAGATGCCTTGCACGATTTGATGATCGGGCGGGAACCGGACCTGACGCTGCTGATTGACATGGACCCGATCGAAGGGCTGGCCCGCGCCAAAAGCAGACAGGGCATCGAGGAACGGTTCGAAGATTTCGGAACGGACTTACAGACGAAAATGCGCACAGGCTTTCTTGCGCTGGCAAAAGAATTCAGTAGCCGTTTCCACGTTATCGATGGTGCGCGCGGCATGGAGGAGGTCGCCAAAGATGTCACCGACGCCGTCACTGGACATCTTCAGGCCTCAAGCCCGCAACACGCCCGTCCTTAACCAAGTCCGATCCTTCTCTTGGCCCTAAATATCCCGGGGGTTTGGGGGCTGGCCCCCAATTTCAAGTTTGGTTGGGGGCCAGCCCCCAATATCAAGCCCCTTTGGGGCTGGCCCGTGACATGCGGATGGGTTGCGGACTGGCCCAGGTCCATCCCAAGTTCACTCAGGCAAATGACGGCTAAACCTGACCTGCCCCATTTCACACCGTCCGTCACAATGCTACATCGCTCACAGATGTCAGATGAAGCCACAGATCCAACACGCGTCCCCGGCGCACCGCATCCCCGAGAGACCGCCCGGTTGATCGGACAGGATGCTGCAGAGGCCGCGTTTCTCGACGCCTTCACCACCGGGCGGCTGCACCACGCCTGGCTCATCACTGGACCGCGCGGCGTGGGCAAAGCGACACTGGCCTGGCGCATCGCGCGTTTCCTGTTGGCCACACCTGACCCTGATCCGGATGACATGTTCGGCGCACCTGTGCCGACGACACTTGATATCAACCCGGATCATCCCGTCTCGCGCCGGATTTCCGCCGGGGCGGAACCGGGCCTGAAATCCGTTCACAGGACCGAAAACGAAAAGACCAAGCGGCTGCGTGACCAGATCACAATCGACGACATCCGCGCATTGGCGCGCTTCTTTCAGCTGTCATCAACCGACGGCGGGCGCAGGATCGTCATCATTGATGCTGCCGACGAGATGAACGCAAACGCCGCCAACGCCCTGCTGAAAATGCTCGAAGAGCCGCCTGCCCGCACAACGTTGCTGTTGGTTTGCCACCAGCCAAGCCGCCTTCTGGCGACCATAAGATCCCGCTGCCGAACGTTGCGGCTTGCAACCCTGACGGCAAAGCAGACAGAACAGGCCATGGCGCAAGCGGGCGTCGACCCAAGCGCCCAAAGCGCGGCGCTCGCCGAGCTGAGTGCAGGATCCGTCGGTGACGCTCTGCGCCTGTACCTCCTGGATGGACTGAAGATCTACACCGAAATCATCGCCCTGCTTGGCTCCATGCCAAACCTCGATCGGCCGCGCGCCCTGGCTCTGGCCGAAGCCGCAGGGCAACGAGGTGCCGAAGCGCGGCTTGATCTGCTCTATTCGCTGATCGACATTGCGCTGACACGTCTTGCACGCACAGGTGCCATGGGCCAACCGCCGCAGGTCGAGGCTGCGCCGAATGAGGCCGCCATACTCAGCCGCCTTGCCAGCACCCAGGCGCAAGCGCGGGTCTGGGCTGAGACCGCGCAAACGGCGTTGGCCCGCGCACGCCACGGCCGGGCCGTCAACCTTGACCCCGCAGCCTTGGTGCTCGATACGCTGTTCAAACTTCAGGATACGGCCGCCGCGCGATGACCCCACCCGAAATTACCGACAGCCACTGCCACCTCGATTTCCCTGACTTCGAAGGCCAGCTTGATCAGTACATTGCCAATGCTGCTGCAGCCGGTGTCACGCGCATGGTCACGATCTGCACCAAGATGCGCAATGAACCACAGGTGCGCGCCATTGCCGAAGCCCACAAGCCCGTCTTTTACGCTGCTGGCACCCACCCGATGAGCGCAGCAACAGAACCTCTGGCGACCGCGGACCAGCTTATAGCACTCTCCAAACACGATAAATTCGTCGGCATCGGCGAAACCGGCCTCGATTATCACTACACCGTGGAAAGCGCCGACATTCAGCAGCAGTCGTTGCGAATTCATATTGCTGCAGCCCGAGAGACGGGGCTGCCCCTGATCATTCATGCGCGCGCGGCGGACGAAGACATGGCTCGGATTCTGGCCGACGAGTACAGGACCGGCGCCTACAGCTGCGTCATGCATTGCTTCTCCTCCGGGCAGGCTCTCGCGCACGCGGCGCTTGATCTGGGGTTTTATCTCAGCATGTCAGGCATTGCCGCGTTCCCAAAATCACAGGACCTTCGCGACATTTTCGCCAGCGCGCCGGTTGAACGCATTCTGCTGGAGACCGATGCACCCTACCTCGCCCCGCCGCCGCATCGTGGCAAACGGAATGAACCCGCATATGTGGCGCACACGGCGGCCAAGGGTGCCGAGATTTTCGGCCTCGACTATGCAGAGTTCGCAGCACAGACCCAAAAGAACTTCGACCGCTTGTTCTCCAAAGCGGCGCGCGACACAGTGATCGCATGACGGACGCGCTGACTTTCACAATTCTGGGCTGCGGCTCCTCGGGGGGCGTGCCGCGGCTTGGCGGGCATTGGGGGGCATGTGATCCTGACAACCCCAAGAACCGACGTCAGCGCTGCTCCCTGCTGGTGGAGCGGTCAGGACCAAACGGCGCCACAACGGTGTTGGTTGATACTTCTCCTGATCTGCGCAACCAATTGCTGACAGCAGGGGTCGGACGCCTTGACGGGGTGATCTATACCCACGCGCATGCCGACCACGTGCATGGCATCGATGACTTGCGGATGATCGTGTTCAACATGCGGGCCAGACTGCAGGTCTGGGCGGACGGCCCCACACAAGATGCGCTGCTCAACCGGTTCGGGTACGTGTTTGTTCAACCCAAAGGATCGCCTTATCCGCCGATCCTCGACCTCAACACGATTGACGGCAATACCACCATCGACGGCGCGGGCGGGCCCATCACGTTTCAGCCTTTCGAGGTCGGACATGGCAGCATCGATGCCCTGGGTTTCAAAGTCAACAACGTCGCGTATCTGCCTGATGTCGCTGATATTCCCGACAGAGTCTGGCCCGTGCTTGAAAACCTCGACTGCTGGATTGTCGACGCGCTGCGGCGCGACCCGCATCCTACGCACAGCCATCTGGCCAATACGCTCGACTGGATCGAAAAGGCGAAACCCAAGCGCGCCATCCTGACAAACATGCATATCGATCTCGACTATGACACAGTTATGGCCGAGACCCCCGACCACATCGAACCTGCCCATGACGGGCTCACAATCACGATCCCCCTGTCCTGATTTCTCTGTTCCAAAAAATCCCCGCCGGAGGCTCCTGCCCCCACCAAACGGCGCAAAGGCCCGATCATGCAAGCCCTTCTGGACGTCATCTTACCCGTCTTTATCGTGATCGGGTTTGGATATGTGGCCGTCTGGCGCGGGCTGTTTCCGGAATCGGGTGTGGACGGGTTGATGAAATTCACCCAGCAATTCGCGATACCGTGCCTGCTCTTTTCAGCCATCGCCAACCTGGACCTGTCCGCCAGCCTTGATCTGGGCCTGCTGATCAGTTTTTACGTCGGTGCGGCATCCGGCTTCTTCCTGGGACTTGCCGGGGCACGATTTCTGTTCAACCGCCCCTGGGAGGACTGCGTCGCCATCGGTTTTTGCTGTCTCTTTTCCAACTCGGTCCTGCTGGGGCTTGCCATCAACGAACGCGCCTATGGCCCCGAAGCCCTTGCTGGGGCCTATGCGATCATCGCCTTTCACTCCCCATTTTGCTACGGGCTTGGCATCACCGCGATGGAGATTGCCCGCAATCGCGGTCAATCCCCTCTTGTCATGGTGCGCGGCATTGCGCGCGCGATGTTCCGCAACGCACTCGTGCTCGCCATCCTTGCCGGATTTGCCGTGAACCTGTTGAATATCGGGCTGCCTCAAGTGCTCAATGACGGGCTCGACCTCGTGATACGGGCCGCCTTGCCAACGGCGCTCTTCGCGCTGGGTGGGGTTCTGGTGCAATATCGGCCCGAAGGCGATGCCCGTGTCATTGCCATGATCTGCGGTATCGCGCTTGTGGTTCATCCCGCCATCACGTGGAGCTTGGGCACGGCCCTTTCTGTGCCCGCAACGACGTTCAAGCCGGGCGTGCTGACCGCCGCCATGGCGCCGGGCGTCAACGCTTATATCTTTGCCAACATGTATGGCTGCGCCAAGCGCGTGGCGGCATCGTCTGTGCTGGTTGCCACGGGTGTGTCTATTGTGACGGCGTGGATGTGGCTGGTGGTTCTGGGATAGACAGTTTTGCCCGTCGCGCCCGCGCCAACTGCGCGTTGAGCGCGCCACCAAGCAAAACAAGATATGCGGTGATAAAGAGCCACATCAGCATCACGATGACCGCCCCGATCGAGCCATAGACTTCGTTGTAGGTTCCGAAGTTCTGCAAGTAGGACGAAAATCCCATCGATGCAGCAATCCAGCCGAAGGCAGCAAACAGAACGCCGGGTGAAATCATGCGCGGCCGCATACCATCCATATTGGGCCCCAAGCGATAGATCAACGCGAACCCGGTCAAAAGCACACCCACGCCCACCACCCAGCGCACTAGTTCTATGCCGAGGCTGGTCCATCCTCCAAGCGGGAAAAATCGAAGGACGACAGGCAGAACCACGATGCACCCCATCGCGATCAACAGGACGCCAATCAGGCAGAACGTCAACGAAAAGGCGCGGGCCATTCGCGCAATGCCGCTCCGGTTCGGCGCATCATAGATCGCGTTCAGGCCGCGGATCAGCGCCTCCACGCCTGCACGGGCAGGCCACAAGGCCAACAGAAAGGACAACACCGACGCCCAACCAAGCGTGAGCCCATCAGCGGTGGACAGGCGAATCAACTGGCCTGCAAGCAAGCGGTAAACGTCCACCGGGATCAGGGCTTCGAACTCTTGCAACTGCTCGAGGGCAAGCGCCGGATCCCCGACGATGCCCCACAGAGCAATTGTTGCCGCCAAGCCCGGAAACACCGCAAGAATGGCATAAAACGCAACGCCTGCTGCGATCAGGTTCAGGTTCTTTTCGTCCATCATCCGCAGAACCTTACGCCCCGCAGTCCACCACAGCACAGGATCAAGCGGCGGCAGCGCGGAAAACGTGCGATCAACCATTGGTGCCTGTCCAACAAACGCCGCGCCGGAAGGTATGGTAACAAAAGCTTACAAACATGGCCTCTATCCTGTCTCCGCTGACACATTTTGGCAAATACAGTGCAGGGCAAGTGCAGCCTGCGCGCGTAAAGGCTTTCGAAATTTGCACAACGCAAAGAGATGTGCAAACGGTAGATAAGCTTTGGGCCATCGGCGCTGACATCTTGTCTTTATATGTTGCGGTTCGGTACCAGATCACGGATCGCGCCGATTGCATAATCAAGCGTTACGTGAAGGGAACGAAGAAGCGGCTGCCAAATTGATGCGCTGCGTGTTGAGTTAGAAATCTGTATCAACTTATATTTCGCGGCGCGGGCCAGGCTCAAATGCAAAATATCGCTCCGCGACAACCTGCCCTTAGACAGTGTGACTTCTTGGTTTATAACCACAATATGCCGTACCGCTGGACCACACAGATCGACGACCCGACGCAAGAAATGCAGCTTTGGCCGCACAATTCCTTGCCGCAGACCGGTCTTGCGGCCTTTGTACTGGCGACATTCACCATGATCATGATCCCTGCGCTCCCTTTGCTTGGCAGCGTCGTACTCTGGGGCCTGCTCCCTTTTCTGTTGCTGGCCGTTTGGGGTGTGTATTTCGCACTCAGGCGCAATCGACGATCACGCCAGATCCTCGAGGTTTTTACACTGAACGACGAAGAAACGCACCTGACACGCACGGATGCCAATGGAAAAGTGCAACACTGGGAATGCAATCGATACTGGACCCAAGTGACGAAATACGACGATCAGGGACCTGTTCGGCACTATGTGACGCTCAAGGGCAAAGGCAGAGAAGTGGAAATCGGCGCGTTCCTGAGCGAGGAAGAACGTATCGCGCTCTTTGACGATCTTCAGCGCGTGCTCGCAAGATAGCGAAGGCGCAGCAAGCTGCGCCTTACGGATCCCCCGGCCCCCGTAAGGCGGAGGCATCCTCCGCCTGCGCCATCCGTTGGGAGGTCCGCTTTGGGCGGCTGAGTGCAGGAACAACTCGCCTCCCCACGTCAGATCGATTAGTGACGTGTGTTGGCCTCAGATCCGCGATTCATGTCTAAACTCAAGAGCAAAGTCGCTGTTTTACCATTGGTCCGACGCTGCCAAAATCCATCTGACCGGTGTACTGGGCCTTGAGCGCGCCCATGACCTTGCCCATATCGCGAATATTGTCGGCTCCGACTTCGGCGATCGCTTTATCGACAGCTTTGGCAGAGGCTTCCGCGTCCAGTTGCTTAGGCAGGAATTCCTCGATGACCGTGATCTCTTCAAGTTCACGCTCGGCCAGGTCCAGCCGCCCACCTTCTTCGTAGGTACGGGCACTTTCGGTCCGCTGCTTAGACATTTTTCCAAGGATAGCAAGCACTTCAGTATCGCCAACCCCGTCGTCCCGGCCGGTTGCACGCGCATCGATATCCTTGTCCTTGATCGCAGCATTGATCAATCGAAGCGTCGACAGGCGCGCCGCATCCTTGTCCTTCATCGCCTGCTTCAAAGCGGCCGAAATCCTGGTGCGCAATTCCATCTGATGTCCATCCCCATGGGCCATTTGTAAGATTGTCACAATACGCCAACCCAAATGTCGAGGCAAGAGGGTGCTAATCTTGTAACTGCTTGAAATTCCTAAATTCTATAATTTACGGAACGTCCTTGACCCCGCTTGGTCAGAGGCATAGTTTCCGCCACAATTTGCCGCCTCCCATCGCCCTGCCACATTGCGAGAAAGGTCCGCCATGAATGCGTATGCCCCCTCCAAACCCACAGCCTGCCTTGCGCTGGCGGATGGAACATTGTTCTACGGCACAGGCTTTGGCGCCACCGGCCAGACCCAGGCAGAACTGTGTTTCAACACCGCCATGACGGGGTACCAGGAGATCATGACCGACCCGTCTTATGCGGGCCAAATCGTGACTTTTACCTTTCCTCATATTGGCAATGTCGGGGTGAACCCGGAGGATGACGAGACGGGTGAACCGGTTGCGTCCGGCATGGTCGTCAAGTGGATGCCAACAGAGCCCTCGAACTGGCGATCAGCGCAAAATCTGTCGGATTGGCTTGCTGCACGCGGACGCATTGCCATCGGTGGCATCGATACCCGTCGTTTGACTCGTGCGATCCGGCACGCCGGTGCCCCGCACGTCGCTTTGGCGCATGATCCGGACGGCAACTTCGATATCGCGGCCTTGCTGACGGCGGCCCGCGGGTTTGCCGGCCTCGAAGGCATGGATCTGGCCAAGGAAGTCACCTGCGCCCAATCCTATCGCTGGAATGAAATGCGGTGGGCCTGGCCGCAAGGCTACGCCGCTCAGACCGACCTGAAATTCAAGGTTGTCGCCATTGATTATGGTGCCAAGCGCAATATCCTGCGGTGCCTGGCTTCTGCCGGCTGTGATGTCACCGTTTTGCCCGCAACCGCCACGGCGGAAGACGTGATGGCCCATGCGCCCGACGGCGTGTTTCTGTCCAACGGCCCGGGCGATCCGGCTGCGACCGGGAAATACGCTGTACCCATGATTCAGGACATTCTGACGAGGGATTTACCCGTCTTCGGGATTTGCCTCGGTCACCAGATGCTGGCGCTGGCCCTTGGTGCAAAAACCATCAAGATGAACCACGGACACCACGGCGCGAACCACCCGGTCAAGGATCTGGAAACCGGCAAGGTCGAGATTACTTCGATGAATCATGGATTTGCCGTGGATGCCCAGACATTGCCCGCAGGCGTGGTCGAGACTCACACGTCGCTTTTTGACGGCTCCAATTGCGGTATCAAACTTGAGGGTCGCCCGGTCTATTCCGTGCAATATCACCCCGAGGCAAGCCCCGGCCCGCAGGACAGCTATTATCTGTTTGAGCGTTTTGTGCAGGCGATGCAGGATCGTGCGCCCTGTTAAGGTAATGTTAACGCAACATTAACCAAGACGACCCAAAGTCGGAAGTCCATATAACGGACATCCGATGAGCGACCCGCTTCTGAGATTGCAAGACCCCCGTCCGGTAGAACGGAGGGGACGGCCCGCTGCTCCGGTGGGGCGTCAGCTTGTTGAAGCCGGGTTGATTTCGACATCCACACTGCTCAACGCTCTTGATCTGCAACGCTACATAGACGCACCGCTGGGCGAAATCCTCGTTGCCGAGGGCCATGTCAGCAGATCTGATGTTCTGGCAGCGCTTGCCATTCAACATGACACTGACCGGATTGATCTGGCCCGCGACCCGCCGTCCAACGCAATGGCCAAAGCTTTGCCTGCGGCCGTGTGTCAGGCGTTTGGTGCCGTACCATGGCGCTGGCTGGGCGAAACGCTTTTGGTGGCGACAACGCGGCCTGATCGGATCAAAGCCTTGCGCTCTGCTTTGCCTGTAGATGCGCCCAAAATCCTGCCCGTCATTGCGGACGCGGATCTGATAAATGTCCAGATCGGGCGGCTTTATGGTGCCGAGCTTGCACAGCGAGCCCTCGCGCGCGTTCCGGAACACCTGAGCTGCCGGTCGTGGTCTCCGATGGCCCGCCTTGGAATGTTTGGTGTCGGGACAATTGTGGTTGGCGCCACGCTCAGCCTCGCGTTCTTTCCAAATTGGGTGGCCACCATTCTCATTATGGTTGGCCTGCTCACGCTGCTGATGACGACCAGTCTCAAGGCGGCGGCCCTCTTGACGCAGATCACGCATCGCATCCCGACGAATACCGAGCCGCTTCAGGTGTTGCAAATGCACCGGCTGCCCAGGGTCTCGATACTCGTGCCCTTGTTCCGGGAAGAACGGATTGCGCAGGCCCTGATCAAGCGTTTGTCACGGCTCACCTATCCCAAGGCGCTTCTCGAAGTGGTTCTGGTGCTTGAGGCCAAGGATAGTATCACGCGCGAGACGCTTGCACGGACAAAACTGCCGCAATGGATGCGGGTCATAGAAGTCCCTGACGACGGCACGATCACAACCAAACCCCGCGCGTTGAATTACGCGTTGGATTTTTGCCATGGTTCGATCATCGGCGTCTGGGATGCCGAAGACGCTCCAGAACCTGATCAGATCGAAAAGGTCGTGGCACGATTTGGACAGGCCGCACCCAACGTTGCGTGCGTGCAGGGCATCCTGGATTACTACAATTGTGCTGAAAACTGGCTGTCGCGGTGTTTTACCATTGAATACGCAACGTGGTGGCGACTGATCTTGCCCGGAGTTGAACGCTTGAACCTTGTTCTGCCGCTGGGGGGAACAACGCTGTTCTTTCGCCGTGACATCCTGGAGGAATTGGGCGGCTGGGATGCACACAATGTTACCGAGGACGCCGATCTGGGCCTGCGGCTCGCACGTCAGGGATACAAGACCGAACTCCTGCCCACTGTGACTTACGAAGAGGCCAATTGCCGGGCCTGGCCGTGGGTCAAGCAACGGTCGCGATGGCTCAAAGGGTTCCTGATCACGTATTGCGTTCATATGCGCCGCCCCACAGAACTTCTGGCTGACCTTGGATGGTGGCGCTTCTTGGGGGTTCAGGCCATGTTCCTGGCCACGGTCTTGCAATTTGCGTCACTGCCATTGCTCTGGACCTTCTGGCTGCCCGCATTTGGCGTGACGCATCCCGTTATCCAAACACTTGGCCCAGACGTGATCTTACCCATCGTCGCCTTGGTAATCACCAGCGAGATCATCGGACTGCTGCTGAGTCTTTTTGCAGTATCGGGCAAGCAAAGACGGCACCTGATCCCATGGGTCATTACAATGCCGCTCTATTTCGTTCTGGGTGCAGTCGCGAGCTACAAGGCGCTTTATGAACTGGCGCTGAATCCGTTTTACTGGGACAAGACGCAGCACGGCATGCGTTCTAGCCTTCCTCCTTTCGGGTGTTCGCATCCTGCTTCAGACGAGTCATGAACGCGACCGAGATGTGATCGCGCAACGCTTGGCCCGCTGCCAGCTCATCCTTGGCCTCGATGGCTGAGACAATCCTGTCATGTTCGGTTTGCGCGATTTGCGTTCGACCGACCGCCGCAAGGGATGTCGTTGCCATCAGCGCCATCGTCCGGTGCACCAGGTCCAGTTGTTGCACCAGATAGCGATTGTGAGACGCCAGATGGATTTGCTTGTGAAACCGCCGGTTGGAGCGGGACAAGGCCGCCGGATCACCGATCAGGGCGTTATCCTCTTCCACCATTTCGCGCAGAATGCGCACCTCTTCATCGGTGGCGTGGCGGGCCGCCAGCGAAGCAGCCAATCCTTCCAACTCTCTGCGCACAACGTACAGTTCTGACATCTGATTGTGGTCCAGCGACGCCACGATCAGGCTGCGTCCGTCCCGGGCCAAAAGCGATTGCGTCTCAAGCCGCTGCAACGCTTCGCGCACCGGGGTTCGGGAGACGCCGAACCGTTCCGCCAGTTCACTTTCAACCAACCGGTCACCGGGACGATAGGTCCCGATGTCTATTGCCTCAAGGATCATGGAATAGGCGTCGGTCTGTTGGGGGCGGGTAGATGCCATATGAGCCTCGATTATCGTTCAATGGTCCATTCTAGGGTGCTGCGGCAACGGCGCGCAACCCCAAGTGCTTGCAGGCCCACAATCGCCGATTTACTGATGTTTCCATGCCAGCCGATGATTTTTCTCATGTGCGATCGTGGGTCTTTGACCTCGACAACACGCTTTATCACCCCGCGGCCCGTTTGTTTGACCAGATCGAGGTGCGCATGACGGCCTATGTGATGGACACCTTAAAGGTCGATCGTGCCGAGGCAAACCGTTTGCGTGTGCATTACTGGGAAACGCATGGCACCACCCTGGCCGGGTTGATGCGCGAGCATCAGATCGACCCCGCGCCCTATCTGGACGACGTGCACGACATCTCATTGGATCATTTGACGCCCGATCCCGATCTCGCCGCGCGCATCCGGTCCTTGCCGGGGCGCAGGATCGTCTACACCAATGGCTGCGCGCCCTATGCGGAACGGGTGCTGGAAGCGCGCGGACTCTCAAACCTTTTCGATGCGGTTTATGGCGTCGAACACGCGGATTTCCTGCCAAAGCCCGAAGCGCAAGCCTTTCACCGGATATTTGCGCGTGATCAGCTCGACCCGCTCCAAGGCGCGATGTTCGAGGACGATCCACGCAATCTGTCTGCCCCCCACGCGATGGGGATGAAGACGGTCCACGTAGCCGATGACCCCCATGCTGCAGATCATATCCACCACCATACGGACGATCTGACCCGCTTTCTGACAGCGCTTCAGGGGTAGGACAGGATGCCGCTTTGGCGCGGCCGGCCAGAGGCTTATGTTGAGCCATGAGGAGAGCGATCATGACCAGCGATACGACATGTGACATTCTGATTTCGGGCGGCGGCATTGCCGGGCTCACAGCAGCGGCAGCTTTTGGGACCGCCGGTTTTGACGTGATTTGCGTTGATCCTGCCCCGCCAGTGACCGAGCGCGAAGCGGATGGCGCGGACATGCGCACGACCGCCATGCTGCAACCGGCCCGCGATGTGCTGGAGGCCGCCGGGTTGTGGGAGGCGCTGGCACCTCATGCCTCGGCGCTTGATGTCATGCGCATCGTGGATGCAGGCGGCGAAGATGGAGCGCCGCGCGACATCAAGGAGTTCAAAGCGTCAGACGTCTCCGATCTGCCCTTTGGATGGAACCTGCCCAACTGGCAACTGCGGCGGCAGATGGTTGCGCGCCTGGCGGCCTTGCCGAATGTGGATTTCCGACCTGGTACGGGCACACAAAGCCTGTTCACGCGGACCGCAGAAGCCCGTGTCGGGCTGTCTGACGGCAGCCGAATCCGCACCAAGCTGGTGATCGCGGCAGATGGGCGCAATTCGCCCATGCGGGAGGCGGCAGGTATCGGCGTCCAGACCATCCGTTATGGTCAGAAAGCGCTGGCCTTTGCCGTCACACATCCGATCCCGCACGAAAACGTGTCGACCGAGATTCACAAGACCGGCGGCCCTTTCACGCTTGTGCCCTTGCCGGACCATGATGGGCTACCCTGTTCGGCGGTGGTCTGGATGGACGATGGTCCGTTGAGTGCCGCCCGCTTCAAGATGGACACAGAGTTGTTTGAAGCAGAGATCAGCGCGCGGAGTTGTCACCTCTTCGGCCCGCTGACACTGGCATCGAACCGCACAATCTGGCCTATCATCAGCCAACGGGCGGAGCGTTTGAACAGTATGCGTCTGGCCCTTTTGGCCGAGGCGGCCCATGTAGTGCCACCGATCGGCGCGCAAGGGTTGAACATGAGCCTGGCCGATACGCAATGCCTGCTGGATCTGGCCAAGGCACAGCCCGACAGGCTGGGCGATGCCGAAATGCTTGACGCATATCACAAGGCCCGCATCGGAGACATCCGCATGCGGGTCACCGGAATAGACCTGCTCAACCGAACCAGCCAGGCCAGACTGCCCTTGCTGCGTGACGCCCGCGCCTTTGGGTTGAACGCTTTGCACGAAGTGAAACCGGTGCGCCAGACACTGATGCGTCTGGGCCTCGGAACCCGCAAAGCAAGCTGAGATGGAGCGGCGGCGGAGGATGCCTCCGCCTTACGGGGACTGATGAACCGTTTCAGGCCAGCAGCCCCGAGATTGGCATGCAGGATGCCAAACTGTGAGGCCACCAGCATTCGAGGTTGAAGCCTCGTTTCACTGCCCCGCGCGAGGATACCCGTAAGGCGGACCCTTGGTC
>CAYGQZ010000099.1:0-1384 GCA_964352055.1 uncultured Rhodobacterales bacterium
TGTCTGGCCATGCGCGCCTGTCACACAAACAACTGCCCTGTGGGCATCGCAACCCAGAAGCCGCATCTTGTCAGCCGTCTGCTGGTGGACAAATCGGCGCAACAACTGGCCAATTTCTTTGATGCATCTGTCGAGTTGATGCAGGTGATGGCGCGCGCATGTGGCCACGATCACCTGTCGAAATTCAACACCGAAGACCTGACGACCTGGAAAAAGGACATCGCCGCCTTGTCCGGGGTGTCATTTGGCGGCGTTGCCTGAAGGCGCCGCCAACGGGTGCCTGCCGGAAATGTGAGTGGACATTTGTCAGCGGTTCGGACAGCACACATCACAAAGAGACACGTCGCGAAGGAAGTGCAGGAATGCGCCACACAGTAAAGGTAACACGTCGCGGGGCACTGGGTGCGCTTTTGGCCACAACGGTCATTGCCCCGCATGTTTTGTTGGCGCAATCCACTTCGGCGACCGCCTTTTCGTTCGACTGGCTCAAATCGGAAATGAAGGCCAGGTCCACCCGTCCCGACGCACCGCCGACGCCGCTTGACTCGTTTCTTGATGAACTCACCTACGATGACTATCGCAACATCTATTTCCGGCCGCCCGCATCCCGCTGGGCGCAGGATGACGTGCCATTTCAAATTCAGGCGTTTCATCCGGGTTGGCTGTATTACGAACCGGTTCAGATTTTCGAAGTGATTGATGGCTTTGCACAGCCGCTGATCTTCAGCACTGATGATTTCGAATACCGAAACGATGTCAGGGACCGCGTGCCCGAACATGCCGAACTGTCGGGCGTCGCCGGTTTGAAAGTGAACGCCCCCTTCAATACGGCCAAGAAATTCGATGAACTGATCACCTTCCTTGGTGGCAGTTACTTTCGCGCGCTCGGTGCAGGCAACAGCTACGGGCTTTCCGCACGTGGACTGGCCGTGAACACATGGCAAAGCGGACCAGAAGAGTTTCCGCGGTTTTCCCACTTTTGGGTTGTGCGACCCGGTGCCGCTTCGGAACAGTTGGAAATCTATGCCGCAATGGACAGTGCGTCTTTTACCGGTGCTTACCGCTTTGTCATTTCGCCCGGTGCAGACACAGTGATTGACGTCGACGCGGAGCTTTATTTCCGCGAGACGGTCGAGCATCTTGGCGTGGCACCTTTGACATCGATGTTCTATTTTTCGGAACATTCTGAACGCAGGTTCGACGATTACCGACCGCAAGTGCACGACAGCGACGCATTGCAACTCGTGAAAGCGTCCGGTGATGTTCTGGTGCGGCCTCTGAACAATCCGCCACGTGTGTCGAACTCCTTTTTTGCGGATGACGACGTGATTGCATTCGGGTTGATCCAGCGTGACCGCGCCTATGAGTCCTATCAGGACGCGGG
>CAYGQZ010000099.1:1484-3298 GCA_964352055.1 uncultured Rhodobacterales bacterium
TGCGGCGGACGACCTGCGCGCCATGGTAGGCATGGCAGATGGCATCCGGCTTGAGACATTTGTCCACTTGCCCGATGTGACCCCGGCACCCGTCGTGTTGATGCGTACGCCCTACCGCTTTGCGGGGTTCGGCGTGCAATATCACGATGATTTGGCGGCGGCTTGGACCGCGCGCGGATATGCATTTGTTCTGCAAAACTTGCGCGGACGTTTTGGATCAGAGGGGAAATTTGCGCCCTTTGAAAACGCGGTCGAGGATGGCGCGGCAACTGTGCGCTGGATCATGTCACAGCCATGGTCCAACGGGCGGATTGGCACCATCGGCGGCTCATATAACGGTTTCACGGCCCTTGCGGCCGCCGCCGGTTCATCCGACGTGCAAGCGGTTGTTGCGGATGATCCGGCGCTGGATCTTTGGGCCGGGCGTCGCGGTGGGGCGCTGGGATTGCTGCCGGTGTTTTGGTTATACCTTCTGGATCATGGCACCTGGCCGGATGAGGCGGCAAAAGCGCGTGCAAGCAACACATCGGACCCGACGCAGATCGACAATCTGCTGCTGGGGCGGGATGATCCGTTCTGGGACACCTATCTTGCGGGCCATGCGGGCAGCCTGACCAACAGCCTGCGCACCGACATAGACCGGATTTGTGCGCCCGTGCTGATCCTGAAATCCAAGAGTGAAGGGTGGGAAGACCCCGTCGATCTGTGGACGGAATTGCGCCAGTCGGGGTGCGCCCAGCACCGGGGCGATCATCGGCTGATCGTGACGGCTGAGGGGCATACCTTTCACCTGGATCAATTCGGCTCCGGCGAAACGGATGTGACGCAACAGGTCATGGCGTGGTTTGATTTCTGGTTGCGTGATCTGGGCGCTCCGGGTTCGGCCCCGGTGCTTTACCGGCCAAATGCGTCCGAGCCGTATCGCGCGGCGAACGACTGGCCTGTGCGCGGCACGACGTTGTCCCTTTATCTTGGCCAGCAACTCAGTCTGATCGGCAATGCACATTTGCTGGGCGCACCAACCCAGGGCCTGAAAACGCACAGGCTTGAGATTGACCCGTCCGCGATGTCGCCCTGCGCAGATTATCCGCGCCAAACCTATCTGTCCGCACCTTTGGACACGGATGTTCTGGTGGCCGGACCGATGCAATTGGACCTGTTTGTGCGCGCGACAACCGGTACAGTCGGACTAAGCGCGCAGGTGTATGACTACGATCCCGAGAGGGCCGAACCGCTGGAGTTTGTCACGTTTGGCGTCCTCAGGGCGGACGGGCTGGATACTGATACGCCTGACAAAATAACGATCGCCATGCATTCCCTCAGCCATCGGTTTCGCGCCGGGTCACGCATTGCACTTTCAATCAGCGGGTCAGCCTGCGGCTATGGAGAGGTTGATCACCCGGCGGGCATCTATGAAATCCTGCACGGCGCTGTTGCTCCGTCCCGGCTGGTCATGGAAGCTGTATCAGAGTGATTGAGATTTACCCCTCCCAACAGCTTGCATCCGTGCCTCCGCTGCAAACGGGCGACGTGCATCTTTGGAAAATTGAGATACCGGGCGTGCGGTCGGAGATTGACACGGCAAGCTGTCTGAACCCTGCTGAACGCCATCGGTTTCGCAAGTATCGACGAGAGCAAGATGCCCATCGATTTGCGTCCAGACGCAGTGCCTTGCGGTGCATTCTGGGCCGATATCTAGGCTGCGCACCGTCCGAGATCGCGTTTGCTGCGCAGGATGAGGCAGGCAAACCGATGCTGGCCCATCCACACCAGGATAGGCTGGTCTTTAACGCGTCTTCGTCTGCAGACATTGC
>CAYGQZ010000099.1:3398-5986 GCA_964352055.1 uncultured Rhodobacterales bacterium
TGATGCGCAGTGAGCGACATCAGGTCCTGCCGTATCTGATCCATCAAGGCCTTCGCGTGGTCACGCACATAAAAATGGCCACCGTCGAAGACTGTGATGGACACGGGCCTGTTTGTGCAATGCGCCCAACCCTCAAGGTCCTCTTGCGGTGTGTCCCGATCATCGCGGCCCGCATAGACAAATATGGGCACGTCCAGCGGCGCCTCGCTGCGATGCCTGTACGTTTCCACCAGCTTGAAATCCGCGCGCAGCAAAGGCAGCAGCAGTTCCATCAGTTCATCATGATCCATGACGTCCCGGGGTGTTCCATCCAATGCCGCGACCGCGTCCTTGAACGCCTCATCCGGCAATGCGTGAATGGGTGGCCGATTGTCGGGCAGGTGCGGCCCCCCGTACCCGGACAGCATCAAAGCGTCGGGTTGCTGCAAACCCAGCCGCCGCAAGGCCCGCGCGACCTCGTAACAGATCAGCGCACCCATCGAATGGCCAAAAAGGACAAAGGGGCGATCCAAATGCGCAGCGATGCCTTTGGCCGTCCGCGTCGCAAGATTTTCAATCGTTTCAGCCGCAGGATCAGACAAGCGGCGCTCGCGGCCGGGCAAGTGCACGGGCCACACCTCGGCCGCATTTCGCAATGCACCCGGCCATGCCCGATAGATCGAAGCGCCTGCACCAGCATAGGGCAGGCAAAACAATCGCGACCGGGCATTCACGTCAGGCATCGGGCAGTTGGCCCAGATCGACCGGGTGGAGACCTGCATGTCTGCCCGCTAGCCCTGTTGTTCTTCCATGGCCTTGCGCAAGGACAGGGGCCGCATGTCCGTCCAGACGCGTTCGATGTAGTCGAGCGCATCTTGTTTTGACTTGTTGTCCACCACGGCTTTCCACCCCAGCGGTATGTCCCGGCCCATGGGCCAGATCGAATACTGTTCTTCGTGGTTTATCACCACGGCATAGCGTGTGTCGTCCTCAGACATGACCTGTCGTCTCCTTCAGCTTTCGTCGATCCAATCGTCATCCGTCAATTTGCGGCTGCACCGCAAACATGTGCCATCTTCGGTGTCCTCAAAAACTTCAATCTCTGCGGCATCGCGGGATTGGCCTGCATTCAGATTAAAGCGGAGGCCGTCATCGTCTTCGACCCATCCTTCCTTGGTGAATATGCGGACCATGGCGTCTTCATTGATCTGGTCCTTGGGCGGTGCAGCAGCCCGTGACCTTACGGGTGCGGCTTGATTAATGCCGCCAATTGCGAATTGGGCGGCAACCTTGGGCTCTTCCTCGGGCGTTGTGGCCATGCGTGCCGCCATCGTCGGCCGCGCGGCCACTTTCTTGACGTCAAACAACGCTTTTGCTGGCTTTGCCTTCTCCGGTTTGTACGTCAGCCGTTTATCAACGGACGCCGCCACTTCTGCCAGATCCTGGGTCGGGGCCTCTTGCGTGATGCGGTGCAGGCTGTTGCCGCGCAAAAATGCGACCGTCCGGTCATCCGGCGTGACAAATCCCACATCGCCCACACCTTCGGTGGTGGTGCGCAGGTCGACAGGTACATGGAATTCTCCGAGGAAACTCCAAAGCGCTTGTTCGGCTTCGGCAAAGCTGCCGTATTCGAAACTGTCGATCAGGACCGGGTTTTCCTCGGGCGCTTTGCGCTTTGCGCGATCCTCTGTCAGCCATGTGGTCTTGCGCATGCGGCCGCCCCCGGGAAGGTTCAAAGACAGGGCGCGGTTGATATGGGCGCGCCGCAGCTCTTGGCCAAACATGCGATAGCGCCGGACGAAAAAGCCGGTGTGGTGTCGGGCCTCAAACAGCTGTTCATCTATACTGTACTTACTGCGAAGGGCGTTGATCTGGGCGGGCAACAGCATGAAATCACCTTATGACAGGACTAATAAACGAGGCGGCGGCGGCGGGAGGCTGGCTGGGCCTGACAGATGTAGCGGGATTCCGGACTGACGAGAAAGTCCCGGTAGCTGCTGCCAAACCCCCAGCCGAAATTGATGTCAGACGGTACGTAGGTCGCGAGGCCGAAGGCCGGTGGCGCTGGAAAGAAGACTTCGAGACAGGCGTCATAGACTTCATCCAGGTCTGAACAGGAACCTTCCCATGCAACTTCGTGGTAATTGAAGAAGCCTGTGCCACATACCGCACCGAAACTGGGCGCACCTATGAGGCGCATGAGGTTGCAGCGAAACGGCACGATCTGGTTGAACATCCGCGACTGCCAAAGATCGGCGCCAAGTATGTTTGCAAAGGTTGACACGATCGTGGCGCAGTCCGAGCAGTTTACGCGTGACCCGCGTCCGTAACCGCCTGCCAGACGCTCCAGAAATGCGGAACAATCAAATTCGGGGAAAGAGTAGTTCGTCGGATTGCCACCGGTGCAGTCGTAAGCGATCCGTCTTGGGCCCAAATTGAAAACGGCCGACGTAATCGCGCGTGCAGCGGCATCCGGGGTCCGGGAGAATGCGGCCCACTGGCAAGCCCACTCCAGCACCTCTGCCCACGGCAGTTGTGTGTTTGACGCGTCAAACGGAGTCTGAACCCAGGGTTTTGTCGGAGGACGCAGGGTCACATAGATCCGATGC
>CAYGQZ010000099.1:6086-13718 GCA_964352055.1 uncultured Rhodobacterales bacterium
ACCAGATCAACCGCGACCTGAATGCGTGAAGCCGCAACATCAGAGATGGCATAGGCTGCCGGAAAAGAACTGGAGCCGTCATTGACCCATTCGGGCAAACGCGCAGGCTGGGTGCCATTGAGCCGAATATTCATCGCGCTGCCGCGTGAAGACGCAGGGTTGTGGTTAAAGGTGATGCTTTCCAGAGTAACAGTCATGCGCCTGTGGTCCGTTTGCGTTGACGCGCGCTGCGCGAGATTGCCTTGATGCCGCCTTTGCGGGTTTGGGCGGATGGTTCTTCGGTCGTCGGTTGTTCCGGTGTCGTTGCGATCTGGGCGTTTTCTGCATCGATGATGCGGGCAAGCGCGGCCACCGTTGGGTTCTCAAACACGGTGCGCAGTGGCAGGTTGACGCCAAGGTCGCGTTTGATCCGCGACGCAAGCTGTGTCACCCGCAACGAATGCCCCCCGATGTCAAAGAAATTGTCGGTGCGTTCAAAGTCGTCACGTTCAAGGACCGCCACCCAGATTTGCGTCAGCATTTGTTCTGTTGACCCGGTTGGCGCGGCGGGCGTTTGCGCCTTGGCCTTTGAGTTGGTTACTTTTGTCCGGGGTTCGGGCAGGGCGGCCCGGTCGATCTTGCCGTTTCTGTTCAACGGAAGTGTGTCGAGCTCTAGGATCGCCTCGGGCATCGCATAGCTGGGCAACCGCTTGGCCAAAGCGGACGCCAGATGCGTGTGCAGGTCCTTGGGCGCGTCGGTCGCAGGGACGACATAGGCCAGGATGCGACGCGCCTCGCCTTCGCCCTTGCAGATCACAACCGCTTGCGAAACGGCGGGGTCCGCCAGCAAATGCGTTTCAATCTCGCTCAACTCGATGCGATACCCGCGCAGCTTGATCTGGGTGTCTATGCGCTCGAGAAAGACGATGCGGCCTTTCTCATCCCGCTTGACCCGGTCGCCCGTGCGATACAACCGCGCTCCGGGCTTTTTCGAATACGGGTCAGGCACAAAAGACTGCGCCGTCAAAGACGGGCGCCCGGCATAGCCATGCGCCAATCCGTCACCGCCAAGAAACAGTTCGCCCGCTGCGCCGCGCGGCACGGGCCGCAAATCGGCGTCCAGAACATATGCGGATGAATGCGCGATCGCATTGCCAATCGGAGGCGCGGTTTGACCGGGCTCGATTTCGGGCAGGTGCTGCCAGGTGGCGAACGTGGTGCTTTCGGTGGGACCATAGACATGGAGCAAACGTTTCGGACCGGCCCCTTCAACGACGGTGCGAACAACGCTCAGGTCAGCAGCTTCACCGCCAAACATCAGTGTATCGAGGGTCTGAAACGCGTCCGGGCGTTCTGTGGCGATGCGATTGAACAATGCGGTTGTCAGAAACATGGTCGAGATACGCTTGTCGTCCAGCGCCTTGGCCAGCCCGTCGGGCGACAGCACCGTGTCATGATCCAGCGCAACGGTTGTCCCCCCGTTGAGCAACGCCCCCCAGATCTCGAATGTTGCCGCGTCAAACGCGATATTGGAATGGCGCGCGATACGGTCCGCTGCTGTCAGGCTCACATAGTCGGTGTTGCGCACCAGTCGCACAATGGCCCGGTGCGGAATTTCAATGCCCTTGGGCGTGCCGGTCGAGCCTGAAGTGAACATGACATATGCCACGTCATCCGGTGTCGGCGGGTTGGAAATCGTGCCGTTTTTGGCGGTGGTCTCCGCCGCGTTGATGTCCAGTACCGTGACATTCTGGCCTTGCGCGTCCTTCAGGCGCATCGCATCTGTCAGCATCAACGGCGCACCTGTTTCCTCAAGAATGCGCGCCACACGTTCTGTTGGATAGGCCAGATCCAGCGGGATATAGGCCGCGCCGCATTTCAGAACGGCGAGCATCGCACAGGCCAGATCGCAGGTGTCTTCCAGCAAAAGAGCAACCCGGTGGCCACGGACAATGCCTGCAGCCGCAAGCTGTGCCGCAAGCCTTTCCGCCTGCGTGTTCAAAGCGTGATAGGTGAGGGTCCCGGTCTCGCTTTCGACGGCAATCGCGTCCGGCGTGGTGTGTGCGATCTCTGCGAACAGGTCCGGCAAGGATGCCTCGGGATAAGCATCGGAGTGCGAGGCCGCAAACGGTTCGGTGCAGGCATCGCGCACGACCTGCTCAAGCGTCGCCTTCGCAGTTTTGGCCAACGCCTGTGTCATGCTCCGCAATATGTCCAGCAGGCTCTCGCCGATGGCGCGTACCGAAGCCGGATCGATCGCATGACCGTTGTACAAAAGACGGACCTGCAAACCATCGCCCGGGATCACCGCGACAGACAGTGGATAGTTGGTGCGTTCGATGAAGGTGGTGTCAGCGCTCGATTGCCCCTCTTTGCGCTGCGTCGGGTAGTTCTCGAATGCAAAGATCGTGTCGAACAGCTCTTCGTCACCGGGCAATCCGGCCCAGTCGCGGATCTGTACCAGACCGCAATGATCGAAATTGCGGGCTCGCAACTGGTCGGATTGCAATGCCTGCAGCCAATCGGACAGGGCTGTTTCGTAGGAGAGCCGCGTCCGCAAGGGGACAGTGTTGATGAACAAGCCAATCATGTCCTCGACCCCGCCGATATCAGCGGGGCGGCCGGACACAGTGACGCCAAAGACCAGATCATCCTGCCCCGTAAAGCGCGCAAGGGTGATCGCCCACGCGCCCTGCAACAAGGTGTTCAGAGTCAGCTGATGGGCCGTGCAGGCGGCGCGGATGCCTTCGGCCTCTTTTGCGGGCAGATGGAACTCGAGTTCGCCAAAGTCGTCCGGTTGTCTGGATTGCGACCCGACTGTGGCGCGCCCGATGCCGGATGGGCCAGGCGCATCGGCCATGACCTTGCGCCAATACTCTTTGGCCGATTGCGGGTCCTGCGCTTGCAGCCACTCGATGAACGCGCGGTAGGGTCGGGTGGATTGCAAGGCTGCGCGACCACCGCCGGCAAGGCGCGCATATGCGTCCGTAAACTGGGCAAAGACGGCCTGCAGGCTCCAACCGTCCAGAATGATATGGTGAAAGCTGATCACCAACTGGTGTGCCGTCGGCCCCAGCCGGGCCAATGCAATACGCATCAAGGGGGCTTGATCCAGCTGAAAGCCGCGGTCGCGGTCTTCGGCCAGCTTCAGTTGCAAGGAGACTTCACGCTTGCCCGCCGGTTCACGGCGCAAATCCCAGGTCTCGACGGTCATGGATGCATCGCGGTGCACAACCTGCACCGGTTTGTCGAGGTCCTCCCAGTGGATCGAGGTCCGCAAGACCGGGTTCGCGGCGGTCACCGCGCGCCATGCGTTGGCAAAGTGATCCGGATCAACCGCGGCATCAAACGGGATGACGACCTGTTCGAAATACATGCGTGGTCCGGCCTCGTAGACCGAGTGAAAGAGCATGCCCAATTGCATCGGTGAAAGCTCGTAGATGTCTTCAATTCCGTGCATGCCTGTCACCCATCCTCTCCCTTCGTCGTGCCACCCAGCTTGGCCATCAGTCTGGCGAAATCCGCATCGTGCATGCGCGCAGCTGGAAAGCTGTCTGCCGAGACATTGGCTTGTTGATGGGCGCGCGTCGCTTCAACCAGCGCTTCGAGTTCTTCCAGCATCAGATCGGCAAAGTCCTGGATGGATGCCGCGTCGTATTGCTGTTTGCTGTAAACCCAGGTGAAGCCCAGCCGGCCAAAGGACACAGCCCCGTCAACCTCGATCAGGTGGCGCCGTTCGGCGCCCGGTGCGCGCATCGGACCCATGTCTTCGGGCGCGGCGCGAATGATCCCATCCTCCTGCCCGCCGAACTGGCCAAGATAGTTGAAACTGATATCGCGGATCGGCAAATCGTCCAGTTTTGCGCGCACATCCGCGTTTTCCGACAAGTATCGCAGGACCCCAAAGCCCGCGCCCTTGTCCGGGATGGCATCCAACTGATTTTGAACCTGGATCAGGGTATCTGCCACGGGCGCGCGCGTATCAACGTCGAGCGTTACCGGGAAGATCGACGTGAACCAACCAACGCTGCGCGACAGATCCATGCCCGGTTCGATCATCTCGCGCCCATGACCTTCAAGGTCGAAATAGGCAACCGGGACTTCACCCCAGCGGATCATCGCCCGTGAAAAGGCCGTCAGCAGCGCGTCATTGATCCGCGTCCGGAACACTTGCGGCACTTCGGTCAACACCGCGCGGGAGAGATCGTCAGAGAGGTCCACGCGGATCTCGGCGGCATCGCCTTCGGTGTTAGACCCTTCGCTGTCAATGGGAAGAAAGCTGTCTTCCTCCGGTGCCACGGACACCCAGTAATCCGCTTGTGCGACCATCTCGGGTGATTGTGCGCGCAGGTGCAAGGCGTTCGTGAATGCCGCCAACGAAGTCGTCTTGGAGGGCAACGCAATCTCTTGCCCTTCAACGACCTGTTGGTAGCCTTGCCAAAGCTGTTCGAACAGGATGCGCCAGGATACGCCGTCAACGACAAGGTGATGCGCGCAGATCAGCAGGCGATCCGGCCGTCCGGGCCCCATGTCGAAAAGGACAACACGGATCAGCGGACCTTCACCCAGATCAAGCGACGCCTGCATCTCGGCGCAGGCGGTTTCAAGTTCGCGGGTCTGGGCAGCACCCCAATACATGCTGAGGTCGATCCATTCGATGCCGTCCTCATCGCTCAGATCGGCATGTGTTGCACTCCACACGCCATCCTGCGCGCTGAAGCGCAGGCGCAACGCGTCATGGTGCAACAGCAAGGCCCGCACGGCTGTATCCAGTGCTTCGGCATCCAGTTCCGCGGGAACTTGCAGCAGGAAGGCCTGGTTGAAATGGTGAGGTGCGGGAGAGTCATTGTCGAACATCCACGCCTGCGCCGGAGTCAGACGGCACGCCCCGGTGACAGTGCTTTGATCGATCCGGTCAACGTGCGTCTCTTGCGCGACCTTCGCGAGTTCCGCGATTGTCTGGTTTTCGAACAATTGCTGCGCGGTGAACAGGATCCCTTCGGTTTTCGCGCGCGAAACAATCTGGATGCTGAGAATGGAGTCCCCACCCAGTTCAAAGAAGTTGTCCTTGACCCCGACCTGATCCAGTCCAAGGACATCGCCCCAAACCCGGGCAAGGTGTTTTTCGATATCGGATGAGGCCAGCGTCAATTCGGCCGTTGCCGTCAACGCCCGTTCGCGCAGAGGTGCCGGGAGCGCCTTGCGGTCCAGCTTGCCATTGCGGGTGAGGGGCCAGCTGTCCATCACCACATAGTGCGACGGCTGCATGTAGGGCGGCAGCTGCGCGGTCGCCGTCATGCGAAGGGCCGGCACCAATGCAGCCGACAGCAGTGCATTGACCGGATTGTTGGCAAATGGCGTCCAGTCCGGTACGGACGATGGGGTCGGGGGCAGGGGCGGAATGATCGAAGTGTCAGCCGCAAAGTGCAAGGTACAGCAGGTTGGATCGTCATCAGAGGGGACAATTGCAACGGACAGCCCCAACCGCTTTGCCAAATCGCGGAAGGTATCCAGCAAGGGCGCATCGGGCGCAGCACGCAAGGCTTGGACGCCCGCTGCAGGGATCGTGTCGTCTGCGTCGCGCACGGCGGCCCAGACCGCCGCGATGCCAGCGATCCGCCCGTTTGGAACATGTGTGACGGTGATCGGGACGGACCCGGATGCAAGTTGCGCCTCAAGCGCGTCGATTGTCAGTGTATCGCGCCGCCAATCGAGACGCTGCTGATCCTCTGCAATGACCGGGCAATCGGCAACATGCAGCACAACGTCATAGCGGAACTGGGACAGCTCGTTTTCAGCATCGCCCTGTTTCCATTGGATATCTGCTGCTTGTATCCGGGGGTGGAACGCCGAAAACAGCCGGAAAAACGCAGGGTCCACCAGCAGTTCGCGTTCGATCTGGACCCCATCCAACACGCGACGCGCAAACGCCGGGCCGTCGATGTCGCCCTCATGGCGGGCGAGTTGAACTGCGGTGTGGAATTCTTCGACCAGCGGCAGGCTGCGCAGATCGCCGAGGAAAATCCGCCCCTGTTCCGGGATCGCGGCAACCGCCTGATCCAGAACCTGACGCAGGTAAGAAATGCTCGGGAAATACTGAACAACGGAATTCAGAAGCACGGTGTCGAAATCACCTTTGGCAAGGTCACCGAGCGTGTCTGCGGACGCGGTGGCCAAATCGCACTTTGCCGCCAACCCCGCCTTGGCCAACCCTTTTTGCAGGGTTTCGATCACAGGCGCTGAGACGTCGGTCCCACGATAATACGCGGCGCATTCCGCCATCGGATATGCCAGCATCCCGGTGCCGCACCCGATCTCGAGCACGCGTTTGGGATCGAATGCCGCAATCCGGGCGCGTGTTGCGTCCAGCCAGACACGCATTTCATCCGCAGGAATGGGTTGGCCTGTGTAACTTGATGTCCACCCGGTTATGTCAAAACCGCGCTCACCTTCATTTGGTGCGGCGTAAAGGTCATCATAAAGCGTGCGCCAGTGTTCGACCGCATTTGACTGCCCGGCCTCCAATGCGCTGCCGTCCCTGATGTCTTTGTTCGGTATGACATATGCGACCAGCTGCGCGCTTGGCCCCATGTCGTTGCGTGCAAGTACGGCAACGTCCGCCACCTCGGGATGCGTGGCCAGCACCGCCTCGATTTCTTGCGGTTCGATCCGGAACCCGCGGACCTTGACCTGGCGGTCTTTGCGTCCGAGCAGTTCGATCACACCGGTGTCAAGATATCGCGCAAGGTCGCCCGTCCGGTACATCCGCGCGCCGCTGCCTTTGAAAGGGTTGGGCACGAACGCTTCGGCCGTCCGTTTTGGATCACCCAGATAACCACGGGCCAGGCCATCGCCCGCAACGCACAACTCGCCCGCCACTCCAATCGGAGCCAGATGGCCGAAGTCGTCGACGATGTAGCTGCTGGTGCCATGGATCGGACGGCCAACAGGAATTGTGCCAGAGCCGTCCGTTAAGCCATTGATCGTATGGCAACAGCTGAACGTTGTGTTTTCCGTCGGGCCATAGCCGTTGATCAGGCGGCAGTCCGGAAAACGGTCCAGAACCGCATTGACGTGCCGCACCGACAGGACATCACCGCCAGCGATCAGTTGCTGAACCCCTGCAAGGGCGTCCAGATTGTTGTCGACAACCTGATGAAAAAGCCCCGCCGTCAGCCACAACAAGGTCACGTTATGGTGTGCGATGCTGTCGGCCAGCGCACCCAGATCGATTTTGCCCGGTGGATGAATGGCCAGTTGTCCGCCGTTCAGCAAAGGCGCCCAGACCTCCAGCGTCGAGGCATCAAACGTCATCGGTGCAAGCAACAGCGTCGTCTCGCCCGGCCCCATGCGGCAAAAATCCGCGTCGCAGACAAGCCGCATCACTGCCTTTTGCGGGATGGCCACACCTTTGGGCACGCCCGTCGAACCGGAGGTGTACATGATATAGGCAAGCCGGTCGCCCGCGCCTTTGGGCAGGATAGGCGGCTTGCCGGCAGTCTTTGGCGTCTTGCGCAGATCGCAGGGAATACGCTTGAGCCCGAGCGCCTTGAACCGGTCCGTCAGATCGGAGCCGCCCACGGCAAGCGTGGCGCGGGCCGTCGTAATCATGTGCCGCAGCCGGGTGTCCGGTTCGTCCATATCCAGCGGCAG
>CAYGQZ010000100.1:0-11275 GCA_964352055.1 uncultured Rhodobacterales bacterium
GAGGCAGTTCTGCCGCGCCCAGCAAAGCCTGAACGGGCTGCGCGTGGACCCCCCGCCTGGACAAAGCCATACACCCTCTTTCGAGCATGGCACGGCTCGGATCCAGCAGTGTCAATTCGCGCGGTGGACCATTGATGGCGACCCAGGCTTCGGCGAACGCCCCCGTGCCTGCTCCAATGTCAATGACGCGCAGGTCGCCACCGCTTTTGCGGCGTTGTTCCGAAAGAAAGCCCAGATATGCATCGTAGTACCCAAGCGTCCGCATCTTGTCGCCCCAAAGCGGTGCAGCAATGTCGTAACGTTTCGTGGATCGGCTATCCGTCTTTTCCATTGCAACAATCTCGCAGCAGTTCGGTTTTTTCTCCACCCGTTATTTGCCAAAGCCGACCTTTGAACATCGTTTAATTCGCGCTCTGCTAAATGAGCCAAGGTCAATCTCGCCACGCCCCCCCAAAGACCGACCCGCAAACTGTTGCCCCTTCTCTGTTCCAGAAAATCCTCGGGGGGAATCGCCGTCAGGCGATGGGGGGCAGACAGCCCCCCGTACGACCGTCAGAAAAAGGCCTGCAGACCGGTCTGTGCGCGCCCGAGGATCAGGGCGTGAACATCATGGGTCCCTTCATAAGTGTTCACCGTTTCGAGGTTCATCATGTGGCGCATCACCGGGAATTCACCCGAAATCCCGTTGCCGCCATGCATGTCACGGGCGTTGCGCGCAATGTCCAGCGCTTTGCCGCAATTGTTCCGCTTGACGATCGAAATCATTTCCGGTGCCGCCTTGGCCTGATCCATCAGACGTCCCACTTGCAGTGATCCTTGCAGGCCCAGCGCAATCTCGGTCTGCATGTCGGCCAGTTTTTTCTGAAACAACTGCGTCTGGGCCAGCGGCTTGTCGAACTGCTTACGGTCGAGCCCATATTGGCGCGCGGCGTGCCAACAGGCCTCCGCAGCGCCCATGGCGCCCCAGCTGATGCCATATCGCGCCCGGTTGAGGCAGCCGAACGGCCCTTTGAGCCCCTGAACATCCGGCAACAAGGCGTCGTCGCTGACTTCCACGCCTTTCATCACGATCTCGCCGGTGATCGAGGCGCGCAGGCTCAGCTTGTTCTGGATTTTTGGTGCAGAGAGGCCCGCCATCCCCTTTTCCAGCACAAAGCCCCGGATCTTGCCGCCATGGGCCTCGGACTTGGCCCAGACCACAAAGACGTCCGCTATGGGCGCGTTGGAAATCCACATCTTTGCGCCGTTCAGCACATAGCCGCCATCGACCTTCTTGGCCGTCGTCTTCATACCCGCAGGGTCAGAGCCTGCATCCGGTTCGGTCAGCCCAAAGCACCCGATCCATTCGCCGGAGGCCAGTTTCGGCAGGTATTTCTGGCGCTGCGCTTCCGAGCCATAGGCGTAGATCGGATAGATCACGAGACTGGATTGGACCGACATCATCGACCGGTACCCCGAATCGATTCGCTCCACTTCGCGCGCCACCAGCCCATAGGACACATAGGACCCACCCAAGCCGCCGTATTCCTCGGGCAGCGTCACACCCAGAAGGCCCATGTCACCCATTTCGCGGAAAATTTCGGGCTCGGATGTCTCGTTCGCAAAGGCGTCAATCACCCGGGGCGCAAGCTTTTCAGTGGCATACGCAGCGGCAGAGGTCTGTATCATCCGCTCATCCTCGCTGAGTTGGTCGCTCAGGCGAAAGGGATCTGCCCAGTCAAAGCTTCCCAGATCGGGGGCGTCCTTGGCTTTCAGGATTTTTGTTTCTGCATTCATGCCGACACTCCTCGCGGATGGTGATGATTTTCATCTGTATTGCAGAAATAGCGGTAAAGTTCCAACGATGACTTGTTCTGCAATGCATGATAAAAACTCATATGTTTGCTCATCGCCGCTTTCTGCCGTCCATTTCCGCGCTGCTGGCGTTTGAATCCGTGGCGCGCCTTGGCTCGGCCACAGCGGCAGCACAGGAACTGTCCCAGACCCAAAGTGCGATCAGTCGGCAATTGAAGACGCTCGAGGACCAGATCGGAGCGCAGCTTTTCGCCCGCGAGGGCCGCGCGCTGGTGCTGACACCTGTCGGCCGCGACTATGTGGGACAGGTGCGCGATGTGCTGATGCGGCTGGGGTCTGCCTCTGTCGCAGCCGGCGCCAATCCGCATGGCGGGGCGTTGAACCTCGCCATTCTGCCCGCCTTCGGGATGCATTGGCTGGCCCCACGTCTGGCTGATTTTGCAGCCAGCCACCCTGAAGTGACCGTCAACCTGTCGACCCGGCTGGCCCCGTTTGATTTTCGCACCAACGCTTTTGATGCGGCGATCCATTTTGGCCGCAAGGACTGGCCGGGCGCGCGGCATATGCTGTTGATGCCTGAAAACGTTGTGGCAGTTGCAGCCCCCGGCACTGTGCCCGAAAACGCACCTGCCGACGTTCTAGGCACCCTACCCCTGCTCCACCTCGACACCCGGCCCCGCGCCTGGGCGCGGTGGTTTGAAAGCCAGAACCTGCCACCGCCGCAAGCCGCCGGAATGGTGTTCGACCAGTTCTCCACCATGGCGCAAGCCTCAATCCACGGGCTTGGCGTGGCGCTGTTACCCGACTTTGTTGCCGATGCTCATTTGCAAAGCGGCGCCCTTGTGCGGGCCGCCAAGGACATGGGTCAAAGCATCGGGGACTATTACCTCGTCTGGCCCGCGGACCGGTCCGAGCCGCCCAGCCTTGTGTCGTTTCGTCAGTGGATTTCGCAGCATTTGTCACAGGACTGATGCAGATCTGTCCCATTTCGGCCCTATTTGATCGCGATACATGCGCGGTAAGACTGTATCCCGCTGATCGGGAGAGACTCGCAAAGGACTGCTGCCATGAAATATACGCTCATCGGTCTGGTCGTTGTGGCCGTTCTGTCGACGGCCCCCGTTGCTGCCGCCGAAGACCACGTCATTCTCATCATGTCTGACGGCTATTTCCCGCAAATCACCTATATGTCGCCTGGCGATCGTGTGGAATTCCTGAACGTGTCCGCCAGCAACCAGACAATCATCTCTGAAAACAGCGGTTGGACGCTGGGGCCTATCGCGCCCAACGCAAGCGAGACGATGGTGATCGACGACACGGTGCAAAAGACCTTTTACAACGCGGATGTGACCAACGAAGACGGGACCTATACCGTTGAAGGCAGCATGAGCTTCAGCTCTGCTCCGTTGAATTAATCCGCGTCCTCAAAGGGTTCGATCAACGAAGGCCCCGCGGCGCGGTTCGAATTCACCGCCGTCGACACCCGGTGCCAGACCAGTGCATCATCGGGCGCAGCCCGCATCAGGCGCGCCGCCCCTTTCCCCTCTTCGCCCAGCCAAAGCGAGATGTCCCGCAGTTCAAGGATCACCGGCATTCGGTGATGGATCGTCGACATCGGCGCATTGGCCCCGGTGGTGACAATGGCGGCGGTGCGCACGGGCCCCTCCGTGTTCTCCTTGGCGGTCCAGGACTGCCAGATCGCAGCAAAGGCCAGCGGCGCGCCATCGCTGCGGGTGATGTACCAGGGCAGACGTGTGTCCCCGTCCTGCGTCCATTCATAAAACCCTGACGCAATCATGACCGCACGTCGTTCACGACACGCGGCGCGAAAGGCCGGTTTCTCGGCCACGGTCTCGGCCCGCGCGTTGATCAAAAGAGGGCCGTCATTTGGTTTCTTGTACCAATGCGGGATAAAGCCCCAGCGCATGGGCACCAGCCTGCGTGTGTCACCTTCGGTGTGAACCACGTGCACCGCATTCGTGGGACAGACATTGTAATTGGGCACATCGGGCAGATCATTGGCGGGCGTCGCCGCAAAAAGCTGCGCCATTGCATCTGAAGGCAGGGTCACGGCAAATCGTCCACACATGGCGGCAGGTTACCTCATGGCCTTGCAATCGCCAAGGCATGGCACCCTTGCACAGAAGCGGGCAGCCATGGCGGGCGACACGCCCGCCTTACGGGGATGCACCAAACGAAAAGACCCCACTTGCCGTTGCGCAAATGGGGTCCTTTTCTGTCCCGTAAGGCGCACCCATGGTGCGCCATCCGCCCGTTATTTCGCGACGATGCGGCCGTCGGTATAGGGCGTGAACGGCCCTTGTGCGGCCAGAAACTCTGCCGTGACGTCAGCCAGATCCGGGCCAAAATCATATGCGTTCATCGCGTCGGTGAACATCGCATAACCGTCACCGCCATTGCGCACGTAGTTGTTGGACACAACGCCATAAACCTTGTCCATCTCTATTGGGGCACCGCCCACCATCACATCGCTCACGCGCTCGCCCGCAGGCTTGGAGACATCAAACGCATAGCTCATGCCTGCAACTTGTGGGAAACGGCCCGCCCCATCCTCGATCTGGCTCACACCATTCTCAAGCGCGGCGACAATGGCCGACCCCGGCACCTGGAACGTGGACAGCGTGTTCTGGAACGGCAGCACGGTCAGCACTTCGCCCATGGTCACTTCACCCGCGTCGATGGACGCGCGAATGCCGCCACCGTTCTGGATCGCGATGACAATGCCCTGATCCTTGACCCGGTCCAGCATCGCATCGGCGATCAGTGAGCCCATGGGACACTCCATCGCCCGGCAACTGTCGCGCCCACCTTCGATGACGTCCGCCGCTTCGGCGACGACGCGCGTCTTCATCTCTTCGATGGGTGCGCCCATTTCAGCAATCCGCGCGATGAAATCGGCATTGGGTTCAACAGACGCATCCAGCACCATAGGATCACCAGAGGCTGCCGTCACGTTGCCTTCGTCGTCAAAGGTGACCGTCAGGTAACCCAGATATTTGGTGTAGGCATAGGCCTGTGCCACCGGCGTTTCGCCCACCATGGTCGGATAGGCCGGAGTGCCTTCATCATCGTTGGACATCAGCGTGTGGCTGTGCCCGCCGATGACGACGTCAATGCCTTCGACCGCTTCGGCGATGGCGATGTCCTTGTTCAACCCGACATGGTTCAGCGCGATGATGATGTCCACGCCTTCGGCCTGAAGAGCCGCAACATCGGCCTGCAATGCCTCGATTTCGTCCTGAAAGACAACGTCAGCGCCGGGGCTGGAGGTTTCCACAGTGTCCGTGGCCAGTGCCGAAACCACACCGATCTTCTTGCCACCCACGTCCAGCACTACATGGTTGCCAACCTTGCCGTTCAGTTCTGCCGATGAGGACAGATCAAGGTTGCCCGAAATCACTGGAAAACTGACCTTTGCGATGAAATCAGCCAACCCCTGCGGGCCATCGTCAAATTCGTGGTTGCCGACGGCCATGGCGTGATAGCCCATCTGCTCCATGAACTCGGCTTCGGCGGCACCTTTGTAGGTGGTATAGAACAGCGAGCCCTGAAACGGGTCGCCTGCGTCCAGCACGATCACGTTCTGATTTTCGAGGCTGGCCTTCTTGGCATCGATTGCCGTCTTGACCCGCGCCACACCGCCAAAGCACTCCCCGGCAGCCTCGCCCTCGGCGTCACAGGTCGAATCGTATTTGTTTATCGATTCAATGCGGCTGTGCATGTCGTTGGTGTGCAGAATGTGCAGGGTGTATTCAGCGGATGCCATGCCCGCACTCAGTGCCACTCCGGCGGCGCCCATCAAAAGTCGTTTCATTGTGGAACTCCCATGTATTTGGTTATGGACGACACGTGACTACAATCCGCGAGGGGAGTCAAAGCCCCATGTACCGGTGCGACACAACTGTTGACGCCAAGCGCGCGGACGATGCTGCACTTGACCAATTTAAAGGCGGCAGGCATCAGGGGTCCCATGCTGATTTACAAGATTTTTCGTGCCCCTGAGTGGGCGCAGTTGCGCAGCCAGGGGACCACCACGGGCGCGCCGATTGACGTGGCCGATGGCTATATCCATTTCTCGACCGCCGGACAGGCGACCGAGACCGCAGCCAGGCATTTTGCTGGCGTGGACGACCTGTTCCTGATTGCTGTGGACAGTGATGCGCTTGGCGATGATCTGCGGTGGGAGCCGTCGCGCGGCGGGGCCTTGTTTCCCCATCTCTACCGAGAGATGACCATCGCGGATGTGCATTGGGCGCAACCATTGCCGCTGAAGGACGGCGTGCACGATTTCCCGGCAGGGGCCGGGTTTGAATGACCCAAATTGATCCGACCCGCGCACAGTTCGACGCCTTCAAGGATCTTGACCGGGATCATCCGATCGAAATGCTGAACCTCGTGCGGTTCCGCGATCTGGCCGAATATCCGGATGGCCATGCATTGGGTCGGGAGAGATTGAGCGGGGCGGATGCCTACAGGCTTTATGGCAAAGACAGCGCGCCAATTCTGGCCAAGGTCGGCGGGTCCATCCTTTGGCGCGGGGTCTTTGAAACGCTGCTGATCGGGCCGCAGGCCGAGGCGTGGGATGCGGTGTTCATTGCACGCTATCCAACTGGCCATGCCTTTCTGGCCATGGTGTCGGATCCTGCCTATCAGGTCGCGGTCATACACCGGCAGGCGGCAGTGCTGACCTCGCGGTTGATCCGCTGCGCCCCGGCCAAGGTTGAGGACAGTTTCGGATGAAAGCCAAGCTGGAACAGTTGGGCCTGAAAGCCCTGCATCGGATCGATCCGGAGACGGCGCATGGACTTGCCATGGCAGCCTTGCGCACCCCGTTTGTGGCGCTGCCCGGTCCCGTCACCTCGACGCGGCTGCGGACATCGCTTGCAGGACTGGACATGCCAAATCCGGTTGGCCTTGCCGCGGGCTTTGACAAGAATGCGACAGCCATTGCGCCTTTGTCCCAAGCAGGCTTCGGCTGGATCGAAGTTGGCGCCGCAACGCCCCTGCCCCAACCCGGCAACCCCCGGCCACGCGTGTTCCGCCTGAGCGAAGACAGGGCCGCCATCAACCGGTTCGGCTTCAACAACGACGGGATGGAGGCCATCTCAGACCGCCTTGCGCACCGGTCCAAGGGCGTACCCGTCGGCCTGAACCTTGGCGCCAACAAGGACAGTGCAAACAAGGCCGAGGACTTTGCCAAAGTCCTCGAGCAGTGCCGCGATCACATCGATTTTGCCACGGTGAATGTTTCGAGCCCGAACACGGAAAAGCTGCGCGATCTGCAGGGGCCGATGGCGCTGGCGGCTCTGCTGGACGGGGTCATGCAGGTGCGTAAATCCGTGCCCGTGTTTCTCAAGATCGCACCGGACCTGACGGATCAGGACCTCGCAGACATTGCCAAAGTGGCCGAAGACGCGGCCGTTGCGGCCATCATCACCACGAACACCACCCTCGACCGCACTGGCTTGCGCAGTCCCCATGCCCAAGAGACGGGCGGGCTGTCCGGCGCGCCGCTGTTCGAGAAATCGACACGTGTGCTGGCGAAACTCGGCAGCCTCACGGATATCCCGCTGGTCGGGGTCGGGGGTATCGCAAGTGCCGATCAAGCCTATGCCAAGATCCGGGCTGGCGCATCGGCAGTTCAGCTCTATACAGGGCTGATCTATGGCGGGCTGAGCCTTGCCGCTCGCATCGCCCAAGGCCTTGACGAATTGCTGGCTCGCGATGGATTTGCCAACATCAGCGAGGCCGCCGGCACGGAAACCAAACGCTGGCTCTGACCCTTTCAGTGTTCCAAGAATACTCCGGGGTCCGGGGCAGCGCCCCGGTCAGGTCCCGGCCTCCCGCTCCAGTGCCGGATATCGCGCGCCCAGCGTCACACCGCGCGCCACAAAAGAGATCAGCAGCGCCGCCCACAGCCCGTGATTGCCCATGAGCGGCAGCAAGACAAAGACGGCCGTCCAATAGATCACGAAACTGATCGCCATCATGTTGCGCATATCGCGCCCGCGCGCAGCCCCGATGAAGATGCCATCCAGCATCCACGCAGCACACCCCAAAAGCGGGGCCGCCACCATCCACCACAGATAGCTGCGCGCCTCAGCCTGCACCGCGACGTCCTTGGCCATCAGATCGATAATCCATGGGCCCGCAAAGGCAAAGGCCGCAGCAGAGCACACGCAAATCGTCAGCCCCCAGATGCTCGTCATCACGGCACTTTTGCGCACCCGCGCCGGGTCGCCACGCCCATAGGCACGCGCAATCAGCGTCTCGGCAGCAAAGGCGAAGCCGTCCATCGCGTAGGCGGTGATGTACATGAACTGGATCAGCACTTCATTGGCCGCCAGCGTTACATCCCCGAAGCGTGCGCCAATAAAAACAAAGCTGGAAAAGATGATCATCAGCATAGCCGAGCGCAACAGGATATCGGTGTTCAGAAGCGCCATCCTGATCAGCTTGGCCCGGTTGAACACCCGGTCCCATGCCCGCCAGGCCGGGCGCGCAAACGCATCCCGGCAGAGCCAGAGCGCCAGTGCCGCGCCCGAGACTTCGGCAATGACTGTCGCAATCGCCACCCCCGGCACGCCCCAGCCGAACCCCAGCACGAAAACGAAATCCAGCGCGATGTTCACACCGTTCATCACGAGCTGGATCCAGAACACGCCCCCTGTCCGCTCCATCGCAATCAACCAGCCGGTGAGCGCATAGATCGCGATGGCCGCTGGGGCCGTCCAGATGCGGATCGAAAGATAGCTGAGCGCGAGGTTTTCAACCTCGTCGCTGGCCGGAGCCAGTTGAAACGCCGCCCAGAAGATCGGCCATTGCAACAGGATCAGACCCGCACCCGCCGCCATGGCCACCAGCAACGCCCGCGTCAGCCACGCCGAAACCTCATCGTCATCCCCTGCCCCTGCGGCTTGCCCGACAGGGCCAACAGTGCCCATGCGCAGAAAACCGAAAATCCAGAAGATCGTCGTGAGGATGATCGCGCCGATGCCAACGGCCCCGATGGGGGCAGCCTGCCCCATCTGCCCGACCACACCCACATCGACCGCACCAAGAATGGGCACCGTCGCATTGGACAGCACAATAGGCAGCGCACTCCTCAGCACGCGGCGATGCGTCAGCGGCGCAGGCGGTGTGGCAGGGGCGGTCTGCTCCACCCTCAGCGTCGCTGTGGCATGACGAAATGCCCGGTCGCTTGCGCAAAGAGCTTGTCGCGATTATCTTGCCACCCCTCCACATGCACGGACGCATAGCGGCGCCCCGACCGGATCACCCGCGCCCGTGCATAGGCGTCGCGCGGCAGGCCGGATCGGAGGTAATCGACGGAAAAATCCACTGTTTTCGGCAGTCGGGGCAGCCGCGTACCCTGCGCCGGATCGAAATCCAGAGTGCCGTTTTCGATATCTTCCCACAGGTAGGACCAGCTGAGCGTGACCATGGCCGTGACCTCGAGAAAAGCCGCAGTCACACCACCATGAATGGCAGGCAGCAGCGGATTGCCCACGAGTTTCTCGGCAAAGGGCAACACGCCCGTCAACTCATCACCGCGCCGGTCAAAGTGCACGCCCAGATACTGGATATAGGGCACCCCGCCCACCAAAGCGCGCAGCGCATCATCGCGCCGCTGTTTGACCACCTGTACCGGTTCGGGACGTTTCATCGCTTGCCCTCCACAGTAAAGGCACCGGTCGCCGTGGCCACCGGGTTTTCCGTATCGTCGTCCATGGCCGTGGCCCGCACGAAGGCAACCGAGCGCGTCATGTGGTAACACTGCGCGCGCGCGGTGATGGATTGCCCCGGCGTTGCCGCGCGCATGTAGTCGATGCGCAGATCGATGGTTGCGGTTCCGCCTCCATTGGCCGGATGGCTCATCACCGCGGCCCCACAGCAGGTGTCCATCAGCGCCGACACCGCCCCGCCACTGATCACGCCCGTCTCGGGATCGCCGATCAACCGTTCGTCGTATGGCATGCGGATCACTGCAACGCCCGCGTCCATCTCGGTCAGTTCCATCCCTAGATCGCGCGAATGCGGGATCGCCTCAATAAACTGGCGGGCCCGTTTGAGTTTGTCGGTCATCTGGTTCAGTCTTCCTCGGCGCAAATCTTTCGAAGTTATGGGCCTCTGGCGCATTCGGAGCAAGCACCTGTTGCTCTTGCGCCCGCCCCCGCTTAGGATTCGGGCAGGGAGAGGAAATGTATGGCTGACGATCGCTTGAGTTTTAAGGAGATGTGCGCTGCGTTTGACGTGACGCCGCGCACGTTGCGCTATTACGAGTATATCGAGTTGCTCCAGCCCGATCGTGAAGGCCGGTCACGGTTTTACGGCGCGCGCGATCGGGCCCGGATGAAGCTGATCCTACGCGGGCGCAAATTCGGTTTTCAGCTCGAAGATATCCGCCAATGGCTGCTGATCTATGAAAACGAAGGCACCGAGGCGCAAATGCGGGCCTGGATCAAGCTGGCAGATGGTCAGTTGAGGGAACTGGCCGACCAGCGCACCCAGTTGAACGAGGCCATCGACGAGTTGCAAGCCCTGCGTGACAACGTCGCCGGGGAACTTGGCGAAGACTGATCTGAGTCTTTGCGCACGACTTCAGGATGTCTGACCCGCCCACGGGACGGGCCGCAGGGGATGGACCGTCACTCGATCCCGATGCCGATGTCAAACGTCACTGGCTGCGCGCCCGCATTCAAAACCTCGATCACGTGATCCCCGGACTGCCACAACTGTCCCTGATATGGTGTGTCGGAAGAGATCAGATCCAACAGCATCGAGCCGTCCGGATTCTCAATCGCGTAGTCCAATCCGCCCCCGTGGGACCCGACATCAACATTCAGGAATTGCCCGTCATTGGCCCCGAATACGTAGCGTACAGATGTGTTTGGCTGCAACGTGGCCGTCATCGCCGTGCCGCTGGTGCCCGCATCAAACTTGACCCGCTGCGTGTCCGAGACCGTTTGCGTCGGCGCCTCGGCGCCCGCGATCGCGCCGCCGCCATCAGCCGGGTCGTTCCATTCGGAGGTCGCAAGCCTCAGTTCGGCAACTGTCGGCCCGGACCACACAATGCATTCATAATCCACACCCTCTGCGGTGCGCAAACGCACGAGGGTGCCTGCTTCGCTGCCCATCTGTCCGATGACCTCGCCCCCGACGTCGCCGAACTGCGACCGCAGTTCGTCGATGCAGACGTTTGCCTCATCGGAAATGTCAGACAGAGCCGGGGTCGAAACGACGGCGAGAGAGATAAGGGCGCGTTTGAACATTTTCAGTCCTCTAAGTTCTGATCAGGGTTTGCGACTGGCGTAGATTCGGATTTACCACGGGACGAACCAGCCTGTCACCGGTGCTTCTTAACGCAGCTTTGACTGGATGCCCGGAAATCATCCGGTCCGCATCACCGCACTTTTTGCCAGAATGACGCCTTCCGGTCGTGGCGCGCCTGCAAGCCCGC
>CAYGQZ010000100.1:11375-13687 GCA_964352055.1 uncultured Rhodobacterales bacterium
ACCGCACTTTTTGCCAGAATGACGCCTTCCGGTCGTGGCGCGCCTGCAAGCCCGCGAGGTATATATGGTGCGGTGCAAAGGGTCCGTAATCGGTTATGTCTGCATCCAATGCAGCACAGTCCATCAGGTGATCCGCCGCGTGCCCATAGCGGGTAGAGCGGCCATGACCCAGGGCATAGTCGATCATCTTGCGCCACAAGATCACAGCGGCCAGCGGGTGTTTGTCCCGCAAGGCCTCTGCGGTCGGGGCCAATATGTCGTAAAAATCTCCGTCCAGTTCCTCGGCCCGGTTTTCGATCAGGCGGGCGGCGGCGGACAGATCCGACCAGTTCAGAAAAAACACCAGCGCCTGATGCACATTTTCAAAGGACTGCGCTTGCGCCTTGGCGGCTTCCTCTGCCTCGACATCGTCGAAATCGGGCAAAAGCTTGAGGTAGTCGCGCAGCAATTCCGGCTGCAGCGTTTCGGCAAAGCGCGTCATGCGGTGGGCCTGCGCATCGTCCACCCGGCCAAGTGCGAGAAGGCAGGCGATATAGGCTGCGTCCCAGTTCGACCGTCCTGCCGATCTGCCCGTGAGGTCCGTTTGCGTCAGCGTATCAAGCGCCTCCTCTGCCCGCCCCTCCGCCAGCAATAGCTGCGCAACCTCCGCCGCGATCGACGGACGGGTCAGATCCTGCGCGCTGTATTGCGCAATATAGGCGTCAACATCGCCCTCGGCTTCGGCAATTTCCTGCAGGCACATCTTGATCAGTCGGTTTTGGCGTTCTGCCGCATAGTTCCCGCTGTCGCTGCGCAGATTGCGCAGGAACCGCAGGGCCTCATGCTCTTCTTCGGGCTGGTCCGGTGGCCGTTGCGCCTGATCGAGAACCAGCGATTTCAGACGCTGCAAGCCGTCCGGCCCCAAGGTCGGGGCAAGCAGACCGATCACCCCGTCAAATTCGCCGTACCCGTTGTCAGAAAGCGCGTCCCATATCCGCGCCGCAAGCGCGTCCCGGTCGACCAGCGCGCGCGGGCCGATATCCTCGAACCGGGCGCGCGCCGCACGGAACACGTCCCCGACATCGCCGCGGCTGTCGTCTACCCGCCCATGAATGAACGGGGCCAGTTCGACAAACTCCCATAAAAGCTCAAAGGCGGTTGTGGGGTCTTCGGCCGCGATCTTGTCCGTGATCATGTCGGATTGCGTGGTCAGGTCCTTGATCAACGCCTTGCGCTTGCGCCACCCCACAAAGCTCTTCGATTTTCGCAACGACACCAACCGTTTGCGCACGTCCCGCGCAAGCTCTGCCGGACCGAGATTGTGGCTGAGTTCAAGACGCAGACGCCGTTTGATATCCGCGCTGCCGGTACTGACCTCAATCAACAGATCAGCGAGGCGCGCGGCCCCGAGCGCCTTGAGATTTTCAGCGTTGAGCGTTTTTTTCGACATGCCTTATCTGTCGCATTGGCGGGCTGAAAAGAAAAGTGGGGGCTGGGCGATGGTGTTTTGGGCAACTGGTTACTCAGAACATCATCTCCCGGCGCAATTGGTACCGAACGCAACAGATTTCCGTGCTCTGAAGCTGAGTCATCAGAACAACCGACAATGATCCCAGAAGCCCTCGGATCAGAGGCTTTTATGGGATCAGACCGCAAAGCCTCTGAACCGTCACGTCGACGCACTGCATTTCTGCAAGTTGCGTTTGCACGGACGCGCATCGACGCAAGACGTGCTTTGGCGTAGCCATATTGCATCGCATCAGCGCCCCAAATGACAGACCGAAAACAACGATACCGACGAAACGGGAAGGCCCGTTTGGCGGGCCGGTCTTCTGCGGGCTGCATCTGGGGCAATATGAAAATCGAAGAAAGGATTTTAACATGACCCTCAAAGTAATCGGAACCGGCCTGAGCCGCACAGGCACCTTGTCGACGCGCATGGCCCTTGAACAACTCGGTTTCGGCCCCTGCCATCACATGATGGCGCTTTTCGCAGATCCCGCTCAGGTGGCAATCTGGACAGAGGTTGCCCGCGGCAAGACCACCGATTGGGAGGCGGTCTTTGACGGCTTCACGGCGCAGGTCGATTTTCCCGGCGGGCGCGTCTGGCAACAAACGATCGATGCCTTTCCAGAGGCCAGGGTTCTGCACACAGAGCGCCCGGAGGAAGAGTGGTGGGCGAGCTTCAGCAAGACAGTCCTGAAGGTCTGGAAGAACCACAAGATGCTGACCCGCAACATGCCCCCACATATTCAGGATATCTTTGCCAATCTCACGCCGTTCTACATCGACGACACCTTTGGAGGGCTGCCTGACAAGGCGATGGCCATCGA
>CAYGQZ010000101.1:0-11552 GCA_964352055.1 uncultured Rhodobacterales bacterium
GCGCCATCAGTGGCCAATTTTCGCCATAGGCCTGATCAATGCTGCTCACGATATCACGCACGGTGCCGTCCCCGCCGTCAATTGCAATCAACTCGACGCCCTCGTGCGCAAAGCGTATCAAATCCTCTACAAGCTGATCATGTCCACGCGGCTGTGCGACGCAAATATCGTCGCAAGGTTGAACACGCGCAGCGACCCCGCCGCTTTTGCGGTTGGCACGGCTGAGCGGGTTGCTGATCAGCCCGATTTTCAATGATCAAGCCACGATTGCAGCGGACGTGGCGCGCGCAGCGCCTGGGCGATCTGCATGCTGTGCACCACCAGCGAAACGGCTGTCCAGACAGCGACGGCCACCAGCCCTTCGGCGGGCGCACCAAAGAGCGCAAAGACCGTGAGCAGCGCAAGGTTCGGATTGCGCCGCGCCACCACCAGCCGATAGAGGCTGTCGAACCGACGCCAGATGTGCATTTCCATGTTGAAGGCCTTGATAAAGATGCCTTCCTGAAGCCGCTGCACCACATAGCCGATGACTGTGATCCAAAAGGCAACCGTCAGATCCGGCGGGTTTTCGACCGTCGCCATCACCCCCACAACCCAGGCCCAATACCAGAACGGCGGGTGCACCAGATCGATGCCATGATCAAAGACATTGCCAAATTTTGTGGATGTCACAGTGACCCGCGCGAGTTTCCCATCCACCGTATCGAGAAACGTCATCAGCCACGCGGCAATGATACCCGTGATGAAAAAACCGTTCCAAAACAGCCACATCGCGGCCAGAACCAACACCAGACTGAGCGACGTGACCATATTCGGCGTGATCTTGGATGCCGCACACCAGCGCACCACGGCGATGGCCGGTTTCGGCCAGCAATAGAGCGTGACAAAATCCGTCACCCCCTTGTAGGACCCGTCAAAGGTGCGCTGCTCCACCGCCCGTACGGTCTGGGATGTCAGCGGCATGACGTAGGGCACTTCGCGCTTGCGCAGCGTTTCGTCATAGGCAGAGCTCAGGGCTTCGGGTTCGGACGCGATCAGGTCCTTGGCGCGTGACAGTGACCCCTCGGCGATATCCTGTGCCACGTCCGCCGCCCGATCTGCCGTCACATGCGCGGCCACGGGGCGTCCGTCCGAGGTCAGGACCGTGCCGACCTGTCTGGACAGATCCGCCAGCAGCACCTGAGCAAAGACATGGTCGGCACTGAAGACAAGGCATGTGTCAGCGTCGGGCGCGGTTCCATCCCATTCCGAGACATCCGTGACGTTCAGCCGTGCAAACATCCGGCGAAGCCGCTCTGCCGAGGTCATACCCCAAACCGAAACACCCTCGCCCACCAGTTTGACCGGAGCGACGGCTGTTTCCTGTTTATGCGCAGATGTCGCCATGGGTGGTTTTGCTTTCCCTAAAATCAGCGTAGCGAGTATGCGGATATATGACCCGAAACAATCACAAAACGCGAGAGCCATGCATCTTTCCTTCGCCCATCTGTCAGATCCGCACAATCCCCTGACGCCAAATGTTACGACCGGAGATCTGTTGAACAAACGGCTGCTTGGGTATGTGTCGTGGCATCGCAAACGGCATTTGCGGCATCGCCCCGAAGTGCTTGCGGCGATGCTAAAGGACATTGCGGCGGCACGTCCGGACCATACCATTGTCGCGGGCGATCTGACCAACATTGCCCTGCCCGATGAATTCGCCGCATCGCGAGACTGGCTGAGCACAGTGGGCGCGCCGCAGGACGTGACCGTGGTTCCGGGCAATCACGATGCCTATGTGCGTGTGCCCTTTGCGCAAGGGATCGGGCAGTGGACGCCATGGATGCTGGGCGATGAGGCGACCGAAGTTTCGTTTCCATTCGTGCGGCGACGCGGGCCAGTGGCCTTTGTGATGCTGTCGACCTCGAACCCGACACCGCCCCTGTCGGCCTCTGGCACTCTGGGCAGGTCGCAACTGGAACGTCTGGAGGCGGTGCTGGGCGAATTGCGCGGTCAGGATCTGTTTCGGGTGGTCGTTCTGCACCACCCACCCGAGGATTATCCGACCGAGCGACGCAAGGCCTTGCGCGACCGCGCCGCGTTTCGTGCCGTTTTGGCGCGCACGGGCGCCGAGTTGGTTTTGCACGGTCACCAGCATCACAGCCACTTTGGCACGATCAACGGCCCGCGCGGCAAGATCCCGGTCCTGGGCGTGCCTTCGGCATCGATGGCGCTCAGTCCCCGCAAAGGCGACGAAGCGCGCTGGAACCTGATCGAGGTGCGCCGCACCGGCACGAACTGGCAGGTTTCAACCCAACGCCGCGGGCTGACGCCGCGCGGTTTTGAGCCGATGGGACGCTGGACCTTGCAGATGCCGCTGTCCTGACCCAATTCGGGTATAACGCGCACCCGCCAGACACCGCCTGCCGCAAAGGCGACTTCTTGAGTAAACGGCAATTGTCAGATAACCGTGAGGGCGAAAGCCGAGGATGGCCAAGATGCGCATTTCCCATGGCGACGGAGACTTATGATGCATGACAGCCAGCCCAACGCCACGATGACAAGTTTCGGCCATCCAGACACCGTGATTGCCGCGACAGAGCACTGGACCGTGCAGCTGCGCCCGCAACAGGTCACGCTGGGGTCGTTGGTTCTGATCAGCCGCGAACCGGTCGAAGCCTTTGGCGATGTCAGCCCCGAGGGCTTTGCCGGGTTGAAACCCGTCATCGACAAGACCGAAGCGATGCTGCGCGGCATGGTGGACTATCAAAAAATCAACTACCTGATGCTGATGATGGTCGACAAAGACGTGCATTTTCACGTGATCCCGCGCTATGAAGGCAGCCGCGATTTTGCGGGCATGACCGTCCCGGATGCGGGATGGCCCGGGCCCCCGCAACTGGGGCAAGCGGTGGCACCAGATGACGCCACCCAGGCCAAACTTGTCGACGCGCTGAGACTTCGCTGGTCAGAACTCTGATCCGGGGCGCAACAGGTTCATATGACCATCCTCGACAAATACGTGCTTTCGCAGACGATGCGCCGCCTGATGATTGCGCTCAGCATTGTGTTGTTGACGCTCATCCTGGAACGGGTGTTGCGCCTGTTTGAATTTGCAGCGGCCAACAATGCGGCCTTTGGACTGGTCTTGCAGATGGCGGCCAACCTGCTGCCGCATTATCTGGGACTGGCCCTGCCTGCAGCGTTCTTCATCAGCATCTTGCTGCTCATGGCGCAGCTGGGCGACACCAATGAGCTTGATGTCATATTGGGATCCGGCTCATCCGTGCGACGGATGGCGCGCACCGTGATCATTTCAGGCGTGATCCTGTCGATCCTGAGCGTCCTGCTTTTGGGATATCTGCAACCCTACAGCCGCTATGCCTACCGCGCCATTCGCCATGCGGCGACCCATGCCGTGTGGAACGAAGCCATCTCGGCCCAGACCTTCTTTGCCCCGGCCAAGGGTCTTACAATTTTGGCAAACAATATCGATCTGGATGATCGCGGGCTTTCGGGCGTCTTCGTGCATCAAATCTCGGACGAAGGGCAGGAAATGACGATCACTGCCGCGAACGGGCAAGTGGTTACGAACGAGAACACCGGAAAGACGACGATTGTTCTGGAAAATGTGGTCCAGATCATCGAGCAGCCGGGGGAGCCGCCCTACACTCTGTTTCTGGGCAAATTGACCTTTGTTCCGGACTTTCCGTTTCAGCCAGAACCCTTCCGAGAACGCGGAAACGATCAGCGTGAATTGACACTGGGCGAACTGTGGGAACGCAACACGCGGCCCGCTTCAGACGCAAACCCCGAAGATGAGATCGCGCAGACCAAGCTGATGGCCGAAGTCAACGGCCGCCTCGTGAGGTCCATCTCCGTCGCGACAATGCCGTTCCTTGCGATACCCATGGGCATCGCGGCCAAGCGGCGCAGACGTGGCCCGGCGATTGCAACCGCTGCCATCCTGCTGCTGCTGTACCACTATTCGTTGGAAGTGGGCGAAGGCCTTGTCGGGCTTGGCGTGACAACACCGCTCATCGGGCTGTGGATCCCGTTTGGCCTGTTTACCCTGTTTTGTATCAGCATGTTCTGGCGGATGGATCAGCGCTTGCGCCCCAACCGGTTCGAGCAGTTCTTTGACCGGATGGACAGTGTGATCCAGGCCATCAAACAACGGATCTGGCCAAAAAGGCAGCCGTCGGAGTGAGAGTTCTCATTGGCTATTTCGGTTGGGTCCTTGGGGTCCGCATCCTGTCGGTGTTGCTGGCATTTGCAGCCCTGTTGGTGCTGATGGACCTGATCGACAATATCGAGGATATCCTCGAGCGGCGCGGCAGTGTCGCGGACGTCGTCCTTTTTGCAGGCTACCGCGTCCCCACCATCATCGAGCGTTTGATCCCGCTTTCGGTCCTGATCGGCAGCACCATGGGTATCCTTGCGCTGGCCAACCACAGCGAATTGATCGTGTTGCGGGCGACGGGCATGTCGCCGCTGAGGATCGCGGCCTTGGGTGTGCCCGCGTGCCTGATGGTGGTTCTCGCCCATTTCATATTGGCAGACCGCATCGCACCTGCCTCGCAACAGGCCTTTATCGAGTGGTGGGAACCCTTGCTGAACCGGGGCGGCACACAATGGCTGCGCGGTGAAGAAAGCCTTGTCCGGATCAGCGAAGTGTCGCGGGATGGCAAGACACTGACCGGGCTCAGCTTTTTCGAACGGGATGAAACAGGGCGCTTGACCGCGCGTGTCATGGCCACGACGGCCAGGTTCGAAGGCACCGAGTGGCAGCTTTTTGACACGACAGAGACCGTTTTGTCCAAAACCAGCACAGAGATCATCAAATCGGCGGTCAAGCCATGGCCGGATGGGCCCGCGCCCCAAGTCATTCTGGATCTGATTGCGCGGCCTGAACAGCTGTCCAAGGGTACGCTGGGACAGGTCCTTTCTGTCACGTGGAGCTCAACTGCCGATCCTTCGGTCTACAGCACCGAACTTGCGCGCCGGTCCGTAGGACCCCTCACCTCGCTTGTCATGATGCTCATTGCCGCCTCTACCATCCGCGGCATGAGCCGGTCTGGCGGGCCTCAGATCGGGGCTGCGATTGCGCTTGCGCTTGGCTTGACGTTTCTGGTGGTGGACGGCATGTTCGCGTCTCTGGGAAAGGCGGGGGTGATGGAGCCCGTCGTTGCCGCCTGGACGCCCCTGTTCATCTTCACCATCATATCAAGCTATTTTCTTTTCCGTTTCGAAAGGTAGTGGGACCCTCATATGCGTATCTGGATCGATGCAGCGCCGGTGGCGCAAGCCCCGCGCCTTTTCGGTTTTACCACGCTTGAACGCATCCTGCGCTCGATTGCCAAGGCAGGTGATCCATCGGTTGAGGTGGTGATTTCGGGCGACCCCAATGCCAGCCCCGACCCGCGATATACTGTTTTGCACGACTCCGGGACGGTGGGTGAGCGGCTATCGGCCTATCTTGCCAGAGCGGAAGGCCCGGTTCTGGTTCTGGATGGCGGTGCGGTGATCGATGCGCGTCTCTTTCCCGAACTGCTCAAGGGCAGCGATCCCGCCTGTTTCCTTGGCCAGCCAGCCAGCACCGACACAGCCGTCTTGCGGCTGTCCGGTGACACGCTTCCGCCCGCTGACATCACATCGCTGCATGCCGCCGCCGAACAGATGCTGGCAACGGGCAGCATTCGTGAAATCACCACAGACGAGATGCCTGACTTCATCGGCACCTTGCGCCGCAACGTGCCGTTCCTGCTGGAGCGGATGGCAGATGACGCGCACAAGGCCGAATTGGAAAAACGACTGTTCCACCTCAACTACAAGGGATCGACCGATTTCATGACGAAATGGGTCTATCCGCCGATTGTGTGGCAGTTGACCCGGCTGTGCATCAGGTGGCGCATCACGCCCAACATGGTGACGGTGTTCAGCATCTTCCTGACCATTCTGGCGGTGCCGCTTTTTGCCTATGGGTATTGGTTCGCAGGCTTTGTCGCGGCCTACAGCATGACCATTTTGGACAGCGTCGACGGCAAGCTTGCGCGGCTGACGCTGACGGATTCGCCCATCGGCAATATCCTGGATCACGGGCTGGATATCGTGCATCCGCCGTTCTGGTACTGGGCATGGGCGGCAGGGCTTGTTGCGGCCGGTTCACAAGCGCCGCTGTATGCCGCTGCGCTTTGGCTGACGGTTTTCTACATTGCGGACCGGCTGGCGCTGATGGTGGCCAAATCCCGGTTCAAACGGGGATTGCACGCTCTCACACCGCTGGACGGAACGGTGCGAACATGGATTGCGCGGCGCAATGTCAATCTGGTGGTCTTCACGATTGGCGTGGCTTTAGGGCTCGGCTCTGCTGCCTTCCTGTTCATCACGGTCTGGCAGGGTTTGACCTTTGTCTGGCACACGGCCCGTACGGCCTGGCTGTACCCCAAGGACCGGCACGAGGCGTACCTCACCTGATCTGCGCGGGAGCGCCATGTTCACAAAGGGTGAAACAAATTGAAACACCCTTATTTTATTGCGGAATCTGCGACAATCCGTGAACTGGACATGTGTGGACACCAGCACTATCTACGCACCTCAACCGTTCGAATAAGAGGATGCGACAATGTTTGTTGCCACATGGAAAGGCCGCAGTTTCGATCTGGGCAAGATGACAATGGGTGATCTGGTGAAAGCGTATTTCACCTATTACGCCATTCAGGCTTACCTGGCGCTGGCACTCGTTTCGATCATTGCTGCAGTTGTATTTGCGACCGGATGGGCCGGGCCTTTGCTGGCTGCGGCAACGATTGTCGTGCTTTACCCGGTGGTCTGGTATCTGCTGCACCGGTTCGTGCTGCACAGCACCTATCTGTATCGCTGGAAATCTACGGCGGCGATCTGGAAGCGCATCCACTTTGACCACCATCAGGATCCGCACCGCCTCGACGTGCTCTTTGGCGCGCTCTACACCACCCTGCCCACCATCGTGGTTGTTACGGTGCCGATTGGCTGGGCCATTGCAGGCCCTGCGGGTGCGGCGGCGGCGTTGGCCGCAGGCTTGCTGACGACCTGCATTTACGAATTCGTGCACTGCATCCAGCACCTGAACTTCAAGCCCGCGAACAAATACCTGAAATACATGAAAGAGCATCACCTGTTGCACCACTTCCATCACGAAGATGGGAATTACGGGATCACCAGCTTTGCCGTGGATAAAGCGCTGGGGACGTATTATGACAAGGCCAAGGACCGTCCGCGCAGCCCGACCGTCTACAACCTTGGTTATGACGTCGAAAAGGCCAAGAAGTACCCATGGGTGGCAGAAGAAAGCGGGCATATGCCACGGGATCGTCCCCCATCGGCGCGACAACAGGCGTAACGCGCCTCAGCAATTGGAATACCGCCTGTGAGTGAAGCCCCGCTCGTTATTGTTCCGGTCGACACACCGGCGGATTTGGATGCCTTTATCAAGCTGCCATACCGGCTTCATAAGGACGATCCGACTTGGATCCCCCCGCTTTTTCTGGAGCGGCGGGAGGTTCTGGACCCCAAGAAGAACCCTTACCTCAAGCGTGCCACGGTCAAGCTGTGGCTCGCCAAACGCGGCGATGCAGCCGTGGGCCGCATCAGCGCACAGATGGACCCGCTGGTCGCGCAACAGCGCAGTGCCGAAGAAGGCCATTTCGGCATGATCGTCGGCGAAGATGACCCAGTAGTTTTCAAAGCCCTGACAGAAACGGCGGAAAACTGGTTGCGCGATCAGGGCGCGACTGTGGTTTTTGGCCCGTTCAACCTGAACATCAACGAAGAGACCGGCCTGCTGATCGACGGGCGCGACACCGTGCCTATGATGATGATGGGCCATGACTACGGGTATGTGGCCCGGCATCTGGAGGATTTGGGCTATCACAAGGGGCGCGATCTGAACGCCTATGTGTGGAGTGTCGGCGGCGAACTGCCTGCAACGCTGAAGACGTTTGAAAAACGCGCGCCGACCAAAGGCATGGTTGTGCGCCCGATCAACATGAAGGACTACCGCGCTGAAGTCGGTCGGCTTGTCCAGATCTTTAACGATGCGTGGTCCGAAAACTGGGGCTTTGTGCCAATGGCCGATGATGAAGTCGAACATATGGCCAATCAGCTCAAACCTCTGATCGTGCCCGATCTGGTCTGGTTCGTTGAAATGGATGGCGACCCAGCTGCCTTTCTGGTCTGCCTGCCCAACATCAACGAGGCGATTGCGGATCTGAACGGCAAATTGTTGCCCTTTGGCTGGGCGAAACTGCTCTGGCGGCTCAAGGTCAAAGGGCTGAAATCCGCCCGTGTGCCCCTGCTGGGCGTGCGCAAAAAGTACCTCAACAGCATGCTCGGCCCCTTCATGACCGGCAGCATCATGGCCAAGATGTACCGCGAGATTGAAAAACGCGGCATCGAGACGTTGGAAATGTCCTGGGTGCTGGAAGACAACAAGGCAATGAACGGCCTGGCAGAGCAGATGGGTGGTCGCCATTACAAGACCTACCGCGTTTACCAAAAATCGCTGACGTGACGTATTCTGCCCTCGTTCTGGCCGGAAGCCGCGGCCCCGATTGCCCCGTTGCCGCGCTTGGGGGTGTGTCGCACAAGGCGCTGTTGCCTGTTGACGGCACCCCGATGATCGGACGGGTGATCGCAACCTTGACCAAGGTCAAGGACATCGACAAGGTCCTGGTTGTGATTGAAACGCCGGAGATCCTGCGCGCCCTGCCCGGCCTAACGGCAGTGATGGACAGCGGGTATTTGCAGACCCTGAAGGCAATGCCATCACCGGCACAAAGTGCGCTGCACGGCTTTGAGCACCTCGGGGCCGGTCACACCGGGCCCATTTTGATGACCACAGCGGACAACTGCCTGCTGACGCCTGAAATCCTGAACTATTTTCTGGGCACGCTGAGTGACGGGTCTGACATCACCGCAGCCGTTGCCAAAACGGATATGGTCATGAACGCCTACCCCGAGGCCCGCCGCACGCGGATGCGGTTTCGCGATGGGGGTCAGGGGGGGTGCAACCTTTTCGCCTTCCAGACTCCGCAAGCGGAAAACATCATCCGCTTCTGGCGGCAGGTCGAGGAAAACCGCAAGAGCCCGCTGACCATGTTGCGGCAATTGGGCGTAATGACGGCCCTGCGCTATCTCACCAATACGCTGACGCTGGCGCAGGCCTTGCAGAAACTGGGCGACCGCACGGACACGCGGCTCGCCGTCACGCAAATGCCATTTGCCGAGGCTGCGATTGATGTCGACAGCCCCGAAGACTTCTATCTTGCGGAAAAAATCCTGAAAGCGCGTGCAGGCACGTAAGGCAGACGAAACAGCCTCAGCCGCGCCACTTGTCGCCAAGCGCTTCGGCGCGTTTCAGATCGTCCATGAAGTCGACCTCTTGCCATGTGTAGCCTTCGATCGATGCGGTGCCGACAACCTTTTTGACAGCCAGCGCATCTATGGCACGCAAGTACCAGCTTTTCAGCCCGTTTTCGCCACGCAGCAGGTTGACGATGGCATCCTTGAAATGCTTGCCGCCCTCTTTGTTGAACATCAAAAGGCCAATGGACTCGGCATCCACAACATCCAGCGGCAACGCCTTGCCGATGCGGATCAGACGATCCCCCTCCAGGCACACTTTCATGTCGTCGCCGTCATAGGTGTCTTTGCGGTCGATGGTCACGGTCACGGGAAACTTGCGCTGTGCAAGCGCCCTGCCCGCCAGTTCCGGCTCAAACAGGGTGTCACCGTTGATCACCATGAACTCGCCTGTCATCGCCTCGCGCGCGACATAACAACTGCCTGCATTGTCCGCGACCGCATAGAACGGATTGAACAGGGTGTGTACCTTCTGGTCGCCAAAATCCCGGGACGCGATCAGATTATCAACCTCTTCGGCATAAAATCCGGTGACAACCGTTACGTCGTTCACACCGTTTGCGGCCAAAGCGTTAAGCTGCCATTCCAGGATCGACTTCCCGTTGATCGGCAGCAAGCATTTGGGTTGGTTCTGGGTCAACGGAAGCAATCTGCTTCCTTGACCGGCGCTCAGAATGACTGCTTTCAACGGTTTATTCCAGTGTTTTAAGGTTTTGCGCGTTCTGCCTAGGTTCAGGCCAAACATCAAGACCCCGGAAAACCGCACGTTTCAAAGTGTTACAGTTTTAGGTGAACGGCAACAGACGACAGGTCCGCTGATCTGCGCTTGTATGGCTGCGCGGTTTGCCGAACATGCGCTTTGACCTGTATAGTCAGGCCAGCGGAATCAATGGCAGCCAACGGAGCGTTGCTGTGCTCTGGCAGAAGGAAGAGTGAATTTGTCCACCCAATACATTTGGTTTTTGCGACTGCATAACGCCCCCACCAAGCAAACCGTCCACCGATAACTTTCGCCCTAAAACAGTCTTTCAGAGATCCCGCCATGACCCGTGACATCAGCGCATTTTTTATTGTCGGCGCACCGCGATGCGGCACCACGGCCATGGCGCGCTATCTTGGCAAACATCCCGAAATCTGCTTTTCAAAACCGAAGGAAACGCATTATTTCACGTTTCCGTGCAAAACGTCCGATCCCGATGCCATGCGCGCTGAATTTCTGGACGCCTATTACCCGGCGTTTTCCAAAGACACTCTGGTGATTGGCGAGGGGGCTGTTTCAACACTATACGCGCGTGACGCAATCGAGAGGATATTACGCAGTTTCCAATCCCCGAAATTTATCGTGATGCTGCGCGACCCTGTCGAATTATTGCAATCCTACCACGCGCGGCTTTTGTACCTGCGGCAAGAGGACGAACCAGATCTGGCCAAGGCCTGGGCGTTGCAGGATGCGCGCGCGCAGGGGCGGCATATTCCGCGCAACTGTCAGGACCCGCGTGTTCTGGCTTATGCCGAAATCGCGCGCCTTGGTCACTATTCTGATCAGTTGATCACGCTGGTCGGTCGCGAAAACTGCATGCCCGTCTTTTTCGACGATTTCCTGACAGATACCCTTGCAAGCTACCAGGCAGTCCTGTCCTTTCTCGGTGTTCCATATGATGGGCGCGTCTCGTTCATGCGGACAAACCCATCCAGCAGCTACAAAATCGGTTGGCTGCAAAGCCTTTATACTGGCCCATTGATGCGGCCTGTCGCCAACCAGTTGATGCGCAATCCGGTGCAGGCGGCACGATGGCAACGGGCACTTCGCAAGATGAGAAAAAAACTGAAGCGTTTCAACGCAATCGAGGCGAACGCGTCGCCTTTGGACCCAGGCTTCATTGAAGACCTGCGACAAATCTTCCGGGAAGACATCCTGTTGCTGGGAAATACCTTTGGGAAGGATTTGTCACAGTGGATAGCCCCGACAGACACATCCGTCACGCAACACGGAACCAGCAACTCAGGTGACTGATATCGATACACAAAAAGATCAGGATACGCCAAAGTATGTTCGCGGAACCTGCTTTTCGGACGTGGCGTACATTGTCGTGTATCATAATTTGGCAATACAGCCCGGAAAGAACTCTGGCTCAAGGAAACGTGCCCTTGATCGCGTATGAACATAACTT
>CAYGQZ010000101.1:11652-13585 GCA_964352055.1 uncultured Rhodobacterales bacterium
CGGAAAGAACTCTGGCTCAAGGAAACGTGCCCTTGATCGCGTATGAACATAACTTGTAAGACACATTATCGGCGCGGGAACCAAACCGACGAACACCACACAAGCCGAATGAATATGGTTAAAAGACATCAAAACACGCGGAGGAGGAGACAGTGTCCAAAAAGATTTCCAGTCGTCTTAACCCTCTGATTTCCGCACTTCACTTCGCTATTCGCAGCCTGCCTGCGAAACAGGCATCCGATTTGATGGCCTTTGTTCTTTCAAAGGCTGGCGGCAGCTTTGTGAAGTCGGTCAACATGCGTCGAAACATTCGTGAAATCTTTCCCGAAATGAGCGAACCTGAAGTCGATGCCCTTTCACGGGAAATGCTGGCCAATTTTGGACGCCATATCGCCGAGATCGCCCATATTCCAGATTTCAGAGATGGCAAGAACGGCGCGCGCGTAGACTGGGTCACAACCGACGGCTCTGTCTTTGATGGAACGGGCCCGGCGATTTATGTCGGCGCGCATGTGGGCAGTTGGGAACTCAGCCCATTGATATTCAAGCAAGTGAACAAACCCCTGACCGTTATATACTCGAAGAACAAGAATCCGGTCGTCGACGATCTGATGTTGGCGCAGCGTGCTGAAACGGGTGCCACCTATGTGGAAAAGCTCAAGGCTTTGCGTCCTTGCTATCACGCGCTGGAACGCGGTGAGTCAATCGCCTTGCTCGTGGATCAGCGGGTCAACCCGGGAATAGAAGTCGAATTTTTTGGGCGTCAAACAGCGATCACACGCATTCCGGCGCGTTTGGCCACGGGCTTTGATTGTCCGGTCATTCCATTCGAAATTATCCGTATGGCGCCCGGGCACCTCCGTGTGGCCTTTCAAGAGCCGATCATGCCGGACGGAAGAAAAGGCAAACAAGCAGAATTCGATATTACCCAAAAAATAGCCCGCGCGATTGAGTCTTCGATCACGCGCAATGCAAGCCACTGGTTTTGCAGCAAGTTACGATGGAAGCGGGTGGACCGGGAGAGGCTGCAACAGCAAGCCCTCGAAAACGCGGCCCTTGAGCCAAAGTCACAAAAAGAGGTTTAGCTTCTGCCCAAGCGTCCCGAAACCCTGATCGACTTTTCAGAACTGCGGCAATCTGCTGCCGCCATTCGTGTTATTCATCAGCTTTTTCAAACTTCCGAAACGTCTCCTCCCAGTCGCCCAGTTGACGCCGTGCGTTACCGACAAAAGATGTGCGTCTGACGGCCTGGAAAAACAGGGACGCCACCAGATTACCCGGAAACCGCAGGGGCCGGTCAAATTGGATCAGCAAGATGACCCGTTCGTCATCCGTGCGGTTCCATGTCTCATGTTGTTTGGTGTCATCGAATACAAAACCAACGCCGTCTTCCCAGTTAACAATCTCGTCCTCGACGCGAATGGCGCAGTTGGCGCGGTCTTTGGGGACTTTCAAGCCCAGGTGAAACACGCACATGCCAGCGGTTACACCCTTGTGCGGCGGGATTGCCATGCCGGGGGCATGGATGGAAAACATCGCTGTGCGCAGGCCCGGAACATTACGCAAGGCTGCCGTCGTCTTGGGACAGCGGGCGCAGTTCTGATCCACCTTGAACCCATAGCCCCACAAGAAGAAGGAGCGCCACTTGTCCTGATCGTCCAGCCCCTTGTGATCCGGTGAAATCTGCGCAAGCGGCGGGATGCCTTCCCGGTTCTTCAGAACGGCCAGCGCCTCGTCACGAATATCTTCCCACGCGGCTTCCAGTTTCGCGATCCACTCGAAATTGGAACGGTCAAAAACAGCAGCATCGCCGACCTTGGAATGCCGCCGGATATAGGGGTTTATCCATTTGCGCTGGCGCTTTCCAAAGCGCACAACCCATGAATTGATCGGTTTCTTTCGGGGAGCTGCGTTTGTTGTCTGGTCCATACAA
>CAYGQZ010000102.1:0-6541 GCA_964352055.1 uncultured Rhodobacterales bacterium
GAAAGCTATGCCGACGGGACGGGTAAGCTCGTGGCCTCCAAGGCGCACAACCTGATGAAGAAAGACCTGCGAGAGATGGTGTCGGCAGATGACATCCGCGCCGCCGAGCAGGTGGCGATACGCTTGGGCCAAGCCTTGCGGGATCGCAGATCGCGCAGGCGCAAGGCCGCGAAGAGGGGCGCAATAGTTGATCTGCGCCGCACCATACGGCACAGCCTGTCATCGGGTGGCGAACCCCTGCGCCTTGCCAAACGCAAGCGGCCAGAGCGACCTTTGAAGATTGTGGCACTGTGCGACGTTTCGGGATCGATGATGAACTATGCACGGCCCTTTCTGGCTTTTCTGGCCGGGCTGATGCGTGCGGACAAGGCCAGCGACGCATACCTGTTCCACACCCGCCTTGTGCGGATCACCAATGCCTTGCGGGACGACGATCCGCTGCGTGCCCTCAACCGGATCACGCTGTTGGCCGATGGCTTTGGGGGTGGGTCAAAAATCGGGATGAACATGCAACATTTTGCGAAGGGCTATGCCCGGAACTTCGTTGATGGGCGCAGCGTCGTTGTGATCCTGTCTGATGGCTATGACAGCGACAGCCCCGAAATACTCGGGGCGGCCCTGGCCCGACTGAAACGCCGTGGCTGCAAGATCGTCTGGCTGAACCCGCTGAAAGGCTGGAAGGGGTACGCGCCCGTGGCGCGGGGGATGGCTTCGGCCTTGCCGCATCTCGATGCATTTGCCGCAGCGACAACGCTAGATGATCTGGCCCAGCTTGAACCCACGTTGGCGCGTCTATGACCCTGTCCCGCTCTGATCACGCCCGTCTCGATGACATGATGCAAGACCTCAAGGCCAAGGGGGTCCCCTTTGCCATGGCAACGGTGGTGCGGACCGTCGATGCGACCTCGGCCAAACCGGGGGGCAAGGCCTTGCTTGACCGTGACGGGAAAATCCTGCTGGGGTGGGTCGGTGGCGGCTGTGCGCGCGGCGCCGTCGGCAAGGCCGCGCGGGAAGCGATCCAAAGCGGCGATCCGCAACTGATTTCCCTGCGCCCGCAAGAACTGCTCGAAACCGTAGGTGTCGTCGTGGGCGAGGTGCGCGACGGGGTGCGGTATGCGCGCAACGGGTGCCCGTCCAAAGGCACAATGGATGTCTTTGTGGAACCGGTCCTGCCGCTGCCGGAAATGGTGATCTGCGGCACCGGGCTTGTTGCGATGGCCTTGGCCAGCCTGGCGCGACGCTTTGACTTCAAGGTCAGGGTGCACGCCGCCGAAACAGTCGAAGCGGACGCAGATGTGACGCGCGGCTTTGCGTTCGACACCGGCGGTTTCGTCGTGGTTGCCACGCAAGGGCAGGGTGACCTCGATGCGCTGAGGGCTGCGGTCGGCAGCGCCGGCAGCTACATCAGCTTTGTCGGCAGCCGTAAGAAATTCGGAACCCTTGTGGGGCGCTTGACCGCTGAAAACCCTGACCTCGCGCCGACACTTTCCAAGGTGCGCGCGCCCGCGGGCCTCAACATCAACGCGATCACCCCGGATGAGATTGCCCTGTCGATCCTGGCCGAAGTCACACAGGTGCGACGGGCAGGCATGGCGGCGGAGGCATTTTCACATGCGTGATGCAACAGTATCCATACGGTCTCGTTTTGTGAGGCCGAGACGTAGCTTCGCCGCAAAGAGGTACCTCAAAAGACGCGCCGCCCGGATCGCAAGACGGATTTTCCCGGCGCTGACCAAGGATCAGGCCACGCTGTTGGCTTCAATCAAATTCCCCTGCTGTTAAACAAGGACACATGCCATGGAACTCAAGGACGAAATCATCATCCACGCCCCGCAGGACGTGGTTTATGCCGCACTGAATGATCCGGACATCCTGCAAGCCTGCATCCCCGGCTGCGAGGAACTGGTGAAGACATCCGACACGGAATTGGAGGCGAAAGTTGTCCTCAAGATCGGCCCGGTCAAGGCGAAGTTCAACGGCAATGTTACACTGAGCCCGGACGCGCCGCCCGAGCGATTTTCATTGACGGGTCAAGGCAATGGCGGAGCTGCGGGGTTCGCAAAGGGCGGGGCGGAGGTCGTGCTGGAACAGCATCCCGAAGGCACATTGCTGAAGTACAACGCGACTGCCGATATCGGGGGCAAACTTGCGCAATTGGGCAGCCGTCTGATCCAGGGAACGGCCAAGAAGCTTGCGGCAAAATTTTTCCAGAGCTTTGCCGATCACGTCGGGACAAAGGAAGCGGTTTGAGCCTGAAGCCATCGTTTCCTTGCATTTGACTGCCATTTTGGTCGGGACCGATTGCGAGCGACAGTCGGCTTCCATTTGAGCCAACCCGCGCATCAATCCTCGTGTGGTCGGTTCTGATGGTTTATGCGTTTTCGTTGTCCAGAATGCAGCTGTCCAGAATGATGTTCTGAAACGGATCGACAATTCCCACATCGCTGAGCCTTGGTCCCGCGTTGCAGACCAGGGACGCGCCAAACAGTGCTTTGAACACCAGATAGGGCGGCTCCCATGTAACGCAGTTGTCAAGGGCATTCCGGAGGCTGCGAAACGCCGCAGCCACATCCGCAAGGCTGTTGGGGCTCACCAGACCTGCAATGGGCAGGGCCATGTGTTGTTGCAGCTTACTGTTTTGTGCAACGGCCATGCCGCCCTGTGACGCCAACACAGCATTCGCGGCAACCGCCATGGTTTCGGTGTCAGTGCCGAACACGGTGAGGTTGTGACTGTCATGGGACACGGTCGCAGCGAAGGCGCCGGTCCAGCTTCCCCAGTTTTCCATCAACGCCACGCGCACAGGCGCGCCGGGCACATAACGGTTCACAATGGCTATTCGGATCATGTCGTCGGGCAGATCGAGTGTTCCGCCCGAGGTGGTGAGCGTGCGCTCGCCCCATTCGGGAAAGCGCGGTTTGCGCAGGGTTGCAACGCGGGCCGTCGGGGTCGTGCAGGGGATTTCAAACGTCTCGGCCATGAGCGGGGCAAGCGACACCGACTGTGACAGTCGTTCAGGCACGTCGGGCGTCGTTTGCGCGGCCAAGAGTGTGCCGTCCTGTGCCACAATCCTACCATCCAGAATGACGGTGCGTGCACGCGCATCGTCCCGGTCTGACAGGATCACCAGGTCCGCCCGTTTGCCCGGCGCGACAAGGCCAAGATCCGTGCGTCCAATCCGTGTCGCTGCATTCAGGGTCGCCGCGCGGTAGACCCATGCCGCAGGCAGCCCAAGCGCAATCAGGTGACGGACGATCTGATCCAAGCCGCCCTTGGCGAGCAGATCGTCGGGGAAAACATCATCGGTGCACAAGGTGACCGTTTGCGGCATGTGACCCAGACCCAGGATCGCATCGGCCAATTCCGGCAAAAGATGCGCATGGGAGCCGCGCAATTCGATCGTCAGGCCCGCGCGCAGCTTTTCCAGCAGGTCGGCCGCCGAGGTCAGTTCGTGGTCCGTTTCGACGCCTGCTGCGGCATAGGCGTTCAGATCGGCGCCACTCAGACCACGGGCATGGCCGCACACCCGTTTGCCGCTGCGCAATCCGGCCGCGACAATGCCTGCAACGCGCGGGTCACCGTTCAAGAGCGGGTCCATCGTCATCATTTCTGCAGCGCCGTGAATGTCGGGGCGCGCCAGAAGCTGTGCGACCGTGTTGGGATCGAAATCGCCACCACTGGCTTCGAACCCCGGTGCGGACGGCACACAGGTGGGCGCGAGGGGCAAGAACCGCAAGGCTGCCGAGGCTGCACACGCGAGGGCATAGTCCATGCCATCCAATCCTGCGACATTGGCAAATTCATGGGGGTCCCAGAGCGCCGTAGTGACCCCGCGCGGCAGAATATGCGCCGCATATTCTGCGGGCGTCACCATCGAGCTTTCGACATGCATATGTGTGTCGATCAGACCCGGCGCGATATGGCATCCGGCGGCATCGATCCGGGTTTTGGCGTCCCGGGGTGCCGACGCGTGCACGGATGCAATCAAGGCTCCGACAAGGCCAATATCCGCGCTGCGGTCTTCGCCTGTGACCATATCCATGACAGTGCCGTTCTCGATCAAGACATCGAACGGCGCAGTGCCGCGCGCCGCTTGAACTGCGCGTGCACGCAGGGCGGGATCTGTCAGGTCGGCGTTATGGGGCATCGGCGGTACCTTGGTTTGCGAGGGCTGCGAGGCAGCGGGCGGCTGCATCCGGCGAACAGGCCGTTCCAAGCCGTATGTGCGATGTTTCGATGGACGTAAATCGGGTGGCCCCGTAGTCCGGACCCGGTGTCGTGCAAAAATCGAGTGTCATGGGCGTGAACGCGACGAGGCCCTCTTTAACGATGGCCAGTGCGGCCAGCGGGTCATAGATCGCCATGGCGGTGCGCCCACGCGTCAACGCGATATCCAGATACCCGCCCAAAAGGTCGGCGCTTGGTTGCGCCAGGTCCGGCATTTCGTTTTGGCCAAAGGTGACTTTCCGGCAGATCTCAAGGTCGATCACATCAAGGGGAATGCCTGACTTGGCGACGATATCCGCGGCCTCTGGATCGGCCAAAGCGTTGAATTCTGATGCTGCGGAATGGTTGCCCGGCCCGTTGCTGCCGCCCATCCAGACGATCCTTGCGATCTTTCGGGCAGCATCCGGGTGATGCAAAACAAGATGCGCGATGTTTGTCAGTGGGCCGATGGCAAGGAGCGTCGGGTCCTTCTCATGCGCGATCCACGCAACGATCCCTTCTATGGCGGGGGGCAGATCAGGAATGGCATCGATACGCGGCAACTGTGCGCCCCGGCTTTGCATTCCGCACGGCCCCAATATCCGCTCGGCGGTTTCGAGGGCACGCACCAAAGGGCGAGCCGCGCCAGCAAACAGCGGGTTGTGCATGTTGTATGCGTCGCGCGCACCAACTGCGTTGGCGATGGCCTGGCCCAATGTCGCGCATCCAAATGTCAGAGAGATGCCTGCAATCTGCACGCCGTGATGGCGCAGCACCAGGATCGCCCAGAGGTCGTCAAATCCGAAATCTGTATCGACCCACAGTTGGTTCATGCCCTCAGGACCCGCGCTGTTTTCTGGGGCAGATCAAAGGCGACGTTGGCCCCGATGGGCACCTCTGGCGTCTCGATGCCCGCATCCGCCTTGATCTCTCCCAACGGGCTGTCGAGGACGTATTCACGGTGGCCGCCTGCAAAGCTGCTGCTGCGCACCGTGCCGGTATTGGGGCCAGCGCCAACCGTCACACCACTTGGACGCCACGCCAAAACACGTGCGTCCGTTGTAAATCCAAGCGCCAGACGGCCCGGCCCATTCACCAGGTGATTAGCCTGAACTTCAAAGATATTCTCGAAGCCCATGAAATCGGCGGCAAAGGCTGTGTCAGGCGCTGCATAAAGCTGTTCCGCCGTGCCCAATTGCTCGATCTTGCCGTCCTTCATCAACACGATGCGGTCTGCCAGTGCCAAGGCTTCGGATTGGTCGTGCGTGACGAACACCATGGTCACCCCGGTCTCGCGTTGCACGCGCTGCAATTCATTGCGCATCTCCAAGCGCAGCCGGGCGTCGAGATTGGAGAGCGGCTCGTCCAGCAACAGAACTTTGGGTTCCATCACCAGTGACCGGGCGAGGGCAAGGCGTTGTTGCTGGCCGCCGGACAATTCTGCCGGTTTGCGGCTCTCAAGCCCGGTGAGGCCGACGGTGGCCATACCGGCCTCGGTTTTGGTCCGGACCTCTGCGTCGGGCAGCTTTTGCAGCCGCAGACCGAAGGCGACGTTCTCGAACGCGCTCAGGTGCGGGAAAAGGGCATAGGACTGAAACACCAGCCCAATGCCGCGTTTGTTGGCGGGCGTGCGTGTCACATCGCGCCCGTCGATGTGGATCGAGCCCGAAGTCGGCGTCAGCAGGCCCGCAATCGCGCGCATCGTTGTGGTTTTACCGCAACCGGATGGCCCAAGGAGGGCGATCAGTTCGCCTTTGTGGATGTCGAGGTTCAGTTCGGGCACGGCGACTGTCGGCCCATAGGACAGCACAAGATCGGTGAGTGAGACAAAGGGGTCAGACATAGCGCGAAAATCCCAATAGCCTTTCTGCCAGAAAAACAATGGCGACGGAGAGAAACGCGAGGATCGCCGAAAGAGCCGCCACAGACGGATCGAAAGTGATCTCCATGTAAGACAGCATGTCGATGGGCAGCGTGCGCACACCGGGGCCGGACAGGAACAGCGAGGCGGGCACCTCGTTGAAGCTTGTGACAAAGCCCAGGATGAAGGCTGCCAGAATGCCGCCGCGAATGTTTGGCAGCACCACCTTGGTAAAGGTCTGGAACCTTGTGCATCCAAGGATCACTGCCGCTTCCTCCATGTCGCCGCGCAGGTTGTTCAGGCTGGAAGAGACAACCCGCACCGCATAGGGCAGCACAAGTGCCGTGTGGACCATGAAGAGGGCCATCGTGATCGTGACGTTCAAGGGAACGACGATGTAGCGCAGCAGCGCCAGCCCCACGATAATGCCCGGAACGATGATCGGGGCCGCGACTATGGTGCGGATCGTTTCGG
>CAYGQZ010000102.1:6641-11939 GCA_964352055.1 uncultured Rhodobacterales bacterium
ACGATAATGCCCGGAACGATGATCGGGGCCGCGACTATGGTGCGGATCGTTTCGGCCCATGGCAGGTCATAGCGATTGAGCGCATAGGCCGCAGGGATGCCGATCAGAAGGGCCGTCAGGGTGCCAAAGATCGCCAGAAACATCGACAGGGCAAAGCTGGCGCGAAAGCTCTCAACCGTGAACACTTTGGCGTACCACTTGAGCGACAAGCCTTGTGGGGGGAATGCGAGGGCTTCGCCCGCAGAGGCCCCCGCCAGAATGACGATCAGAAAGGGACCGATCAGGAAGGTCAGGGTGAGCCCGAGGATGATCCATATGCTTAGTTTGGACATGGATCAGTTCCTCACCGATGCGATGCGTTTCAGCACGATATTGGCCGTGAAGGACATCACGATCAGGATCATCGCGATCACACTGGCCGAAACGAAGTCGTTGGAGACATTGACCTTTTGGTAAAGCAATGTCTCAAGCATCAGCACCTTCGAGCCACCAAGGATCGCAGGCGTGATGTAGGCGGTCAGTGCGCCGGTGAAGACGAGCGTGCCGCCGATCACCAGCCCTTCCTTGGTCAGGGGCAGGATCACCCGCAGGAATACTTGCAACCAGCTTGCCCCAAGAACCCGTGCGGCAGGGATCACGTCGCGGGGGATGTTTTCCATGGCAGAGACAAGCGAGATGATCATCAGCGGCAAGAACAGTTGCAGCAGGCCGATGAACACGGCCGTTTCGGTGAACAGCAGCCGGATCGGGGTGTCGGAGAGGCCAAGCCCGACGATGGCGTCATTGACGATGCCCGTGCGCCCCAGAATGACGATCCATGCATAGGTCCGTGCCACCGGAGAGATCATCAGCGGCAACACCACCAGCCCGAAGATGCGCCCGCGGGATTTGGGCGGCAGGTTGACGATGCAAAACGCCGCCGCATAGCCGATGATCGCGGATGCACCGGCCACCAGCACGCCCAATTTCAGCGTGCGCAAGAAGACGGTGCGATTGAGCGGTTTGGAGAAAAACTCGAAATAGCCGTTCAGGCTCCAGCCCGTGTCGGACTGGAAGGCCACTGACAACAGGATACCAACTGGCACAAGAAAGAAGAGCAGCGTGAAAAGTGCTGCGGGTAGCGCAAGCGCCAAGCCTTCCTTGCGATTGAGAAACATGGTCGGGTCTCCGGTGTGGGATGCGCGGCGCAGGTGTTGCCACGCCGCGCGGGGGGCTTATTGAATGACTTCCGTGTTCCACTGTTCGACCCACGCATCGCGGTTGGCGATGATCGCGGCCGGATCCATGATGTTCAGCGAATTGATCAGGTCCGCACCATAGGTCAGGTTGTCGGCAACTTCGTCACTGACAACAACGTCCATATTTGCGGGGCTGTCGATCAGGGCGTTGGCAATCCGCGTCTGCACCTCGGCCGAGAGCCAGTAGTCCATGAGTTTGTACGCCAACTCTTCGTTCCCGTTGTTGGCGGTCATCAGCATGACGTTCATGCCACCTGCCTGACCTTCGGCAGGTTCCGCCCATGCAAAGGGCAGGGGGGCGCTGCGAAAGCTGCTCCAGGCAAAGCGCCCGACGGGGGCTGCGATCACTTCTTCCTGGTTCATCAACTGGGCCAGTTCGGAAGACCGGGAATAGAAAGTCACAATATCATCGGCGCTTTCACCAATCTTGGTGATGACACCGGAAAAGTCCTCTCCGTCGCCGCCCATCGCCTTGTCAAGCATCATCAACGTCAATGGCCCCTGGGTGCCCGTGATATTGGGCAGCGATACGTTGCCAGCCAGATCAGGTCCAAGCAGGTCGCCCCAGCTGTCGATCTTTACCAGGTCCGACCGGTAGACAATGGAACTGGCATAAAAGGTGTAGCCTACCGCCATATTGTCGCCAATCGGGTCCTGTGCGGCTGGATAGAGGCGGTCAAAGCTGGAAAGTTTGGAGGTGTCGAGCGGTTGCAGCAGGCCCTTTTGGGCAAGGCTCAGCGCGTCATGACTAGAGATCACGGCCATGTCGATCACCGGATCGGCGGCATTGGCCTCGATCTTGGCCATGCGTTCGACGCTGTTTCCGGTCTCGATCACCAACGTGCAACCGCAGATCTCCTCAAACGGGTCATAGAGCGCTTCTTTGTATGCGTCCTGAGCGAAGGAATAGACCGATATCGTCAGGGTGTCCTGAGCGCTTGCACTTGCGGCTGTGAGAGCCGCGGCGGCGGCGAGGACGAAGGTCTTGGTCATAAGGTGTCTCCTGTTGGGCTTAGTGAGGGATTGCGGTGGATTGACGGATGACAAGGCGCATTGGCACGACGTCGCCCAGTTTCGGAACCGGTGTACCGGCGATCATTGCGGTGATGATCGCAATGGCGCGCGATGCAATGTCTTCGACGTTCTGGGCAACGGTGGTCAGGGTCGGGTGCATGATCGACGAGAACGACATGTTATCAAAGCCGGTCAGGCTGACCTGATCCGGGACAGAGATTTGCGCGCGCAACAGACAAGAGTGAACTTGCAGTGCGATGAGATCGGACGTGGTCAGAATGGCGGTGACACCATCCCTGATCTGAATGGGAACGTCGGCCACCCCGGCGGCGCCCCAGAGAGTGCGGGCAGAGACATCGGGCGGCAACGCGGATGTCATGCCCTTGATCCGGTCCCGCTGGACTTCTGACACGGGATCGCCGCCAAGCAGCAGAAGCTGACGGTGACCAATCTCTGTGATGTGGCGGGCGATCAGCGCCCCGCCGCCGATGTGATCCGCACTGACCGCGTTTTGTGGATCGGACTGTGTGTTGATGATGGCGACGGGCACCGGCATGGGATCAGGCGAGGTGCCTTTTTGCGGCACAACGAGCAGGCCATCGACGCCGAGGTTCAGCAGGCGGCGCAATGCGGCATTCTGCTCTGCGGCGCTGCCCCGCGAGTCCGCGATCAGGATACCCAGTTGTCTTGCATCTGCTTCATTGGAAATGGTCTGGGCAATGCGCGGGAACAACGGATTGGTCAGATCCGGCATCACCAGTCCCAGGATACCGGTCTTGCCGCTGCGCAAGGCACGACCGGCCAGGTTGGGACGATAGCCCAATTCGTCCGCGCGGCTCCGGATGCGCGTCGCCAGGTCCTGCGAGACGCGCCCCTTGCCGCTGAGCGCGTTGGACACGGTTGCGGCGGTAATCCCCAGATCCGAGGCTATATCCTTGATGCTGACCATTAGTGTCCTTCTGATGGCTTAAACGATTAATCCGATGAATGAGTCGGGTCAAACACTAAGTTGAACGTTTAATCATGCGACGTCAGGATCACGCGTCCGGGCGATGCGCAAACGCGATCGCCATGCGGTTCCAGGCGTTCATTTGGGCGACACATAGTCTAGACGCTCAATCATGATCTGCTGCTTGAGTGTGTGGTCCAGCATGACAGGCAGGCCACGGTCTGGCCACTGATGCCCGCCCAGCGAAGGGCAGCTGAAATCTGGCCCCACCGGGACTTTGCCCCTCCTGGGCTGTCAATCCGCATGCATTTTCGGGATCACATGCCTATCCGCTTGCACATGGCCGACGCCCTGCATAGAAGGGCGCGAATTTACGAAAAGCCCCGCGTGGGGCCTTATTGCTATGGGAGCACACATGCAGGTCACCGAGACGCTGAACGAAGGTCTGAAACGCGGCTATGCCATCACCGTGACCGCCGCAGAACTGGACGCCAAGGTTAACGAAAAGCTGGTCGAGGCGCAGCCCGAAGTCGAAATGAAGGGCTTTCGCAAGGGTAAAGTGCCAATGGCACTGCTGAAAAAGCAGTTTGGTCAACGCCTGATGGGCGAAGCGATGCAGGAAAGCATCGACGGCGCGATGTCGGATCACTTTCAATCCTCCGGCGACCGACCCGCGATGCAGCCCGAGGTCAAGATGACCAACGAGGACTGGAAAGAAGGCGACGACGTCAATGTCGATCTGTCCTATGAAGCACTGCCAGAAATCCCCGAGCTGGACATGGGCAAGCTGACGCTTGAGCGTCTGGTGGTCAAAGCCGACGACGCGGCCATAGATGAGACCCTCGGGTCGCTGGCCGAGAATGCGAAGGATTTCAAGGCACGCAAGAAAGGCTCAAAAGCCAAGGACGGCGATCAGATCGTGATGGATTTCGTTGGCAAAGTCGATGGCGAAGCGTTCGAAGGCGGATCAGCAGAGGATTACCCTCTGGTTCTGGGCTCAAACTCGTTCATTCCGGGCTTTGAAGAGCAGTTGGTCGGTGTCAAGGCGGGCGAGGAGAAAGCTGTAACGGTTTCGTTCCCTGATGAGTATCAAGCCGAGCATCTGGCAGGCAAGGAAGCTGTCTTTGATTGCACGATCAAAGAGGTCAAGGAACCTGTCGCTGCGGAAATCGACGACGAATTGGCCAAGAAATACGGCGCCGACGATCTGGCAGGTCTGAAAACCCGGATTGGTGAACAATTGGAAGGCGAATATGCCGGTGCCGCCCGCGCCGTGATGAAACGCGCACTGCTGGATCAGTTGGATGCAGCCGTGAGCTTTGATCTGCCGCAATCGCTGGTGACAGCGGAAGCCAACCAGATCGCGCATCAGCTTTGGCACGAGGAAAACCCCGAGGTCGAAGGCCACGATCACCCCGAGATCGAGCCGACGGACGATCACAAGGAACTGGCCGAACGCCGGGTTCGTCTGGGCCTCTTGCTGGCCGAATTGGGACAAAAGGCCAAGGTGGAAATCACCGATGCCGAGATGAGCCAGGCGATCATGGCCCAGGCCCGTCAGTACCCGGGTCAGGAACGTCAGTTCTTTGAATTTATCCAGAAAAACCAGCAGATGCAGCAACAGTTGCGCGCGCCGCTGTTCGAAGACAAGGTTGTCGACCACATCTTCGCAAACGCGTCTGTGACGGAAAAAGAAGTCAGCAAGGACGACCTGCAAAAAGCAGTCGAAGCGCTCGAAGACGAATAAGCCTGAAACCGGGTCTTCAAAACAGGGGCTGGTCCACTTGGACCAGCCCTTTTTCGTGGCAAGTCAGCAGATGGTGCTACCGCTTTGCCGCCTCAGAAGGCCATGAGATCCTGTAGGCTATAGGCTTGGCGAACAACCATCCCGGGATCTTCGACATGCGTGGGATCTGCCATAAGGCATCCCAGACCACACAGCTGACGCGCCTGCCGGGCCCGTGCATCCACATACCAAAACCGCCCGCCCGGCGTTGCAATATAGCCGTCCGTGTCATCTTCGATATCGGTGCGCATGTCTTCGAAAGAGGGAACTTCAGTGAAGTATTCCCGATCTGCAGCGCCATGGGTGTGGTA
>CAYGQZ010000102.1:12039-13255 GCA_964352055.1 uncultured Rhodobacterales bacterium
ATCCGGGGCACACCCCATCAGGGCAAGACAAATCACAAGCGCGCGCATTGCAGGATCGTTGCGCAGCCCAAAGACGTTGTCAAACACCCTTCGCTTTAAGGGCTTGCGGTGTGGCCCAATTGCATGTTCGTCCCGCCGTTCTCTGTTCCAAAAAATCCCGGGGGTGAGGCCGCAGGCCGAGGGGGCTGGCCCCCTTTCTGAATAAGCAAACGCGCTCGCGTGACAAGAAAAAGGCCGCGCTCGAAACGCGGCCTTCCAGTAACTTTCATCCCGTCGCGCAGGATCAGCCTTGCGGCTTCGCGTCTGCATCAGCTTCGGGCAATACATCTTCGACTGTTTCGGCCAGGTCGTCGTCTTCGGACGCGGCGGCACCGATGTCGTCAAAAAGCTCCGCGATTTCGAAATCAGCGGCTGCTTCTTCTTCCGCAGCCAGTTCCTGGATCGATTTGCCAGAGGCTTGCAATTCGGCCTCTTCGGGCGAGCGTGCCACGTTCAACTCGATGCTGACTTCGACTTCAGGGTGCAGAATGACATGTACAGCATGCACACCCAGCTCCTTGATCGGCCGCGGGATCACGACCTGTTTGCGATCAACGGTAAAGCCTTCGGCTGTGGCCGCCTCGGCTGCGTCACGGGGGGTGACGGAGCCATAGAGGTTGCCGCCATCCGACGCCTGCCGAATCACGATGAACTGCTGTCCATCGAGTTTTTCGCCCAGCGCTTCGGCTTCCTTGCGGGTTTCGAGGTTTTGCGCTTCGAGCTGCACTTTTTGTGCCTCGAAGTTTGCAATGTTCTCTTTGGATGCGCTCAGCGCCTTTTTCTGCGGCAGCAGAAAATTTCGGGCATATCCGGATTTGACGTCCACGACGTCGCCCATCTGGCCCAGTTTGGCCACACGTTCGAGAAGGATCACTTGCATGTCAGATACTCCTTACTTCACTGCGTAGGGCAGCAGGGCGAGGAAGCGGGCGCGCTTGATGGCACGGGCCAGTTCGCGTTGCTTCTTGGCCGATACGGCGGTGATGCGGGACGGCACGATCTTGCCACGCTCAGAGATGTAGCGTTGCAGCAGACGTGTGTCCTTGTAGTCGATGGCAGGCGCGTTCTCACCAGAGAAAGGGCAGACCTTGCGACGACGGAAAAATGGTTTTGCAGCCATGGTTTAGCTCCTATCTTCTGATCAACGGCGCTCGCGGCGTTCGCCGCGGTCGGCACG
>CAYGQZ010000103.1:0-13216 GCA_964352055.1 uncultured Rhodobacterales bacterium
GCACCCGAAGATGCATTGCTGGAAGGCGAGCCGCTGATTTGTGACGGTCTTGAATTGCCGCTCAAGCATCGCAACAAACGGCTCGACCTCGAAGCGCGGGGGCTGATCAAGGGCGCGCAAGTGATCTATCTGGGGGAAGGACGCAAGCCCGGTTTTTCGCGTCTGCACGTGTTAGGGGCCGAAGACCCGCAAGTCTCTGCTGCCTCCATCGTCAAGATCGAGAAACCGGATGAGGAAGAGCCGTTTATTCCATTTGCGGCCCGCATGGGCGCAACCTTTCTGCATGGCGCAGCGGTCACGATACACAAGGCCCAAGGCTCACAATGGGAGACAGTGCAGGTCTTTGCGCCTGATCTTTACGTTGCAGCGCGGATGGGGCGCATCGAAGCGGGACAGCCCTTATGGAAGCGGCTGGCTTATGTGGCGATCACCCGCGCGCAGGACCGGCTCATCTGGGTCGTCCGAAACCGGTTGTCGAAACCGACCGAAGGATTGCGCGTGGATGATCTGCGCGCAATGCCAGCAGCGCCCCTCACACTCGAAGCCGAACCCGAAACATAACTTCTCTTGGCAAGAAATATCCCGGGGAGCGCGAGGGGCTGGCCCCTCGCTCCGCAGCCCGCAAAAGGCTGTCAGTTCCGCAGCAGGGAAAACGCGGCAGACGCCAACCATCCCGCGGCAATGGCGATGGCAAGTGACATAAGGCCGTAAAGGATCGGTTGTTCCCGGCTGAGCCCAAACAACCACCTCTCCAACCCGACCTTGCGCACATCGATCGATGTTTCGTACTGCGATATGACTTCACCACCGCGCGTCAGAAAGATACGAGTCTGATAGTCACCCTCTGTGAGGGCGGCGGGCAACTCGATACGTCCGCGAAACAGGGTCTGATCATCGACAGCCACGTGGCTTTCCATCAATTGATAAAGGTCGTTGGCGGTCCGGATGCGGATCAATGCGTCCGTGAAGCTGGCTGCGTCTTCGATCCCCATAGGTGCTCCAACCGACCGAATGGCGCGCGGGACAGAGATTTTGTGGCGCAAGTCCTCAACATCGCTCAGAACGTCCCGCAATGGCCCACTTGTGGCCACCGCGTAAAAACTTGGGGCCTGATCCACCTCGACGGCATCGGTGTTGACCCAGATCCCGAACCGCTTTTCCTTGCGGCGCACGTTCACGGGCAAAGATGGGCCAGCCACGGTCACGATGACTTCCAGAGGGGGACCTTCGGGAATGGGTTCTTCGCGTTTGACCGCTCCAAAAACCAGGATTTCCGATCCGTCAAAACTGGTGGTGATCGCGATTTCGTTTTGGCTCAGACCCAGAACAACAGTTTCGGCAAAGGCAGGAACAGCAAGAAAAAGCAGGGCAATCAGCCAACGCATCAGTGCCCCTCCACGGCGCCAACCGAAAACAGTTCGGCAGGCATGACCAGCAGATCATAGGCCAGCTTGCCGCAGACCAACAGGACCATCAGCGCGAGCAGGATACGCAATTGCTCCGCCTTCAACTTCACGCCGATACGGGTGCCAATCTGCGCGCCTATCACGCCGCCAACCAGCAACAGCACGGCAAGGACAACGTCCACGGTATAGTTCGTGGTCGCATGCAGCATCGTCGTAAACGCAGTGACAAAAATAATCTGAAACAGCGATGTCCCGATTACGACTTTCGTCGGCATGCCCAGCAAATAGATCATGGCAGGCACCATGATAAAGCCGCCGCCAACACCCATGATTGCGGCCAGAACGCCAACGGAAAGCCCGACCAACAAGGGCGGGATCACGGAAATGTACAAACCCGAGACACGGAACCGCATCTTGAACGGCAGCTTGTGGATCAGGCCATGTTTGCGCCGCGTCGGTACGGTTCCTCCCTTGGCCGACTTGCGCAGGGCATTCAGGCTTTCAAAGAACATCAGCCCGCCAATGATGCCCAGAAACACGACATAGCAGAGCTTGACCAGCAGATCGACCTGGCCCAGGGACTTCAGGTAGTTGAACAGCATCACACCCAGAGCAGCCCCGATGAGGCCGCCCACAAGCAACACGCAGCCCATCCTAAGATCCACCGTCTTTCGCCTGAAATGCGCAAGAACGCCGGAAAATGAGGACGCTACGATCTGGTTGGCTTCGGTGGCGACGGCCACGGCAGGGGGAATGCCGATAAAGAACAAAAGTGGCGTCATAAGAAAGCCGCCGCCCACCCCAAACATGCCCGAAAGAACGCCAACCATACCACCCAGTCCCAAGAGCAGGAACGCGTTGACCGATACCTCGGCAATGGGCAGGTAAATTTGCATATTCCCTTGTGGCCGGGGTTGGCGCCAAAATCAAGGTATCATGCCGCTCCGCAGCGGACTGGGCTGATGGTTGGGTGAAATCTGGCACTACCAAACTGCGCATCTCATCAGTGCTGCCGTCGCAAGACAGAAACCTGACAGGCCCTGTACCGGCTCAATCAACCGGGACATGACGTCGCGCCGAATTTTGTACCTTTTTAAAATCATGGCATGGCGCACCAAGGGTGCGCCTTACGGGCAAAAAGGAGATGACTATGCAGGTAAGGCGCACCCTTGGTGCGCCCCTACTAGCGTTCCTTGACGTAAGGCTCTCCGCCGGCGCGGGGCGGGATCGCCTTGCCGACGAAGCCTGCCAGGATCACCACAGTCAGGATATAAGGCAGAGCGTCGAGCAATTGCACTTGAACCTGGAACCCCAAAGCGCCTTCGATGATGTCGGGGCGCAGCGCGATGGCCTGCAGATATCCGAAAAGAAGTGTCGCCCAAAGTGCGTGCCAGGGCCGCCATTTCGCGAAAATCAATGCCGCCAGCGCAATAAAGCCACGGCCCGCCGTCATATCCTTGACAAACCCTGCCTGTAGTCCTGTGGCGAGATAAGCGCCTGCAATCCCGCACAGGATACCGCAAATGCCCACGGCTGCAAAACGCAGGCCAACCACTGAAACCCCCGCCGTATCAACGGCGGCCGGGTTTTCACCCACAGCCCGCAAACGCAGTCCAAAGCGGGTCCGGAACAAAATGTACCAGGTTCCCGGGACACAAAGCAGTGCGACGTAAACAAGGATGGAGTGGCCCGATATCAACTCCGCATAGATCGGCCCAAGAAAGGGCACAGTGCCGAGGGTTTCGGCAAAGGGCAGGGTGATGGGCTCAAACCGTCCACCTGCCAGCAAGGATGGCGTCCGCCCGCCTTGCTGAAACCAGCTTTGCGCAATCAGAACAGTCAGACCTGCAGCCAGGAAGTTGATTGCCACGCCGGAAATCAACTGATTGCCCCGAAAGGTGATGGACGCCAGCCCATGGATGGCGGACAGGACCAAAGACGCGGCAATCCCTGCGGCAAGTCCCACCCAGACCGAACCGGTCATCGCGGCCAGGGCAGCCGAAAAGAACGCCGCCGCCAGCATTTTGCCCTCCAGCCCGATGTCAAAAATACCGGCCCTTTCGGAAAAGAGCCCGGCCAGGCAGGCCAGCAACAGGGGCGTCGCCAGACGCATTGTGGTGTCGAGAACCGTCAGGTCAAAGAGTGCAAGAAAGTTCATCTGGTCACTCCGCCGGTTTCGTGGCTTTTGTGTTGCGGGATTTTCTGAGCGCAAGAAAGATCCGCTCCAATGGCATCCGCACCATGTTGTCCAGCGCACCCGTGAACAGGATGACCAGCGCCTGGATCACCACGATCAGTTCGCGCGGTATCGACGTCCAAAGCGCCAGTTCGGCGCCCCCTTGATACAAGAATCCGAAGAGGATAGCGGCAAGGAAAACGCCAAATGGATGGCTGCGTCCCATCAGGGCAACAGCGATCCCGATGAATCCTGCCCCTTCGACCGCATTCAGGACCAGGCGCTCCGCCTCGCCCATCACATTGTTGATCGCCATCATCCCGGCCAACCCACCCGAAATAAGCATGGCGATCATGGTGATCCGGACCGATCCGATCCCGGCATAGCGCGCAGCCCGGCCCGATTTGCCGTAGGATCTGATTTCCAACCCCAGCGCCGTGCGCCAGATCAACAGCCAGACAGCGACACAGGCAATAACCGCGAAGACAAGGGACACATTTGCGGGTGCGGCCTTGGAAAATTCGATGCCGATCGGCGCCAGAAGCTCATGCAGGGAAGGCAAATGAACCGATTCGGCGAAACGCTCGGTCGCAGGATCCATGGAGCCTTGGGGGCGCAGCACATTGACCAGCATGTAGTTCAGCACGGCGGCCGCAATGAAGTTGAACATGATCGTGGTGATAACGATGTGGCTGCCACGCTTGGCCTGAAGATAGGCCGGAATGGCGGCCCATGCGGCCCCAAAGACGGCGGCACCGATGGTTGCGGCAATTAGTGCGATCGTCCAATGTGGCCAGGAGATGAACAAACAGACCAGAGCCACGCCCAAGCCCCCCAGCATCGCCTGCCCTTCGCCACCGATGTTGAAGAGCCCTGCGTGAAAGGCAACCGCCACCGCCAGACCGGTGAACATGAAATTCGTAGCATAATAGAGCGTGTAGCCCCATCCGTACGTGGAGCCCAGAGCGCCCGAGACCATGAGATTGACCGCTGCTATCGGGTCTTCGCCGATAGCCAGAATGACAAGGGCCGACAGGATGGCTGCCAAGGCCAGAGAAATAAGCGGGACGAGCACGACTTCGGCCCATTTGGGCATCACATCCATGTGCGCGCTCCGATTCTGAATATTGCGCAATGGGCGGCGGGCCATGAAAAGGGGCTTTGCCCCCGGCCCGATGGGCCTCCCCCAGGATATTTTTGGCCAAGAGAATGCATTACGTCTGAACCCCCGCCATTAAGAGCCCGAGCTCTTTCTCATTGGTTTGCGTCGATTGCCGTTCGCCCATGATCCGGCCGTCAAACATGACCGCGACTCTGTCTGCAAGCGACAGGATTTCCTCAAGTTCGACCGAGACCAGAAGGATTGCCTTGCCTTGATCCCGGAGTGCGACGACTTGCTGGTGAATGAATTCGATTGCCCCGATGTCCACGCCGCGCGTGGGTTGCCCGATCAGCAACAGGTCCGGGTTCCGTTCGATTTCACGGGCCAGAACGATTTTTTGCTGGTTTCCGCCTGAAAAGTTCTTGGCCGCCAGATGCGGATGCGGGGGACGGACATCGAACCTATCCATCTTGGCCTGTGTCTCGTTTTTGATGGCCGCGTTGTTGAGCAGGATGCCCGACTGATAAACCGGGTCGCGGTGGTATCCGAATGCCGTGTTTTCCCAGGCGGCGAAGTCCATGATCAGCCCTTCGCGCTGGCGATCCTCGGGTACATGGGCGATGCCGTGGTCGCGCCGCGCGCGCCCGTCTGCGTTCTTGCCCGTCAGTTCGATGGGCGTTCCGTTCAGCGTGATTGTTCCGGTGGCATCCGCATATCCGCCCAGCACTTCGAGCAATTCTGACTGACCATTGCCCGCAACACCCGCGATGCCCAGAATTTCGCCCGCGCGCACTTGCAGATTTATGCCGCGCAAACGTTCAACACCCTGTTCATCCACAACTTTCAGGTTCTTGACGTCCAGAACCACAGGGCCGGGCTGAGCCGGGGTCTTGTCGACCCGCAGCAGGACCTTGCGCCCGACCATCAGTTCAGCAAGTTCCTCCGGCGAGGTGTCGGAAGTTTTGACGGTCGCCGTCATCTGTCCGCGTCGCATTACCGAAACCGTATCGGTAATCTCCATGATTTCCCGCAATTTGTGTGTGATCAGGATAATCGTTTTGCCTTCTTCGCGGAGGCGACCGAGGATACGGAACAATTGATCGGCTTCTGCCGGGGTCAGAACTCCGGTGGGCTCATCCAGGATCAGGATGTTGGCCTGACGATAGAGCGCCTTGAGGATTTCGACGCGTTGCTGCATGCCCACACCGATCTCTTCGATCACGGCGTCCGGGTCGACCTTGAGGTCGTATTCTTTTTCAAGCTCCAGCAGCGTCGTGCGGGCCTTTGCGAGGGACGGGCGCAATAGGCTGCCGTCTTCTGCTCCAAGGATAATGTTCTCAAGGACAGTGAAGTTTTCGACAAGTTTGAAGTGCTGGAACACCATACCGATTCCTGCAGCAATCGCGGCCTGGCTATCGGGGATTTCCGTCTTTTGCCCGCTGATAAAAATCTCACCCGCATCGGCTTTGTAAAAGCCATAGAGGATCGACATCAGTGTGGATTTGCCTGCTCCGTTCTCCCCGATGATACCGTGGATCGTGCCTGGCATGACACGAATGGAAATGTCCTTGTTTGCTTGCACAGGGCCAAAGGCTTTGGAGATGCCTTTGAGTTCAATAGCGGGGGCGGTCATGTGCGGCATCCGTGGGACAGGGGAGATTTTTCGGACGAAAAATCTGGGCCGCGGCGGGATGGCCCGCGCGGCCCAGACAACTCTAGCTGATCCGTCTAGAAGTTCAGCACGGGGCAGCTGTCATCGGACATATAGTCGTGAACGCTCAGAGTGCCTGCCGCGATCTGGTTGGATGCTTCATCGACCGCGTTGCGCATGGATGCCGAGATCAGGTCCTCGTTATGCTCGTCCAGCGCATAGCCGACACCGCCGTTTGCCAGACCCATAACCATGAAGCCGGTTTCCATGTCCGGTCCGTCCGAGAAGGCCGAGAATACGGCGTTGTCCACGCGCTTCATCATGGAGGTCAGGACTTTGCCCGAGTGCAGGTGGTTCTGGTTGCTGTCCACGCCGATGGACAGGATGCCTTCGTCTGCGGCTGTTTGCAAAACACCCACACCGGTGCCGCCGGCCGCGGCATAGACCACGTCAGCACCCTGCGAGATCTGGGCTTTGGTCAGTTCGGATCCTTTCACGGGATCATTCCAGGCCGATGGTGTCGTGCCGGTCATGTTGGCGACAATTGTGGCGTCCGCATTCACCGCTTTGACACCCTGGGCATAACCGCAGGCAAATTTACGGATCAATGGAATGTCCATGCCGCCGATGAAACCGACTGTGCCGGACTTGGAGGCTTTCGCAGCCAGCATGCCGACAAGATAGGACCCTTCGTGTTCGTTGAACACAACGGAACGGACGTTTGGCGCATCCACAACCATATCGATGATCGTGAATTTTGTATCTGGATAATCTGCGGCCACCTGCCCCAGCGCGTCGGCAAAGGCAAAGCCTGCCATGACGATCGGGTTGGAGCCGGACTCGGCAAAGCGGCGCAGCGCCTGCTCGCGTTGTGCTTCGGACTGAAGTTCGATTTCGCGGAATGTTCCGCCGGTTTCATCGGCCCAGCGTTTGGCACCGTTAAAGGCGGCTTCGTTGAAGGATTTGTCGAACTTGCCGCCCAGGTCGAAGATCAGCGCAGGATCGGCCAGGGCCGAACCTGTCGACAGGGCCATAGCCGCTGTCGCGCCGAGGATTTTCTGCATGAAGGTCATGTGGTCTTTACTCCCAGTTTTATTTGGTTGGGGCGGCAGCGCCAACGCTGCATCGGCCCAGGATCGCTTTGATCATGCGGGATTAGGCCGCAGGGGCGGGATGGGGTCAACCGCTTTTTGATGTCTGATGTGGTGCAAATCTGCCCGGGACGGTCCAATGCATAACCCGTGGGCGGGGGCTGTCTGCCCCCGATGCGCCTGTCGGCGCATCCCCCCCGAGGATTTCAGGGAACAGAGAAAGGGAGCGTGGCTCGCATCAGAACGGCGTCTGCGTGACCATTGGGCCGGATATAGTAGTTTGGCCGTGTGCTTATCGTTTGAAAGTTGAAATTGGCATAGAGCACGAGAGCCGCTTGATTGTCGGCGGCCACTTCCAGAAAGGCGTTTGTGGCGGTCTGGGCGGCGCGCGTCATCCACACTGCCATCAAGTGTCGACCGATCCCCGTGTTCTGAGCGCGCGGGTCCACGGCGATGGTCAAGAGTTCGGCCTCATCCGCGATGGCGCGCCATAGCGCGAATCCCTGCGTTGCTGTCGTCAGGTGGGTATGCCGACTGGCCAAGAGGTCGCAGAATTCCTGTGCGGTCCAACCGCGTTCGTCGGGGAACGCGGCGGCGTGTATGCGCGCCAGTGTCTGCGGGGTCATGACAGAAGGGGCGGTGCCACGTCTTTGGCGGGGGCGGCATCTGGTGGCTTGATATAGAGCGGCGCAGGCGCTTTGGCCGGTTCCGGCCAAACTGTGCGAGCGTGTTGTGCGATGGCGGTGGCCAGAGTGGCAGGATTTGGCTCTGGGGCTGGATTGGCGACCGCGTTCAGCGGGACCGTGATCGGCCCGCTTGGCTGGAGAATATAAGCCATGCCACGGGGGGCCGGGATGGCAACCTGCGTCCCGGGCGGCGCCACCTGCGCGCGCGCGGCAAAACCGGTCACGCCGTAGGCAGGGATCCCCAGGCCGAGGGCCACGCCGCGCGCTGCCGAAACGCCGATGCGGATGCCTGTGAAGTTGCCCGGCCCGGTGCCAACGGCCACTGCGGACAGATCGTGCCAGCCGGTCCCGTGCCGTGCCATGATGTCGCCCAGCAAACCCATCAACCGTTCCGCCTGCCCACGGGCCATTTCCTCGCCACAGGTTTCCAGCACCGTTTTGCCGCGCAACAACGCCGCGGCGCAATGGGCACCGGACGTATCAAACGCAAGGATCAGGGGATCGGTCATGGGGTGGCATCGGAAAGCTGCACGCGCGCCGAGCCGGGTTGGCGTGGCATTGCATCCCGGATGTGAAGCCAGGGCAGTTGCGCATCGGTGTGACAATGTATCTGCGGTGGCAAGCGGTCATTCTGATCGATGATGCCCAAAGGGACATAGACCTGATCGGGAAGATAGTCGAAGCGCGCCGCTATCGGAGAGCCGCAATCGGTGCAAACCCATCGCTCGACACCGGGCACATGGCTGCGCCCCGGACCAAGGTCAGGGACCGCGCGCATGTGCGTCGGATCAAATGCAGCAAACGCCGCGACTGGTGCGCCCGTCCAGCGTCGGCAATCTGAACAGTGGCAGTAGGCGCCGGTCAAAGGCGGCTGCAAGAATTCCAGACGCGTGGCCCCGCAATAGCACCGAGCGGTCAAACGCTCGGTGCAAGTGGCGTCAGACGGCAACCGGGCGAACCTCGGTGACCTCTGGAATGTAGTGCCGCAACAGGTTTTCGATGCCCATTTTCAACGTGAGCGTCGAAGACGGGCAACCGGCGCATGCGCCTTGCATATGCAGATACACCACACCGCGGTCAAAGCCGTGGAATGTGATATCACCGCCATCCTGGGCCACGGCAGGGCGGACCCGGCTGTCAAGCAATTCCTTGATCTGGCCCACAACGACGCTGTCTTCGCCGTCATGCTCGGCGTGACCCGAGGCAGGGGCGTGGCCGTCATCCATGACCGGCTGGCCGGATTGGAAATGCTCCATGATCGCACCCAGAAGGGCTGGCTTGATGTGGTCCCAATCGACGCTGTCGGCTTTGGTCACGGTCACGAAGTCTGTGCCGAAAAAGACGCCCGTGACGCCGTCGACAGCAAAAACACGGCCCGCCAGGGGCGATTTGGTGGCCGCCTCTGCGGTCGGAAAGTCAGCGGTGCCCATTTCCAGCACGGTCTGTCCGGGCAGGAATTTGAGCGTGGCGGGATTCGGCGTTGATTCGGTCTGAATGAACATGGGGCATCTCCTGACTGTTAAGGTAGGATATGCGGACGCGGGCGCCTCAAGTCAAGGTTTGGAACGGTTCTAAAGACATTACAGGTCAGCATATCCACTCAAAGCACCCTGGGCCCCCAAGGCGAAAGAGGTGCTGCCCGGATCAGGTGATCGCTTCCAGTCTTTCCTTGCTCAAATCACCCGGCACAATCGTGATCGGGATTGGCAAGTCGCCCGCGTTGCGCGTCAGTTGCGTGACAAGCGGGCCTGGGCCTTTCTTGTCTGTGCCAGCACCCAGAACCAGAACACCGATGTCCGGATCATCGCGGACCTGCGACATGATCTGGTCAACGGGCTGGCCTTCGCGGATGACAAGCTCCGGGTCGATGCCCTGCTTGTCGCGCATCCATTTGGCAAAGACTTCGAAATGGGCATGAATGCGCTCGCGCGCTTCTTCCCGCATGACATTTCCGACCCCAATCCAGTGATTGAACTCGTCCGGAGGGATCACGGACAGTATCGCAACCCCGCCCCCGGTACGCGCTGCGCGCATTGCGGCAAACCGCATTGCATTCAGACATTCGCGACTGTCATCAAGCACGACCAGAAATTTGCGCATGGTTCCCCCGCTTTCGTGCTGACAATGGCGCATGCGACCAGTGCACGCAAGCGGCATGGTTTGGAGTGGCTGTCCTGCACATGGCCGCCAAGGTTGTGCAGACGCTGCCCGGCAAAGGTCAGGTTGTTGCCGCCCAATCCCAGTACATCTCTCGCACGCGACGCGTGATCGGGCCAATCTGATAGCTTTTGTCCTCGAACCCGGTCACCGGCGTGACTTTCATCATGTTGCCGGACAAGAACACCTCGTCTGCATCCGCGAAATCACCAAAGGTCAGCACGGATTCGTGCACTTCGATCCCGTCGGCACGCATGTTGCTCATGTGCCGGGCGCGGGTGATGCCCGCCAGAAACGTGCCGTTCGGGATCGGGGTAAAAACGGCGCCATCCTTGACCATGAACACGTTCGCCGTTGCACTTTCTGCGACATTGCCCATGGCGTCCGCAACCAGCGCATTGCCGAACCCGTTGCGGCGCACCTCGGCAAGCATCCTCGCATTGTTGGGATAAAGGCAGCCCGCCTTGGCGTTGACGACGTTGTCCTCCAGCACAGGGCGGCGGAAACTTGTGCGCCCCAGCGTCGTGGACGCAGACTGGTCCGCCATCGGCACGGCCTCAAGACAAATGGCAAACCCGGTCGAATTCTGTTGTGGTACAATTCCCGATGGATCGCCGTCCAGCGCCCAGTACATGGGCCGGATATAAACCGCATCGGTGGCGTCATAGGCTTTCAACCCTTCGCGCACCGCCGCTGCAATATCGGCAGCCGCCATCGTAGGGGTGATCATCAGGGCTTCGGCAGAGCGGTTCACGCGTGCGCAATGCGCATCGAGATCAGGGGCACGCCCGTCGAAAAACCGTGCTCCGTCAAAGACGGTTGAGCCTACCCAGCTGCCGTGATCCGCAGCCCGCATGATGGCAACGTCTTCGTTATGCCATGTCCCATTGAAATAGGTGCGGATTTTGGTGCCGATGCTCATGCGATGTCCTTTCCCTGAACGCCGCACACGCTATCAGAGACAGGTCAGGCGTCCAGACCTTTTTCGGCTCAGTCCTTGCGCAACTGATAGGCGCCTTCAGGCAGATCAAGGGCGGCGGCCAGATCGCGCTGCTGTTCGGGCGACAAGGTGATCTTGACGACGGTATCGGTGCGCGGATCATATTGCTCAAGCGTGACGCATTCAGCAAAGCTGTTGATCACCACATCTTCTTGCAGCGGGGCCTGACCATCATCGATAAGGGTGATCACGGTCGCGTCGAATTCGTGTTCGATTGTAAACATGACACCACGCTAGGACATCTGCGGCGGGTTGCCTAGTGGAACACGGCTGTGTGAACGGGGCTGGAAGCGGGCGGGTGGCGTGATACACTGTAATGCGTAAAATTCTGAACAAAGGCGACTTTTTATGGTGCGATGGATGGGAGCGTTGGCAGCTGTGGCATTTGCAGTGTCATGCGCGCCGGTTGTTGTGCCCAGCCAAGCGCCCGTTGCCCCCGTGCAAGTCGGCGAAACGCCTGATGAGTTGCGCACATCAGCGCAATCCGCGCGCGCCTTCGCGGAAGTGACGCGCCGGGTGGAACCCGTTGCAGAACGCGAGTGCCTTGCGCGGACACGCGGCGTCGACTGTGATTTCCGCATTGTCGTCGATGACCGGCCCCGTCTGCCTGCCAATGCCTATCAGACGCTGGACAAATCCGGTCGCCCCGTCATCGCCTTTACCGTGGCGCTGATCGAGGATGCGCGCAACGCAGACGAATTGGCCTTTGTCATGGGGCATGAGGCGGCACACCACGTGGCCGGGCATATCGACCGGCAACGTGCAAACGCCGAAGCGGGTGCTGTGATTTTCGGCGGGTTGGCCGCCATGTCGGGTGGTGACGCGAATGCGGTCGAATCGGCCATCAAGATCGGCCAACAAGTGGGCGCGCGCAGTTACTCCAAGGAGTTCGAACTGGAAGCCGATGTATTGGGGACTGTGATCACGGCCCGGGCGGGCTATGATCCGCTTGTCGGGGCGCAATTTTTCAATCGTATCCCGGATCCGGGCGATCGGTTCCTCGGAACGCATCCGCCCAACGCGCAAAGACTCGAAATTGTCAGACGGACAGCGGCCGGGCTCTAGAGGACGCGACTTTGCCTTTGGCGCAACCTGATGATCAGGCCCAGGATCGACATGACCACCCAGAACCCCTGAATCAGCGCGGCAGCAAGGTTGAAACTGCCTGCCAGCCCGATCAGGACAAAACTGGCTGCCGTCAGATTGATCGCAAAGTAGATCGCGCAGTTGCTGTTCAACCACTGCAGCGTCAGCATGCCATAGTTCATGACGTAAAGTGCAAAGCCTGCGAGGCCAATGCTTTCAAGCACGTATGGTGGCAGCGAAAGGAGGGTTTCCATAAGGTATTATCCAGTAAATTCAAAATTTTGAGGCTTCAGAAATTGGTCGCTCTATACACAGTTGGTATCATGAACGGAGGGCTCTGTCGGGTCTGGGAATCCTGACCTTGCTGCGATTGGGTCAAATCCTCACAGATCGTGGATCGAAATATGCGGTCTCCGGCTGTCCGGTATCGAACCGCGCAGAAATTGATGCGGTTCTGGCCGAACTGAAATCAGAACGCGTCTACGCCAAGGCGACCCACAACAGTTGGGCCGCTGTCTTGGGCGCGGGTGGACCGATCAAGGGGGACGACGGCGAAAGCGGCGCCGGGATGGTCATCATCCGCATGCTCGAACGCGAAGGGCTGCAGGATCACCTGATCGTCGTGACGCGCTGGTACGGCGGCAAGCACCTCGGCGGTGACAGGTTTCGACACGTTCAGACCTGTGTGCGCGCTTATCTCGAGGCGATTTGATCTGAGTCAAGGTATGTGCGGGCCACGCATGGGACGAGTGAGATGTACCCAGAGAAAGGGCCAAACATGTCTGACCGTCATCTGAAACGTCACGCAGAACTTGTGGACCGCATGGCAAACGCCCGCGGCATCGATCTTGAAGAAGCCGC
>CAYGQZ010000104.1:0-11851 GCA_964352055.1 uncultured Rhodobacterales bacterium
GTGATCCGGACACGGGTCGCGATCTGGACTTTGTCGCCTTCGGCCAGCCCCATGGCCCGCGCCACGAAATCGGGCGCATGGCTGTAAGAGAAAGACAAAAGGCGCGCCGTTGTGGACTGCCCCATCTCGACCAGTTGCGGCATGAGGGTGTTGAAATCCATCGCCGCGGCCTTGCCGGACAGGTTTTGCGCGCGCACGGTGGTCCCACTGCCTGCGCGTTTCTCGATCAGGCCCGCGTCGGACAAGGCATCCAGCGCGCGCCGCACGGTCACCCGCGAGACACCAAAGCTTGCCGCAAGCCGTTGCTCACCGGGCAAATTCTCTCCATCCGCCAAGCGTCCGTCCGAGATCTGGTCGCGCAGCGACAGGTACACCCGGCGCGCCTTGGCACCTTCCGGCAACTGCACTGATTGACCCGCCTGCATGCGATGATCCCTTCCAAACCCGCTGCAGATGGTAGAGGTGTCCTTTGAAAAATCAAGAGACTGTATTTCATAAACAGAATTTTTTGACTTAACAAAAATACAGAACATGTATTACAAAAAATACAAGATGCTGCGGGGAGGACAGTATGCCAATCGTGGAACTGCATGTGATTGAAGGGTACGACGCAGACGCCAAACGGCGGCTTGCCGAAGCACTGACCGATGCTGTCCGCTTGGTGGTGCCCGCAGCGCCCGAGCTTGTCACCGTGATGATCCGGAACATGCGCACCGAGGATTACTACCGAGGGCGCACGACCCGTTCCCCGGCGCAGGCCCTCCCGAATCCGGTGGGCATTGTGCGCGACTTTCTTGCCGCGATGGAACGGCGCGATCTGGACGCCGCCGAAGCCATGCTTGGCGTTGGCTTTGCCATGCAGTTTCCGGGCACCGCCCCGATGACCCGCCTGCAACACCTCATCGACTGGGCCAAACCGCGCTATCGGTTCGTGACCAAGACCTACGACGGTTTTGACGCGTTGCAGGGCACGGACGAGGCGGCCATCGTCTATTGCCGAGGCACACTCTCCGGCGCATGGCCGGATGGCACGACCTTCAGCGGCATCCGCTTTATTGACCGGTTCGAAGTGACCGCCGGTTTCATCACCCGACAGGATGTCTGGAATGACATCGCAGAAACAAAGGCAAACGCATGAGCGATATTGATCCGATCACCCTTTCGGTTCTGGCAGGCCGGATGGAGCAGATTGCCGATGAAATGGATGCAACGCTGTTTCGGGCGGCCTTCAATCCGATCATCGCAGAGGCGCATGACGCCAGCCACGGCCTTTACCATGCGCAAACCGGGGATACGCTGGTGCAGGGGAAGTCCGGCCTGCCCATATTTGTCGGCGTGATGTCTTTTGCCGTGCAGGCCGTGATCGAAAAGGCGGCAGCCGATGGCGATCTGGCCGATGGTGATATCTATATCTTCAATGACGCGCATATCGGCGGAACGCACCTGAGCGATATGCGCCTCGTGCGCCCCTATTACCGGGACGGCGAACTGTTTTGCTATCTGGCGTCCGTCGGCCATTGGCACGATGTGGGCGGGGCCGTGCCCGGCAACTACAATCCAGCGGCCACGGATGTGTTCCAGGAGGCCTTTGTCCTGCCGCCGGTCAAGCTGGCCCGTGCGGGCGTGGTCAATCAGGACATCATCGACATCTTGCTGCGCAACACCCGCCTGCCCCAATCGGCGATGGGCGATCTGAACGGCCAGTTGGGCGCGCTGGATCTGGGCATCCGGCGGATGGACGAACTGCTGGATGAATACGGGGGCACCACTGTCGCCGCAGCACTTGAGGCGCTTGGGCACCGGGCCGAACACCTCATGCGCTCGGAGTTGCAGGACCTGCCCGATGGTCGGTGGGAGGCTGAGGATTTCCTCGACAATGACGGCATCGTTGACGCCCCCCTCAGGATCAAGGTCGCATTGGAGATCACGGGTGACCGGATGACGCTCGATTTCACCGGATCTGCAGCGCAATGCGCAGGCCCCGTGAACATCGCGCTGCCCACGACCGTGGCGACGGCCTATGTCGCGATCAAACACGTGTTCCCGACCCTGCCCGCCAATGCAGGCGTGATGCGGCCCATCGACGTGATTGTACCCGAAGACTCCCTGCTTTCCGCCAAATTCCCGGCCCCGACAGGCGGCTATACCGAAACGGTCCTGCGCATGATCGACGTGGTGTTTTCGGCCTTTGCCAAGGCCGCCCCCGAGCGGGTCGTGGCCAATGCTTACGGCACGATCAACGCGCTCTCGATTGCGGGAAAACGCAGCAATGGCCAGCCTTGGGTGATGTTCAGCTTTTATGGCGGTGGCCATGGCGGATCGATCGAGACAGATGGTTTGAACCACGGCAATGCCCCGATCTCGACCGCGACAATCCCGCCGATGGAGATCCTCGAAGCGGCCTACCCGGTCATGTTTCGCACCTGGGCGCTGCGCCCCGACAGCGCGGGGCATGGCATGCATCGCGGTGGCCTCGGTGCCGTCTATGAAATTGAAGTGCTTGAGGAAAACGGGGCCGAGGCGTTTCTCTTTGGTGAACGCGGGCGCTTTGCCCCCAAGGGCATTGCCCAAGGCGGCGACGGCACCATGAACGTCTTTTCCTATGAACAGGATGACGGCTGGAAGACCCCGCCGCTTGCCTCGAAGATGCGGGGTATTTCGCTGCGGCAGGGTCAGGCCGTGCGGCTCGAAACCCCGGGCGGCGGTGGCTACGGCGCGGCCAATGCACGCGCGCCGGGTGCGGTCGCACGCGATGTGGCGCGCGGCATGGTCAGCGCAGGTGAGGCCGACAAGGTCTATGGCACCGACTGGCGCGAGGTTTCATCATGAGCGGGCGCATGATCGGTGTCGACGTTGGCGGCACATTCACGGATATCTTTGTACTGAATGAGGCCGACGGCACCGCCTCGGTCGCCAAGGTGCCCACGACCCGCCCGGACCAGTCCGCAGGCTTTCTGGACGGGATCAGCCGCCAGATCGACGACCTGTCCGGCATATCAGTGGTGGTACATGGCACAACGGCGGGCACCAATGCGCTGCTTGAACGCAAAGGGGCCAGGATTGGGGTGATCTGCACCGCAGGGCTGCGTGATGTGCTTGAGATGCGCCGCCGGGATCGGCCCCGCACATGGGGATTGCGCGGCGATTTTGAGCCTGTTGTGGACCGGCGCAATCGTCTGGAAGTGCCCGAACGCACGCTGGCAGATGGCACGATCCGCACCCCGGTCGATCTGGATGCGGTCCGCGCGGCGGCGCAGACCTTGCAAGCGCAAGGCTGCGAAGCGGTCGCCATCCTGTTTGCCCATGCCTATGCCAACCCGCAGAACGAGGCCGCCGCCGTCGCCGCTGTGCGCGCCATGTGGCCCAATCCCCACGTCTCTGCCAGCCATGAGATCCTGCCGGAAATCCGCGAATTCGAGCGGTTCTCGACCACCGCTCTCAATGCCTATCTGCAACCCGAAGTCTCCGGGTACCTTGGCCGACTGGAAGGCGCATTGAAGCAAGGCGGCTTTGACGGCGAATTCATGATCGTACAGTCGAATGGGGGCGTGATGGCTGTCGATACGGCCTGCCGTTTGCCAGTCCGCACCGCCCTTTCCGGCCCGGCGGCGGGCGTGATCGCGGCAGGCTATATCGCGTCATCGGCCGGGTTCGAGAACGTCATTACCGGCGACATGGGCGGCACCAGCTTTGATGTCTCATTGATTGCCGAAGGCAAATCGATGCTGTCGCCGCAAACCTCCATCGACTTCGGCATGGTCGTTCGCACCCCGATGATCGAGATCACGACCATAGGTGCCGGTGGCGGCTCGATCGCGTGGGTCGACAAGGGCGGGCTCTTGAACATCGGGCCGGAAAGCGCGGGCTCGGACCCCGGCCCGGTGGCTTACGGGCTAGGCAATGACCGCCCGACCGTGACGGATGCCAACGTGGTATTGGGGCGGATCGACCCGGACAATCCCATCGGTGGCAAGCTTGAACGCCTCGATGTGAAAGCTGCCGCTGCCGCAATCGACACCCATGTGGGCAAGCCACTGGGACTGGACACACTGGCGGCGGCCGAGGCGATCCTGCGGGTCGCGAATTCGCGCATGGCCGGGGCCATTCGCCTGGTCAGTGTCGAACGGGGGTTCGATCCCAAGCGCTTTGCCTTCATGCCCTTTGGCGGCGGCGGCGCATTGCACGCAGGGGCCATGCTGGCCGAGGTCGGCATCGCGCGCGCTGTCGTGCCGCGCTATCCGGGGGTCACGTCCGCTTTGGGCTGCGTGATTGCCGATATGCGTCAGGATTTTGTCCAGACGATCAACACGCTGGTTGCCACCCTGGACGAAGACGCGCTGGCCGCCTTCATGCAATCCCACGCGGATCAGGGCATGGCCTTGCTGGACGCGGCCCGCACGACATTTGAGGCGCGCGAGGTCGGCTTTGAATTGGACATGGCCTATATCGGTCAGACGCACACGGTTTCTGTTCCCCTGGACGTCACAGTTAAGACCGGCACGGTGATCCCGCCAACACGTCAGCAGATCGAAGACGCGTTTGATGCGGCGTACAAAAATACATTCGGACGGTTGCTCAAGAACGGCGTCCGGCGGGCAATCAATTTGCGCAGTGCAGTCACCGGCAAACGCCCCAAGTTCGATCTTGAGACATTGGCCCCGTCGGGGACTGGTACAGCCGCCCCCAGAGCGTCACGGCAGGTGCATTTTGCGGACAGGTGGCATGAGACGGCGCTTTATGATCGGCTCGCCCTGCCTGTCGGCGCCGTCATCCTTGGCCCGGCCATTCTGGAGCAACCCGATACAACCGTCTTGATCGAACCGGGGCTGCAGGGCCGCGTCGACCGGTTTGGCAATACGATCATCGAACCCATGGAGGACGCGTCATGAGCAACCCAAGAACCTGGGATCCTGCGCGCACCGCGCTGCTGACCATAGATTTGCAAAACGATTTCCTCCATCCGGAAGGGGCCTACGGGCGCGCCGGGCAAAGTGCCGCCTCAATCGCCGCCCTGCCCGATCGCGTGGCCCCTTTGGTGGCGGCATTGCGCGCAAAGGGTGGCCGCTATTTCTCCGCCCAGTTCACCTTGGTTCCGGACCGGGATGGCGAACCGTTGATCGCGCCACACCTGAAAGAGTTGCGCCCCTTCCTTGGCAAGGGCGACTTTGCGCCCGGCAGCTTTGGGCACACATTGGTCGACACGCTCTACCCGGCGGATTTCGTCGTCGAAAAAGTGGCCTATTCCTCCTTCTACCAAACCCGTCTGGAATACCTGATGCGCGCGACAGGCGTCGAAAACCTGATCGTCGGTGGGATAGTGACAAATGGTGGCGTCGCCTCGACGCTCAGGGATGCACACTTGCGCAATATCGAAACCGTCATGCTGACCGATGGCTGTGCCGCTTTCCGGCAGGACGTGCATGATGCGACCCTGTTGTCGCTGGGCACGGTCACCCACCAGATGAGTTGCGCCGATGCGCTGAGCTGGCTGGAGGGCACGACATGAGCCTCAAGGCCCGCATTTCGCAAAAGGACATTCTGGTCGCGCCCGGGGTCTATGACGGTCTGACCGCGTCGATTGCCACCGATGCCGGGTTTGAGGCCCTGTACCTGAGTGGGGCTGCTGTGGCCTACACAAGGTTGGGCCGTCCGGACATCGGGCTGACCACGGCCAGCGAGATGGCCGACACCATGACGCTGATTGCTGACCGGACCGCCGTGCCGGTGATCATCGACGCGGATACCGGGTTTGGTAACGCGCTGAATGCGCAACGCACGATGCGCCTTTATGAACGCGCGGGGGCCTCCGCCCTTCAGGTCGAGGATCAGACATATCCCAAGCGCTGTGGCCATCTGGCCGACAAATCCCTCATCCCTGCGCGAGAGATGGCAGGCAAGGTGGCGGCCATGGCCGACGCGCGCGCCTCGGATGACACCCTGATCATCGCGCGCACGGATGCCATCGCGGTCGAAGGGTTCGCAGCCGCAATCGATCGCGCAGGTGCCTATCTTGAGGCGGGGGCAGATGTCTTGTTCATCGAAGCACCGCAATCCCGGGCGCAACTGGACGAAATCGCAACCCAGTTTGCCGGGCGGGTTCCGCTGCTTGCCAATATGGTCGAAGGCGGTGCAACGCCGATCACCGGCGCAGCGGATCTAGAGGAACAGGGCTTTTCCATTGTCATCTTTCCGGGGGGCATCGTGCGTGCCCTGGCCCGCACGGCGCAGGATTACTATCAAAGCCTCCATGCCAACGGCAGCAACCGGCCCTTCGCCGACCGCATGTTTGATTTCAACGGCCTGAACGGCGTTATCGGTACGGCAGAGATGCTGGACCGGGCTGCCCGCTATGACGCAGATGAGCGCTAGGACAGCGCCCCCTCCGACCAGTTTCGATGTGGAGTGTGAAACCCTCATCATCGGGGCAGGTGCCTGCGGGCTGGTCGCAGCACTTTCGGCGCACGAGACGGGCCAGCAGGTGCTGGTGATCGAAGCGGATGCGACGCCCAGCGGATCGACCGCCTTGTCGGCGGGACTGATCCCGGCTGCGGGCACCTTGATGCAGCGCGCGGCTGGAATAGACGATTCCCCAACCCGTTTTGCCAATGATATCCAAGCCAAGGCAAAGGGCGAGAACGATCAGGCTTTGGTCGATCTTTTGGCGCAGAACGCAGGCCGCGCGATTGATTGGCTTGCGGACAGGCATGGCCTGCCCTTCTCGGTCGTGAACGACTTTGACTATCCGGGCCACAGCAGGCGCCGGATGCATGGCCTGCCAACACGGTCGGGCGCGGAACTGGTCGATGCGCTGCGCAGTGCCTGCGAACACAACGCCATCGACATCATCTGCGACTTGCGCGCCAATATCCTCTTTCACGACAAAGGCCTGATCAAAGGCGTGTCTGTCACGCGCCCTGATGGTGAGGTTGAAACCATTGGTTGCGCACGTTTGATCCTTGCCTGCAACGGGTTTGGCGGCAATCGGGCATTGGTGTCGCAGCACATGCCTGACATCGAAGATGGGCTTTGGTTCGGACATGACGGCAACACCGGCGATGCGATCCTCTGGGCAGAAGAGATCGGTGCGGATGTTCAGAATCTCGGGGCCTATCAGGGGCACGGGAATGTCGCACACCCGCATGGGATCCTGATCACCTGGGCGGTGATCACGCAAGGCGGTGTTCAGGTCAATCGCGAGGGGGAGCGGTTCTGGGACGAATCCCAGGGCTATTCCGAGGCTGCGCGCGTGGTTCTGGCCCAACCGGGCGGCGAAGCCTTTGCCATTTTCGATGATCGCATCGCGGGGATCGCCCGCCAGTTCGAGGACTTCAAACGCGCCGAAGCGGCGGGCGCGGTGCACAAAGCCGACAGTATCGAAGCCTTGGCAAAAGCGCTGGGATTGCCGCCTGGCGCGTTGTCACACACCTTGGAAAACCTGCCGACAAACAGCACGGACAGTTTTGGCCGCCGTTTTGGGCCACAAGGCCTGAGCGCGCCCTTTTGCGGCGTCCGCGTGACCGGTGCGCTGTTCCACACCCAAGGCGGATTGCGGGTGAATTCAAAGGCGCAAGCTTTGCACAAGGACGGATCACCCTTTCCCAACCTCTATGCCGGGGGCGGTGCGGCGTGCGGTGTCTCGGGTGCGGGCGACAGCGGGTATCTTTCGGGCAACGGGTTGCTGAGTGCAATTGTCCTGGGCCGTCTTGCAGGTTTTTCACACTCTTAAAGCGAAGCTTCAACTTAAGCAAAATCGTCGATCAAGTTTGGTTTTGAGTTCGTCGGCGCCAGCCAAAGTAGATATTTGGCGCCGACTTTAGTCAGTGAAGCTCAGCTTGCCTGTTCGGCATTGCACTGACGTGCCGCTTCAATCGCCTTGAAGGTACCGTCAAGGCTCACGTCAAATGTGTTCGCGTCCTCGGGGTAAACGGTCATGACGTACTTTTTCATGACGTCTTCCACGAAGTTGGGGTTGTTGGCGAGGATGTAGCCCCCCTTGTAATCGTCTGGCAAACGGCGTTTTTGCGCCTTCGTGTCACCATAATACTGCTTGCCGTCGAGCGAAAGATGAACTGTATTGTTCTTCGGCTTCACGTCAGCTTTTGTGAACACGCCAAGATACCCGAATTCGGCAGTTGACGTCAGGCCCATTTGGACGACGTTTTCGTTTTCGTCAACGCGTTCGATCAGGCAAGTGCCCCGGCTTTGGTCTACGTAGACAGTCCAACCCTCAACTTCACCCCATTTGGTGAATTCCGCACCCTCCTTAGGCAGTACATCCCCTGCATTGAGTGCCATCGACGAGGTCGCTACAAGCTTTGCGAACGCGGCAGCGGAAACAATTTTAGCGAGTGTCATCATTCATTCTCCAGTTGAAGCAACGAATCCGTGATATAAAATTACGCGCTTTAAAAAAGCAATTTCATGGTTTTTTTCCGCCAGGTTGAGCGGGATTGGCATCAATGAAGTCCGTGTAACGGGCACCTGGCGCGACTTGGTACGGTTTCGCCCCAAGCGTCAGAAAACGAATTTTTTAACATAAATTCAATTGACTATACCTTTGTTGGCCATGCACTGCCAACCAATTGGCGGGATTACTGATACGTGAGATTTGTTGGCTCTGCATACTTATTCTGACATTGGAGCGGTCTGAAATACTGCCCTTTCGAATAGGAATTGCCTCTGAAATCTGGCCACCGTTTATGACAAACTGGCATTATAGTGTTAACGACCCTGTGGTTGTACTGAGCCGATCTGATCTGTACGGCTACGCCAACAAGACGGTACTCGGTGACGGGCATCCAATTTCAGCATCTGGTCAACATTCGACATCACTGTATGGTGGCAAAGAACTTAAGACGTCACCGCCTTTGAGTGGCATCACAGAAAGCTTCGAGTGGAGATATCTTTATGCATACGGCGTTTTGCAGGTTTTTGACCGTTTTGGCGTTTTGTCTAAGTTCCAGCATCGCCTCGGCCCAGGAAGCACCCCCTCCGAAAGTGTCGGTCGCCGCCGCGTATATGTCCGAAGTCACGGATCAGCAGATCTTTATCGGCAGGGGCGAGGCGGTGAACAGGGTGGATATTGTCGCCCGGGTCAGTGGCTTTGTGGATGAGGTTCTGGTGCGCGACGGTGACACCGTCAAGAAAGGCGACCTGCTGTTTCGGGTCGAACCGGATGCCTATCAGGCGACATTGGCCGCACGTCAGGCCGACCTGGCCCAGGCTACCGCAAATCTTGACCTGACGGCCGTTGAATTGAAGCGTAAAAGCGAACTGTTTGAGCGCGAAGTTGGTACACAAACAGATCGCGACATTGCGTTTGCCAACAATCAGGTGGCCATCGCCCAAGTTGCCATTGCCGAGGCCGCCATACGGATGGCCCAGTTGGACGTGGACTATACCGAGGTACATGCGCCCTTTGACGGGCGGGTAGGACGCGCGACCGTCAGCGTTGGCGAACTGGTCGGGCCGACATCCCAACCCCTGATCAACATTGTCAGCGTTGCTCCCATTTATGTGGAGTTTTCCCTGACAGAACAGCAGTTTGTAAACATCCTCGAAGCACTGGATGCCTCCCCCAACGATCTGATTGATCCATCGGTCACCCCCGAGGTCTTTGTCATCCTGCCCAATGGCGAAGAGTTGGACGAGGCGGGCAAAGTTGTGTTCATCGACAACCGGATTGACCCGACCACGGGCACCATCACGGTGCGCGCTCAGTTTGAAAACAGCCGCAACCTCATCACCGACGGTGCGTTCCTGAACGTGCGTGTGCAGGCCAACCAGCCGACCGAAGCCCTGATGATCCCGCAGGCCGCCGTACAGCGCGACCAACGCGGAGATTTCGTGCTGGTCGTCGGCCAACAGCAAACCGTCGAACAACGCTACATCACGCTCGGGCGCCAGATCGAAACGGCGGTCATCGTCGAGGACGGCCTGCGAGAGGGCGAAGCCGTCATTGTCGAGGGGCTGCAGCGGGTGCGCCCCGGCGTTGCGGTTGACTCTGTGCTCTCCGGCACCCCGGTCGAGGAGTAACAGCGATGTTTTCCTCGATCTTCATCGCGCGGCCCAAGACCTCAATCGTGATATCGCTCGTCCTGACCATCATGGGCATCATCGGTTTTTCGGTTTTGCCGGTCGAACAGTTTCCCGAAATCACGCCCCCGGTCGTTTCGGTCAGCGCCAATTACACCGGTGCCAATTCGGAAACGGTTGAGAGCACGGTTGCCGCCCCGATCGAAGCGCAGGTCAACGGTGTTGACGACATGATCTACATGTCTTCGGACAGCACCGACACAGGGTCTTACAACTTGTCGGTCACATTCGAGGTCGGCACAGATCCCGACATCGCATCGGTCAACGTGCAGAACCGTGTCGCGCAGGCCATGGCCTCTTTGCCCAGCGAAGTGACGGCCTCCGGCGTTGTGACGCAAAAGTCGTCGACCAACATGCTGTTGCTCATCACACTGTCCTCGCCAAACGGCACGTATGACGAGGTGTTCCTGTCGAACTACGCCTCAATCAACCTCAAGGATGCACTTGCCCGGGTTGCAGGCGTCGGCAAAGCCGACGTGATGACCGATTTCCAGTACTCGATGCGGATGTGGATGGACCCCAACCGCATGGCGGGTCTGGGTCTGACACCGGCTGACGTGATCAACGCCATCCGCGAACAAAACCTCGAAGTCTCGGCGGGCCAGATCGGCACACCCCCCATCCCCGAAGGCCAGCAGTTTCAGTACACGATCAAGGCCAAGGGTCGGCTGACCACGGTTCAGGAGTTTGAAAACATTGTCCTGCGCACCGGCACATCGGGCAGCATTGTGCGCATCCGTGATGTGGCCCGCGTCGAGTTGGGCGCGGATTACTACAATGCATCGGGTCGGTTCTCTGGCAATCCGGCCACTGTTCTGGCCGTCTACCAGGCCCCCGGCGCCAACGCCTTGCAGGTCGCTGACGGCGTCAAATCCGAATTGGATCGCCTGTCGAACGCGTTTCCGGATGACGTTGTTTATAACGTACCCTTCGATTCAACGCTTTTCGTAAAACAGTCCCTCGAAGACGTGATTTCCACCCTGATGCAGACCTTTGTGCTGGTCATCGCTGTGGTCTTCATTTTCCTTGGCAGCGCCCGCGCAACTGTCATTCCGGCGATTGCGATTCCCGTATCCTTGATCGGGACGTTCGCCTTTTTGCTTTTGTTTGGCATGTCGCTGAACACGATCTCGCTTTTTGCGCTGGTGCTGGCCATCGGGATTGTTGTCGATGACGCAATCGTCGTGGTCGAAAATGTCGAACGCATCATTGCCGAAGAAGGGCTCAGCCCGCCGGAGGCCACCCGCAAAGCCATGGGCCAGATCACCGGCCCCGTTATTGCGACAACTCTGGTCCTGCTGGCGGTCTTTGTGCCGGTAACCTTCATGCCCGGGATCACCGGGCGGCTGTATTCGCAGTTTGCAATCACCATTTCCACCGCTGTGGTGATCTCGTCGATCAACGCGCTTACCCTGTCTCCGGCGCTCTGTGCGCTTATCCTCAAGCCACGCTCGGGCCCGCCCAAGGGCATTCTGAAAGGCTTTGAGCAAGGCATCGACGGTGTGCGGTCCGGCTATGTCAGTATCGTGAAACGGCTGGTCCGCGTACCCCTGCTTGCCCTCGTCATTCTGGGTGGCATCTTCTTTGGGTCCGGCGCGCTGGTGAACAGCATCCCCGCGGGCTTTATTCCGCTGGAAGACAACGGCTATCTGTTTGTGGATGTGCAACTGCCGGATGCCGCCTCGCTTGAGCGCACCGAAGCCGTGACAACCCGTGTCAACGAACAGATCCTCGCCATTCCGGGCGTTGCCTCAAC
>CAYGQZ010000104.1:11951-13210 GCA_964352055.1 uncultured Rhodobacterales bacterium
GTTTACCGGGTCATGGTGCAGGCTGACGGCGAACACCGCAGGACGGTCGAAGACCTGAACACCCTGCATGTCCGCTCACGCGGAAACGAGATGATCCCGCTGGGCACCTTGATCACCACGCGCAGCGAACTTGGTCCGGTCTCGTTGAACCGGTACAACATGTTCCGGGCTGCCACGGTCACGGCTGTGCCCGCGGAAGGGCTGTCAACGGGCGACGCCATACGTGTCCTCGAAGAGGAGCAGCGCACAGCCCTGCCTCCCGGATACTCCTTTGAATGGACCGGCACGGCGCAGCAGCAACAAGCCTCGGGCGGGCTGGTGATCGTGATCCTCGCGATGGCCGTGATCTTTGGATACCTGTTCCTGGTGGCCCAATACGAAAGCTGGACGATGCCCGTGGGCATTCTGCTTTCGGTGACCGTGGCCTTGTTCGGGGCGTTGGCCGCCGTGGCCGTTTGGGGTGGAGATATCAATCTGTACACCCAGATCGGCATGATCATGTTGATTGGTCTGGCGTCAAAAAACGCGATCCTCATTGTCGAATTCGCAATGGAGCGGCGCGCAAGTGGCCTTTCGATCCGCGAAGCCGCGATGGAAGCCGCAGGGCAGCGTTTCCGTGCGGTCATGATGACAGCATTGTCCTTCCTCTTGGGTGTTGTGCCCCTGCTGTTGGCAAGCGGTGCGGGTGCAGCCAGTCAACAGGCCATTGGTGTTGCCGTCTTTGGCGGGATGCTGGCCGCCACCGTCCTCGGCGTCATCATTGTGCCGGTCCTGTATGTCCTGATGCAGCAAGCCCGCGAATTCGCCAAAGGAAAAACAGGGCGCAAGGCGGCTTCAGACCCGCAGCAAGGCTGACGACGTTCTGCACGGCTCAAACGGTGCCGTGCGGCAAACTGGTCGTGGTCCATACCAAGCAGGCAGTGCTGTATGACAGGGCCATGCCTTTCACAGCCCTGCTTGCGGTGGGACTGCCCGGTCGCACACACGCATGCAAACCACAAAAAACCGGCCATCGCTTCCTATTTGACGACTTCCATCACCGCAAAGGAGTTGGTTTGGTGAATGCCCGGCAGCTTGTTGATTTTTTCGCCAAGGACTTTGCGGAAGTGCGAGATGTCTTCGGTCCGGACGGTCAGCAGATAATCGAATGACCCCGCAATCATCAGGCAGCTTTCGATCTCGGGCACCTTGCCGACGGCCGCGTTGAAATCGTCCAGGGAATTGTTGCCAGCCGTCGCAGTGAGCGACACCTGAACAAC
>CAYGQZ010000105.1:0-13182 GCA_964352055.1 uncultured Rhodobacterales bacterium
TGCGGATCGGGTGTCTGTTCTTCGAGGCGGGTCGTTATGATACGGCGGATTTCTTCGGGCGAGTTGCCAGCGGCGCGGATGCGCCCGGCATATGGGACAAAGACGAAGCCTGCCCCATCCACTTGCACCTCTTCGAGGATCGTGGAGCTTTGTGTTTCTCCGGCCAACAAGCCGTCATCCACGTTTTCCCAGATTGTCAGGCCCAAAACGTCGCCGGGTTGGATTGTGTCGGACCCAAGAACGCCCGCATTCCGGAAGCTTTCAGAAAAGCCCAATGCCGGGGTGACAGCTGTTGCCTTTGTGACACTGTCGTTGACGGTCACGACAAATGCATCGCCCTGCTTCTGGACCGAGCCTTGGTAGATTTCACTTTTGTTCGGACCAACCTGAGGCAGCCCGCAGGCAGAAAGGAGACCAACAATGGCTAGTGCCGCGCTCGCGCGCGCCACTCGGAATGACGGAAATATCACTGCGCGGTCTCCTCGACCTGTTTTTGTTCTCTGTCCGAGCGCAGGTTCGGTCCGCGCTGTTTTCTGTTCGGTCACGCGCTTCTTGGCGTGACGCGTTAAGGTGGAATTAACAAAGAATTTCAGGAGAAGCCAGAGAAAGGGCGCCTGCGGTCAGGTGACGAGCCGCAACTGTTGCCGCGGAGCCGCGGTTCCGGACGCCAGGGCATCGTAGGGATCTTCGGCAGACAGCATCATGTCAACGACCTGTCGCAGCAATTGCCGACGTCCGCGGGCGGAATAATACCCCCCCGGCAACTGACTGGTCTCCAGCAGGTAACGACGGTAATCCTTGTAGGCCCGGTTGTCCGGACGGCTAGCCCCGGCAAAGAATTCCGGCAACGGCTGGTCGCTGACAAATTCCGGTTTTGCAAAGACGGCGCGACCAAAGACCTTGAGCGGGATACCCCGCCAAAGCACCTGTTGTGCAGCGGTTGAATTCACCGTCACCGCGCTGCGGGCATCGTTGAGCAGATACGCCAGCTTGCCACCGCGCACATAGTGAACGCGCCCTTGCAGCCCATGCGCGCGCATCAACGTCCGTATTGTGCGCCGGATCGGTGCGCGTCCATCTTCAAGCGGATGTGCCTTGATCACCAGATGGTGGTGACCGGGTGCGCCTTTGGCGAACCCTTGTATCACCAGATCGAGAAACTCGGTCATCGAGGTAAAAGGTGAATGCTCCTGAAAGCTGGAGTCGTGTTCCAGCTGTAACAGCGCAAGGTGGTAAGGAAACCCGCCATGCCGGATCCGAAACGTCGCCTGTATCCGGTCGATCGTGTGAAACGGCATCAACAGCAGTCTTTGCAGATAGAGCTTGAACTCTTTCGACACCGGAAGGGATCGGTGTGGTCTGAAACTCCGGTAGTTCCGGTTTTGGAACATGACAAACCAATGATAAAGCGCACCATAAAACACATGTTGGCGCATGTCTCCCCAATGGCCGGGCGGCAGGGGGGCTTCCATATCCGACAGTGCCAGAGCGGCCTGCATCTGCGCCACGGACATGTCCATCAGGCGCGAATTGCCGTTGCTGCCATCCCGTTCATAGGTGACCCAATAGGGCCGCATGTACCCTTCTTCAAAGACATGAACAGTCAGACCCCGCCGCTTTGCCTCGGCCACAGCCTCTGCGTGGACCCTTCGGACATCGCCATAAAGCACGATATCTGTGACGCCTTTCGCGGTAAGGAGATCTGCAAAGGTTGCGGTCCAGTCCTCTGCCTTGCCAGTATATGGAATGTAGCTGGCCCCATGAAACCAGAAGGCGCGGTCCCCTGCATTGAAGCCAACGCGCCATACGGATGACCCGGCCTTGCGCAACATCGCGCCCAGTCGGTGAAAGAACGGCCCGTGCGGACCCTGCAAAAACAGGAAAACACGGGTGCTGGGGCTGTGCAGTGTCATCTTGTTCCTGAGTGCTGGCATGTCTAGATCCAAGATGAGCGTGTAACAGGGATGATTTTATGACGCGTTAAGGCGGATCGTGCAATGGGCTGGCCTTGCTCTTGGCGCGCAGCGTCGCTACCTGATCGGGGTACAGCAAAGGATAGGGCCATGTTCACAGGCATTGTCACCGATATCGGCACCATTACGACTTTGACGCAGGAAGGTGATCTGCGCGCCCGCATCGAGACTGATTATGACACCGCCAGCATCGACATAGGCGCTTCCATTGCGTCAGATGGCGTATGCCTGACGGTCGTGGATCTGGGTCCGGATTGGTATGACGTCCAGATCAGTGCCGAAACCGTGTCAAAGACCAATCTGTCAGGCTGGGTGGTCGGCAAGCGGGTGAATCTCGAACGCGCCTTGCGCGTCGGTGATGAATTGGGCGGGCATATCGTTTCGGGTCACGTGGACGGTGTGGCCGAAGTTGTTTCGGTCGTGGACGAGGGCGACAGCACCCGCGTGCAATTGCGCGCGCCAGAGGATCTGGCCCGGTTTATCGCGCCCAAAGGGTCAGTTGCGCTGAACGGCACGTCCCTGACCGTCAACGAAGTTCAGGGCGCGGTCTTTGGGATCAATTTCATTCCGCACACCAAGGACGTGACAACCTGGGGCGATGTCGCGGTCGGAGATGCGGTCAATCTGGAAATTGATACGCTCGCCCGCTATGTTGCGCGTCTGGCTGACGCGGGCTGATCCAAAGGACAGGCCTGCGGCCTGACGCGATTCCGGCGCCTGTTGCAGGGTGCTCGCGTCACTTTGACCATCATGACCTTTGCAAGTCGGCCCTTCGGGGAGGATTTTTTTGAACAGAGAAGTTATAAGCAGACTCTTACGCCCGGGCTCTCTCTGGTATTGCGGTGTCGCATCCTTTATGTCGCATAAAACAGTGCCAAAGGTGCCCCATGAGCTTTGAGACCCCCGGTCCGGTCGAGACGGATTTGGCAAACGCCATATCCCCCGTTGAAGAAATCATCGAAGAGGCTCGAATGGGCCGGATGTTCATCCTTGTGGACCATGAGGATCGGGAGAATGAAGGGGACCTTGTGATCCCGGCCAATTTCGCGACGCCTGAGGCGGTGAATTTTATGGCGACCCATGGCCGTGGCCTGATTTGTCTGACATTGCCCGCCCGCCGGATCGAGGAATTGGGCCTGTCGATGATGGCGACCCATAATTCTTCGCGTCATGAGACTGCATTTACCGTGTCAATCGAAGCGCGCGAGGGCGTGTCGACGGGTATTTCCGCGTCGGATCGCGCACTGACCATCGCAACAGCCATCAATCCGCAAAAAACCGCAGCTGATATTGCGACGCCCGGTCATGTGTTCCCGCTGCGCGCGCGCAAGGGCGGCGTTCTGGTGCGCGCTGGTCACACCGAGGCCGGTTGCGATGTGGCCCGTCTTGCGGGCCATTATCCGTCCAGCGTGATTTGCGAGATCATGAAGGAAGATGGCGAGATGGCCCGCCTGCCCGATCTTGTGGACTATGCCAAGCGTCACGGGTTGAAGATCGGAACCATTTCGGACCTTATTTCGTATCGCCGCCGTTACGACAATCTTGTCGTTGAGACCGCAGCCCGCGATGTAACGTCTCAGCATGGCGGCGCATGGCACATGCGCATTTTCACCGACCAGACCCACGGCATTGAACATGTGACACTGTCCAAGGGTGATTTGACAACCGATGAGCCGGTACTGGTACGCACCCATGCCTTGAACGTGGTGACCGATGTTCTGGGTCTGAGCGACAAGCCGGTAGGTGGGTTGCCACGGGCGATGGAGATTATTGCTGAGGAAGGCCGCGGCGTCGTCTGCTTGATTCGCGCCCCACGCCGTGCCTTGTTTGCCGACGAGGACGGCGGCCCGCGCATCGTCAAGGACACCGGGCTTGGCGCGCAGATGCTGTCGAATATGGGGCTGAGCCGATTGATCCTGCTGACCGACAGCAAAGCCACGACCTATATGGGCATCGACGCCTATGGTTTGGAAATCGTGGGCACGCGGCCCATTCTTGGAGAGAGATGATGGCGTCTATTGAACATCACGTGCTGGATCGTCCCAGCTTTGACAAACCCACCAAGCTTTTGATCGTGGTGTCGCCTTATTACAAGCGGATCGCTGAAAATCTGGTGGCCGGGGCCAAGGCCGAGATTGAAGCCACTGGGGCGACATGGGACCTTGTAGAAATGCCAGGCGCGTTGGAAATCCCGACGGCCATCGGCATTTCCGAGCGGATGTCGAATTTTGACGGCTACGTGGCCTTGGGCTGTGTGATCCGTGGAGAGACAACCCACTATGAAACGGTGTGCAATGACAGCAGCCGGGCCTTGCAGTTGCTGGGCTTGCAGGGGCTGTGCATCGGAAACGGCATACTGACCGTCGAAAACACCGCGCAGGCCGAAGTGCGTGCCGATCCCGCCGGTCAAAACAAAGGCGGTGGGGCTGCGGCAGCGGCCTTGCACCTGATTGCGCTCAGCCGTAAGTGGGGCGGCCAGAGCAAAGGTGTCGGCTTCAAACCCGCTTCGGGTGCGTATCAACTGGCAGAAAAGACAGGATTCACCACCACATGACCCTTTCGGGCAATCAGAAACGCAAGATGCGCTCGGCTGCGCGGCTTTACGCTGTGCAGGCGCTGTTTCAGATGGAGCAGTCGGCGCAAACGGTTGACCAGATCAAAGTCGAGTTCATGGATCATCGCTTTGGCGCGGTCTATGAGGGCGACGAGATGACCGAGGGTGATCCCGATCATTTTGCGAAAGTGATGGATGATGCGGTGAATTATCAGGCGGCGATTGACCAGATGACGGATCGCGCCTTGGTTGCAAAATGGCCAATTGCGCGCATCGATCCCACCTTGCGGGCCCTGTTTCGGGCCGCGGGCGCAGAATTCCGCGACAAGGCTATGCCGCCCCGCGTGGTCATCAACGAATATGTGGACGTCGCACGCGCGTTTTTTACCGACGGGAAAGAGCCGAAGTTTGTCAACGCCGTCTTGGATCATATGGCGCGCGAAGCAAGGCCCGAGGCCTTTTGAAGGATTCCTGTTCTTACGTTCAGACAGGTGCCAAGGCGACTGCCCCCCCCCTGCGGCGCTTCGAAGCGTTGTTAGGATGAGATAACTGCAGTACTATTTTCGCATGAGCGATGATGATCCAAACCCCTTGATCCGGCTTTTCTTGAATGGCTTTGCGATCGGTCTCGTCTTGTCGGCCGTGTTTGTCGTCATCTTGTGGGTGTCTGATTTCGGAAGCCTTGCCACGCGCGTGACCCATAGCGGCGATGGGTTCTTGTTGTTGTTCATTCTGTGGTTTTCAAACGGTCTGCTGTTTGGGGCTGTGCAGATCGGTTATTCGGTCTGGCAAATGGGTGGCGATACCTAAAAAATTTCATGTCAGGAGAGCGACAGATGCGCGCCATGCAAGTCACAGAACTGGGCAAACCCCTTGAGATGCGCAATGTTGCCAAGCCTGTTCCGTCTGCCGGAGAGGTACTGGTCCGGATCGAGACTTGCGGGCTGAACTTTGGGGATCTTCTGATTGTGAAGGGAACCTATCAGGAGAAACCTGCACTGCCTGCCACCATCGGGATGGAAATCTGTGGTGTGGTCGACGCTGTTGGCGCAGATGTGACCGGGCTTGAGGTCGGTCAGCGTGTTGCGTCTTACTGTGGTTTTGGGGGGCTGGCCGAATACGCTGCCTTACCGGCGGCCATTTGTGTTCCGATCCCGGATGCCATGACGGCTGTGGACGCCGCCGCCTTTCTGATTGCCTATGGGACAAGCCACGTGGCGCTTGACTACAAGGCGCATGTGAAACCGGGGGAAAAACTGCTGGTGCTGGGGGCTTCGGGCGGTGTCGGACTGACGGCCGTGGAACTGGGCAAGCTGATGGGTGCCGAGGTGATTGCTTGTGCGCGTGGGCCGGAAAAGCTCGCGATTGCCAAGGCGGCCGGAGCGGATCACCTGCTGGACAGCGACCATGTCGATTTGCGAGTAGCGGTCAAGGCGCTGGGCGGGGCGGATGTGGTTTATGACCCGGTGGGCGGTGCGCTTTTTGATGCGGCCTTGCGCGCGTGCAATCCGGAGGCGCGACTTTTACCCCTTGGGTTCGCCAGTGGAACGGTACCGCAAATCCCTGCCAATATCCTGCTGGTCAAGAACCTGTCTGTGCTTGGGTTCTATTGGGGGGGATACATGCGGGTGAACCCATCGGTTCTGACGAATAGTTTCGAGGTGCTGTTTGACTGGTATGCGCAGGGAAAGCTGAAGCCCCACGTCAGCCATGTTCTGCCCCTGGAACAGGCGAATGAAGGGCTGGAGCTTTTGCGCAGCCGCAGAGCCACCGGCAAGGTTGTCATAGAGATCAACGGGTAGCGTTTTCCGGAACGGAAAACGGTCCGGAAAATGTGTCATTTTCCGCCTGCGCTAGTGGCGGGCCTTGATACGTTCATGCGCCACGATACGCGCCTTTCGACGTTCGCGCAGGAACACAAACAGCCCTGACCCGAGGATCAGGGCAATGCCAACCCAGACCTCGAACACGGGTATGTCGCCAAAGATCAAAAAACCCCAGATCACCGCCAATGGCAGTCCGACATATTCAAACGGCGCTACCGTCGCTGCATCTGCAAGCCGGTAGGCCTGGCTCAGGCAATAGCCGATAATAGCCGAGTTTACGCCCAGCCCTGCAAACACCCACATGTCACTGTCTGCGGGCCAAACCCAGGCGCGCAGCAAAAAGATAATGGATTCGTTGGTCGCGCCTTCTGCAAACCGTCCGTCACCCGCCACAAGATAAAACAGGACGGACGTAAGAATGAATGTGGCCTGAATATACACTGCCATCGCGCTGGCCTTGCTGGCAACGCCCAGTTTTCGTGTCAGCAACTGGTTTATGGCGTAGGTTAATGCCGACAAGACCGGTAACAGCAGAACGATCCTGCTCACGTCCAGCTCACTTGCCTCCGCCCAGGGCCTTTGCATGATGACGACCCCGGCAAACCCGACCGCAACCGCCGTCAGGCGCATCGGGCCAACCTTTTCCCGCAAAACGGGGATCGACAGGATGGTGATGAACAGGGGGGCGGCAAAGAAGAGGGCCGTTGCATCTGCCAGCGGCAACACCGCCAGCGCCACGAAATATGTCATGTTTGCAATCACGATCAGCAGGCCGCGCAACGTATGCAGCCAGGGCCGGTTTGTGCGCAGGATGCCCCATCCGCCTTCGAACTGGACAATCACAAGGCTGAACAGAATACCGATGCCCGACCTTACAAAAACAATCTGGTGTAACGGGTAGTCACCTGAAAGTTGCTTGATCAGCATATCGTTGATTGAAATACAAAACACGCCGACGAGTACAAACAGAATTGCAAGGCCGGGCACATTTTGCGGGGCGGTCGTCATGCACATCACCTAGTCATGGTCTGCGCCTCTGTCACGCGTAATCGCACATAGCGCGCGCCCGCATCCTGCGGTATGACAGGCGCAAGACACCAAGGGAGCGCTTCAATGAAAATGTCCGACACTCGACAGATCGCCGCCGCACCATCGGATGTGTATGCAGCCCTGCTCAGCCCGGAGGTCCTGAAGTCCTGCGTGCCCGGGGCGACAGAGGTTTCTGGCGATCCCGAAAACGGGTTCGAGGCAACCGTTGTCCAAAAGGTAGGCCCGGTCAAAGCGACCTTCAAAGGGCAGGTCACCCTCTCGGAGATGGTCGAGAATGAAAGCCTGACCATCAGTGGCGAAGGCAAAGGCGGCGCTGCCGGTTTTGCCAAAGGGGATGCCGTCGTCAAGATGGCCCCGTCCGAGGGCGGCACCGCGCTCAGCTATGATGTCGAGGCGAAAGTGGGCGGAAAACTGGCCCAGCTGGGCAGCCGCATCATTGATGGATTTGCCAAACGCATGGCGGATCAGTTCTTTGCCAACCTTCAGGAGACGCTGGAAGGGCCCGCCGACACACCCGAGGAAAAGACGATGGAGGAGGGCGGCAAAAAAGGCTGGTTGGGCCGCCTCACGGGCAAGGACTGAGCCTGCGCACAGGTCAGTGTGCAAGCTCGGCACTGGTGGCGATGCATGTGCTGCATTAAGATCGAACCGTCGCGCACGCCGGAGGACCCATGCCCGTAATTCTGAGTATCAAGGATTTGCGCAAGACCTATGACGGCGGGTTTGAGGCGCTCAAAAGCGTTTCTCTGGACATTGAAGAAGGCGAGATCATCGCCTTGCTTGGTCCAAACGGCGCAGGCAAGACGACGCTGATCTCGACCATTTGTGGCATCACCCGGCCAACATCGGGAACAGTGACGGTTGCCGGGCATGATACGATCGCCGACTACCGGGCGGCACGCAGCCTGATCGGCCTTGTCCCGCAGGAAATCGCACTGGAGCCTTTTGGGCGGGTCATCAGTACGGTCCGCTTTTCCCGTGGCCTTTTTGGCAAGGCGCGCGACGATGCAGCTGTTGAAAGCATCCTGAGGCGGCTGTCGCTCTGGGACAAGCGCGACAGCCCGATCCATACGCTGTCGGGGGGCATGAAACGGCGGGTACTGATTGCCAAGGCACTGGCCCATGAGCCGCGCGTTCTGTTTCTGGATGAACCCACTGCGGGCGTGGATGTCGAATTGCGCAAGGACATGTGGGCCATTGTCGAGCAGTTGCGCAAGGACGGCGTCACCACGATCCTGACAACGCACTACATCGAAGAGGCAGAGGCAATTGCCGACCGCGTCGGCGTCATTGCCAACGGAGAGATCCTTCTGGTCGAGGACAAGGACAAGCTGATGGTGCGCATGGGGCAAAAACAGCTCGAAGTGCAAGTGTCAGCCCAATTGACCGACATTCCCGCCGCCTTGGAAAAATACGACCTGGAAATGGCGAATGACGGCTGGGCCTTGATCTACCGCTATGACACCAAGGCGGAGCGGACCGGCATCACTCAACTGCTCACGGATGTATCATCGGCGGGTTTGCTTTTGCGCGACGTCGTTACGCGACAATCGAGCCTCGAGGACATCTTTGTGTCGCTTGTGCACAAGGATACGGAGGACACGGCATGAACTGGGCCGCAATCTGGGCGATCTATACATTTGAAATGACACGGTTCTTCAGAACCATTGCGCAATCGCTCATCTCGCCGGTGATTTCGACATCGCTGTATTTCGTGGTCTTTGGCGCGGCCATCGGCAGCCGGATCGACGAGGTGGAGGGGGTGCAATACGGCGCATTCATCGTACCGGGGCTGATCATGCTGACGGTGATGACGCAGTCGATTACGGCCGCATCCTTCGGCATCTACTTTCCAAAATTCATCGGCACGATCTACGAAGTCCTGTCGGCGCCCATAAGCTTTCTCGAGGTCGTGATGGGCTATGTGGGCGCTGCGGCCACCAAGGGATTGTTTATCGGCATTATCATCCTGATCACCTCGTTTTTCTTTGTTGATATCAAAATCGCGCACCCGCTGGCGATGGCGGCCTTTCTGATCCTGACCTGCGTCAGTTTTGCGTTGTTTGGCTTTATCATCGGCATCTGGGCTGGCAATTTCGAGCAGTTGCAACTTGTGCCGCTTTTGATTGTGACGCCATTGGTGTTCCTCGGCGGATCGTTTTATTCGATTTCGATGCTGCCACCGGTCTGGCAAAGCATTTCGATGTTCAACCCGGTGGTCTATCTGATTTCCGGGTTCCGGTGGGCCTTTTTCGGAGTGGCGGACGTGCCGATTGCCCTTTCATTGCTGGCCATCGGCGGGTTCACGGCCCTGTGCCTTGCCACGGTGTGGTGGATCTTCAAGACGGGCTGGCGCATTCGGCAATGACACCATGCCCGGCAACTCTTTGTTGCCGAGGCTTGTTTGTCACCATGACGCAATCTACATGGGCAGAGATGAAACGCTGGATCCCATTCATGAAATCCGACCCGACCGTGGCCGTTATCCGGCTTCAGGGGGTCATCGCTGGCGGCACACGAGGTGCGCTGAACGACCAAGCTCTTGGCTCGGTCATTGAAAAGGCGTTTGCGCGCGGCAAACCTGTGGCTGTCGCGCTCGAGATCAGCTCGCCTGGCGGCAGCCCGGTGCAATCATCGTTGATCGGATCGCGTATTCGCCGTCTGGCCGAGGAAAAGAAGATCCCCGTGATTGCCTTTGTCGAAGACGTGGCGGCCTCGGGTGGCTACTGGCTGGCCGCGGCGGCGGATGAGATCTATGCCGATCCGTCGTCTGTGGTCGGATCAATCGGTGTCATCTCTTCGGGCTTTGGCGCGCATGAGTTTCTGGCCCGCCAAGGGGTTGAGCGGCGTGTGTATACGGCGGGCAAATCCAAATCGATGATGGACCCGTTCCGGCCGGAAAAGCCAGAGGATGTGGCCCGACTCAAGACCCTGCTGGAAGACATTCACACCAATTTCATTGACCATGTTCAAACACGTCGGTCTGGCAAGCTTGATGCCGAGGCGGAGCTGTTCACCGGGGAAATCTGGTTGGCCAAAAAGGCCAAGGAACTTGGTCTGATCGATGGCATCGGGCACATCAAACCGATGCTCAAGGAGCGGTTCGGTGACAAGGTCCGCATGCGGCGCTACGGCGTGCGCAAGCCGTTTCTGGCGCGCTTTGGTGCGCAGATGATGGATGACGCGATCAGTTCAATCGAAGAGCGGGCCGCTTATGCCCAGTTTGGGCTGTAACAGATGATGACAAAAGTCGTAGTTCTGTTTCTTGTCTGCATGGGCGTTCTGGCCATGTTCGGGAAACTGCATTGGATCGGGGGCAAACGCTTGTCCTCTGCCAAGTGCAGCTGCGGTCGGTACAGAATAGGCAAAGGCCCCTGTTCCTGCGGCAAGGATAAATCCTGATGGTCTCCATGATGCCGTGGGCGCTGAGCGGACTGGGTCTTGTTATCCTTCTGCTGGCGGGTGACAGCCTTGTCAAAGGGGCGGTGAACCTGTCCTTGCGGCTGGGTGTGCCTGCGCTCATCGTCAGCTTGACCATTGTGGCCTTTGGCACATCCGCGCCCGAGTTGCTGATCTCCATTCAGGCGGTAATGGAAAACGCGCCGGGCCTCGCCATGGGGAATGTGGTTGGCTCAAATACTGCCAATATCCTGCTGGTGTTGGGCATTCCTGCGTTGCTTGCAACCATGCACACGTCGGAATGCGATACAAAAAAGAGTTTCAACTACATGATCGCCGCGTCGCTGCTGTTCATTGCACTGGCGTTTCGCGGCGTCTTTGACTGGATGGCCGCCATCGTGTTGCTGAGCGCGCTGGCCTATGTGCTGTACGATTCCGCTCGCGAAGCAAATGGCCACCGTGCCGCGTGTGCGGCCGCAACTGCCGAAGAAGAAGAGATTGAGGGTGTTGATCCCGAATTGCCGGGATGGAAAATTGCACTTTTTCTGATCCTTGGTCTGGTCGGTCTGCCACTGGGGGCCGATCTGCTGGTCGATAATGCCACGATCATCGCCAAGACCTATGGGGTGAGCGACACGGTCATCGGACTGACGCTGGTGGCTGTCGGGACATCGCTGCCGGAACTGGCGACAACCGTGATGGCCGCGCTGCGCAGGCAAGCGGACGTTGCCCTGGGCAATGTCATCGGGTCGAACATGTTCAACCTGCTGGCCATTATCGGTATTGCCAGCCTTGTCGGGCCGATTCCTGTTGCTCCTGAATTCCTCAATTTCGACCTTTGGGTGATGCTGGGGGCGTCCATTCTGCTGGTCCCGTTCGTGTATATGGGCCGGGATATCACACGGCTTTGGGGGGTGATCTTGACCGGGCTCTATCTGATCTATCTGGCTGTTCTACTCATCCACTAAGGGGGACACTGTGATGACAGGCGCGCTTGTAACAGGGGCAGGGCACAGACTGGGCCGGGCCATGGCGGTCTATCTGGCCAAACGCGGCCATGACGTTGTCGTGCATTACGCCAGCTCGGACAGCGGGGCCAAGGAAACGGTTGCCGAAATCGAAGCGCTGGGCAGACGCGCGTTCGCACACCAGGCGGATTTGCTGAACGAGGCGGCAACTCAAGCGCTCTTTGACCGGGCTTTGAGTGCGCTGGACTGCCCGATCACCTGCCTTGTCAACAATGCTTCGATCTTTGAGCATGACAGCCTGGAGACGGCGACACGCGAGTCCTGGGACCGGCACATAAACAGCAACTTGCGCGCGCCCTTTATCCTGACCCAGGCGATGGCGTCCCAAGGGCTTGCGCCGGATTACGACGAGATGGGCGAACCTGTCGCATCCGGTCTGATCCTGAACATGGTGGATCAGCGGGTGCGCAAGCTGACGCCCGAATTCATGACCTACACCCTCGCCAAAATGGGCCTTTGGGCGTTGACGCAAACCAGCGCACGGGCTTTGGCGCCATCCATCCGGGTGAACGCAATTGGTCCTGGCCCAACCCTGCAAGGCGGGCGCCAAAGCGCCGAACACTTCGCCAAACAACGCGCCGCGACCGTTTTGGAACGCGGCGCAAACCCGTCTGATATCGTCGCGGCACTGGGCTATTTTCTGGACGCGCCTGCCGTCACGGGCCAGCTTTTGTGCGTGGATGGCGGGCAGCATCTGGCCTGGGAAACGCCGGATGTGTTGGGCGTCGAGTAAGTAACCCAAGGTAAGTTTTGCACTGCGTTAAACTTCGTTACAAAACCGTTACCAAAAGGCGTTTGTTTTCAGTGTCTTGTGAGGGGTCTGCAAAAATAACTAGCTAAAACAGACACTTAATTATCCGCCTGTTTTTTAGGCACACTGATGAAGCGCCGAGAATACAAGGGAAATTTCAATGAGCCCGGAACTTGTCCTTAGGTTTATCCACAGGAATGGTGGATGTCTCGGGTCTTGCACTGCCGGTCCAATCGGTGCAGCCACACCTCAACGGAGAGTCGAATCAAATGGCGAACACTTCTGATTCCACACCTCCGGAGGTTGATACAAAGGTGCCTCTCGGGCACGAGGTCATTCAATCCTATTTGAAGACGATCGACAGCTCACCCGGCGTCTACCGCATGCTCGATCGCGAAAGCCGCGTCCTCTATGTCGGCAAGGCGCGGAACCTGCGCGCGCGGGTCTCGAACTATGCGCGTCCCTCTGGTCACAGCGGACGCATTGCGCGCATGATTTCGATGACTGCATCGATGATGTTCCTGACGACGCGGACCGAAACCGAAGCGTTGCTGCTGGAGCAGAACCTGATCAAGCAGCTCAAGCCGAAGTTCAACGTGCT
>CAYGQZ010000106.1:0-13177 GCA_964352055.1 uncultured Rhodobacterales bacterium
TCGTGATGGTCAACGCCTACATGATCCAGATCACCATGCCGTTGAATTTTCTGGGAACGGTGTACCGCGAAATCCGTCAGGCGCTTGTGGACATGGGCGAAATGTTCGATCTGCTGGAGCAACCGGCCGAAGTCGTCGACGCGCCGGATGCCAAACCGCTGAAGGTCAAGGGCGGGCGCGTGGAACTGGACGACGTTCATTTCGGCTATGACGCGGCCCGGCCGATCCTCAAGGGCGTGTCCGTGGTGGCGGAACCGGGCGAAATGGTGGCCATTGTCGGTTCCACAGGGTCGGGCAAATCCACCATCGGACGACTGCTGTTTCGGTTTTACGATGTGGGCGGCGGTGCCTTGCGCATCGATGGGCAGGACATCCGCGATGTGACCCAGGACAGCCTGCATGCGGCCATCGGCGTCGTGCCGCAGGATACCGTGCTCTTCAATGACACGATCCGGTACAACATCGCCTACGGACGGGACGGTGCCACCCAAACCGAGATCGAGGCCGCGGCCCAAGCAGCTCAGATCCATGAGTTCATCAAGCAATTGCCGGACGGCTATGACACCACCGTTGGCGAACGCGGGCTGAAACTGTCGGGCGGGGAGAAGCAGCGCGTCGGCATCGCCCGCACCTTGCTGAAAGACCCGCCAATCCTGTTGCTGGATGAGGCCACGAGTGCACTGGACAGCGAAACCGAGCAAGAGATCAAGGATGCTCTGGTCCGGGCGGGGCAGGGCCGGACGGTGCTGACCATTGCCCACCGTCTCAGCACGATTGCCGAGGCCGACCGCATCGTCGTGCTGGAGCAGGGCGAGATTGTGGAGACCGGCACCCATGAGGCATTGCTGGCCAAGGAGGGGCGCTATGCCCAGCTTTGGTACCGTCAGCAATCAGATGAGGCGGTGTGACGGTGCACGGCGCTCTTTGACGGCTGCGCCGCAAAGACGCCCCGCCCACCGTCCCGTAACGCGTCACGACAAAAGGCCGGGTGGATCGCCCGGCCTTTTGTCGTGTTGTCGTATCAATGTGATGCGCGCTTACTCGGCGGCTCTCAGGGGCGCTGCGGGTTGCGGGGCCTCTTGCCTTGGCCGCTCCGGTATCTCGACTTCGTCGACATCCCAGATGATTTCCTGGTTTTGCATCAGGCTTGCCTTGCGCACCAGAGCCCAGTCGCGGGCGGCCGCACTGGCCCGTCCCAGCGACAGTTTGGCCAGCAACTGGCTTGTCCATACGGCATAGGTCACCACCCAGATCCGCATGGCCAGCAGGGACGGTGTGACGATCAGTGTCAAAACCGTTGCGATGCCAAGGCCAAAGACCACAGCCGTCGCAAGCTGTTTCCACCATAACGCTGTCGGGCTGTCGACAGTATAGCCCCCATCGCCAAAATCGAGGCTGAGACCGAACATCATTGGGGCGAGGCCAGCCATCGTTGTGATCGTCGTAAGCAAGACAGGCCGAATGCGGTCTTGTGCCGTTCTGATGATCGCCTCAATCCGGGGCATGTATTTTTCGTATTCCTGATAGGTGTCGATCAGAACAATATTGTTGTTCACCACGATACCGGCGAGGGCGACAATGCCTGTGCCGGTCATAATGATGGAAAACGGTTGTTGCATGACCAGCATGCCGATCAATACGCCTGCCGTGGACAGAACCACGGCCCCCAGCACCAGCAAGGCGTTATAGACACTGTTGAACTGCGCCAGAAGGATGATGAACATGAGGCCCAGGGCACCTGCAAAGGCTTTCATCAGGAAGGCACCCGACTCGGCCTGGTCCTCCTGATCTCCGGTCCACTCGGTCTCAAAGCCCGGACCAAACGGGTTTGTATTCAGCCATTCCGTTAGCAGTGCGATCCGCTCATTGGCGTTCACGGGAAGCATCCGCAGGCCGCCGCTTTCCAGCTCGGCGGAAAGGTCCCGCCCTACACCGGCCTCTTCGACAGCCAGCACGTCGTATTGCGTCTGGTCTGCTGCCACAATTTCGCCGCCCTGCGCGGGCCGCAGCGTTGCCACAATCCGTTCCACCTCGGTGCCATCGACGTCAACGGTCTCGACCAGCTTTTGCAGGCCCGGTGTCACATCGGCTTTCACATCGAAATACCGCTTTTGATCGATCCTATTGATCTGAGCCAGTTCGGCCACGGGGGTGCGACTGATGAAGTTGGCCAGTGGTACGAGCCCATCGCTGGTGCGCACCTTCAGCGTGTCCAGCGTCGACAAGACGCGATCTTCTTCGGGCAGGCGCACGCGGATCTCGATCTCTTCGTCGGAGCTGTCCACCCGCATGGTATCCAGCAGCAGGCCGCGTGTGACCAGTTGCACCATGGCACCCACGGTGGCCACATCCGCGCCGTAACGACCGGCTTTTTCCACATCCACGTCGATCTGCCAGTCAATACCAGGCAGGGGGCGTGTGTCTTCAATGGTGATCAGACCGGGTGTGGCGTCGAATTTCGCGCGCGCATCACCTGCGACCTCGATCAGGCGTTCCCAGTCGTTGCCCTTGATCCGCAGGTGCACGGGCTTGCCACTGGCCGGGCCACGGCTCAGGTTTAGCACTTCGGTCTTGATGCCCGGGATCTTGGCCAGCTCGGCGGTCAATTCATCCATGACGGTGTCACCGTCAAACTCTTCGGCTTTGACCTTGTGCATGACCGTGTGATTGATCAGCGGAATTGTGAACCAAGGTTCGTTCGAGTCGGGACGCTCTTCCCAGGGAATTGTCTCGAGCTGGACCTGCCCGATCGTATCCTTGGGCGAGGAGGCCCCGCCCGTGTTGGCGTTCAGTCCGCCACTGCCCGCAAAGGCAAAGACACTCGAGATGCCGGGATGATCGAGGACAACCTGTTCTGCCTGCCGCAGCAAAGTGTCTTTTTCATCGAGGCTCAGGTTGCCGCGTGCCAGAACATAGACAATCGCCTCTTCCGGCTCTGTCTCGACAAAGAACTCCACGCCTCTGTTGTTGTTCATGAAATAGATCAGCGTGGTTCCGACAAAGACAAAGACGAGGCCCACCATGACAATGGGCATCACCGGATTGCCGACAATGCCCTGGATGACATAGCCGAAGCCCGAGCGTTGATAACCGGACGCAATATGTGCCTCACGCTTGCCAAAGACTTTTCGGCTGGCCCAGATCCCGGCCCATCCGAACCGCAGGAACACGGCCGTGACGGACAAAAGGGCGAGTATGATGCCGGACAAGGCAAACCCGACCAGGGTGGCCATTCCCAATCCATTGACAAAGACGGATAAGAAGGTCGGCAGGACTGACCCGAAGGTATTTTGCTGATCCATGCTGGCAAAAGCGGCCATGATGTTGGCCTGAAGGGGGCCCAGCCCCGCCGCGGACGCGATGAACAGACCCGCCAGCGGGAAAAGCATCACGTGCGCAAGAATGGGCAAACGTGCAATACGGATATTCTGCCCCGAAAACCAGTTTGTGCTCCGGCCCAGCACACCGCCCATCACAGGAAGGTAGATCAGCGCGACGATCAGGGACGCGGAAAGAACAAAGATCAGCGTGACCGGCAACATGCCCATGAACTGACCCGGCACACCCGGCCAGAACAGCATCGGCAGGAACGCACACAGCGTTGTGGCCGTGGAGGAAACGACAGGCCAGAACATCCGTTTGGCGGCATCCACATAGGATTGCATGGGCCCCACGCCCTGCTGCTGGCGCTTGTCCGCATATTCGACAACCACGATCGCCCCGTCGACCAGCATCCCCACGGACAGGATCAGACCGAACATCACGATGTTCGAGATCGAAATCCCCATGATCGCCAACAGCACAAAGCAAAGAAGGAACGATGTCGGAATGGCAAAGCCGACCAAGAGCGAGGCGCGTGGCCCAAGCGCGGCCAGCGAAACCAGCATCACGAGGGCAATCGCTGTAAAGACCGAGCCCTGCAATTGCTTGACCATGGAGTCCACGACCCGGCTTTGGTCATTGGATGTGCCAACCTCGACCGCGGCTTTCAGTCCTTCGGGCCACTCGGCAGAGCGTTCGGCGACCAGCGCCTTGACCGCAGTTGCCGTGTCGATCAGGTTGAAGCCCTTGCGTTTGACCACCTGCAAGGCGACGGTATCGGTACCATCATACCGGGCTGTCGACAGTCTGTCTTCGAAGGTCAGGTTGATCTCGGCCAGATCGCCAAGCGTGACCACGCGATCCCCGTTGGTTTTGACAGGCAATCCATAGATATCGCGGGTTTCGCTGAAGGACGAGGGGATCTTGACCGCGAACGTGCCTTGGGCGGTTTCCACTTCGCCAGCGGCGATAAGCTGGTTGTTGTTCTGGACAACCGTGATCAACTCGCCCGCGGTCACGTTATAGGCTTCCAGCCGCAAGGGGTCGATGATGACCTCGACCATTTCGTCCCGGCTGCCGACGATACTGGCCTCAAGGACCGCATCCAGCGATTCAATGTCGTCCTGCAAGTCCTTGGCAACGCGTGTGATCGTCCGCTCCGGGACGGGTCCGGTCAGGTTCACGATGATGATCGGGAATTCCGAGAAATTGAATTCATCCAGCGAGTATTGCTCAAAGCCCGAGGGGAAGTCGGCCTCGGCGCTGTCCATGGCATCACGGACATCGGCCATGACCTTGGTCTTGTCCCAGCCAAATTCGAATTCCAGCACGACGTTGGCATAGCCTTCGGCGGCGGTGGCCGTCATCTTTTTCAACCCGTCGAGATCGGACAGTTCCGTCTCCATCGGCTGCACCAGAAGGGTTTCGCTGTCCGCGGCAGATATGCCCGGAAACGGCACCGAGATGATCAGTGTCGGGATCTCGATATCCGGCTCACCCTCCTTGGGCAGGCTGATATAGGCAACCGAGCCGACAGTCAGGGACAGGACAATGAAGGCCAGAACCATCCTGGCACGGGAGGCGGCCCAATCGACAACGCCGGTCATTGCGTTTGCTCCTCAAAGGTGGGCGCGACGGTGACACCTGCGGTCACGAATTCCTGCCCAACCACGATCACGTTGATTTCGTCCGGCAGGCCGGTCAGCCAGATGCCCTGAATTGTATCGCGCAAAACGGTGACAGGCAGGAACGCAACCACATTGTTTTCCGACAGCACGCGCAATCCGATCTGACCGTTTTCGTTCAGGGTCAGGGCCGATGCGGGCAACAGATGCGCCTTGGCCCCTTCCGCGGAAATCAGGATTTCGGCAGTCTGCCCGTCCCTTATCGCAAGGTCGGGATTTGGCACTTCTATTTCGACCAGAAAGGTGCGTGTGGTCGGGTCCGAAGACCGGCTTAGAAACGTGACCACGCCGTTGACCTGACCGCCGCCAGCCGCAAGCGTGGCGGTCGCGGGTGCGCCGACACGAACCCGTTCGACTTCGGTTTCGGGAACGTAGGCCGCCAGTTTGATCGGATCGAGTTGAAGGATTGTGGCGCAGAGCGAACCTTGCTGCAGCAGGCTGCCCAGTTCGGCGGTATCGCTTTCCAGAAGGCCGGCAAAGGGCGCATGAATTTCAAGCCGCTCGAATTCAGTCTCGGCGGCGGCAACGCCTGCCGTGGCACTCTCGATCGAGGCCTGCGCCGACTCAATTCCCGATTTGGCACCGATCACGCCCGCGCGGGACGCCTCCAGCGCCGCCTCGGCAGCCGCAAAGGCCGCTTGCGTATTCTTGACCCGTGTCTCGGAGGCAAATCCGCCAGCGCTTAGGCTGGTTGCTGCCGTCTGGTTGACGCGGGCTTCTTCCAGGCGCGCTTGCGCTTCGGCCACGCGGGCCTGGCTTTCGGGCACCCGGCTTTCGGCCTCGGTCTTGCGCGCAATCGCTTCGGCCACGCGCGCCCGCGCTTCGGCCAAGGTCGACGCCCGTGCACCGGGGTCAAGACGGCAAAGAAGCTGTCCTTCCTCAACGAACAAGCCTTTGCGAAGCGGGGGGGATAAAACCGTCGATGTGGTTTCGGCACGCACATCCACTTGGCGGATGGCCTGAGTCTGTCCCCGAAGAATGACGGCGCTGTCAATTTCACGGGCAATGGACCGCCGCGCGACAACCTTGATCGCGTCAGACGGTTCGGCCGCTGCGGTTTCCTGCACCACATCCGCTTCCGGGGCGTCCGCGCCGGCATCCGCGTTCTGCTTCAGGTTTTCGTCGATATAGGCCAGTGTGCTGTCCCGCTCGATCACCCAAAGGTAAATCCCGGCGGCCGCGACAATGGCGAAGATGAATGACAAAATGCGCATCTGCGTTCTTTCCTGACAGAATCGACGACCACCGACGGCAGCCTGGCAATGTTACTTAATGGCTTTTACGACTGAACTAACCAGTTCAGATTACTTTTTTTGGCAAAAATCCGCAATGGCCCTCAAATGTCGCAGGTGTCGTCGGTTTTTGTTGCCCTTGGCTTGACCGCAGCGGCGCGATAAGAGGGATTTGAAATCGAGTGTGGGACCGCCAGTCTTGGTCCGGAAAGAGGAGCGCGGGCGTGAGCAACACCGACAGCTTTATTGAAGAGGTCAACGAAGAGGTCCGCCGGGATCGCCTGTATGGGTATCTGCGGCGCTATGGCTGGATCGCGGTCTTCTTTATCGTGCTCATTGTGGGGGCCGCGGGTTTCAGAGAGTATCAGCGCGCGCAAGCCGTGGCACAGGCCGAAGCCCTTGGCGATGCGATGCTGGCCGGGCTCAGCCTTGATGCTGATGCCGGGCGCGCGGCTGCCTTTGCCAACATCGAGGCAGGCACGCCGCAGGGCGCTGCGATCCTGGCTTTCATGAAGGCCGGTGTGCAGACGGAAGCGGGCGAAATCGATGGCGCGGTGGAGGCGCTGAACAGCGTTGCCTTGAATGCAGATGTCCCGCTGATCTACCGTCAGGTCGCGACCTTCAAGGCGCTGACCCTGCAAACCGATACAATGGACGTTGCCGAACGTCGCAGCGGGTTCGAATCCTTGGCCGCACCAGGCGGGACGCTGCGGGTTCTTGCCGAAGAACAACTGGCCCTGATCGACATCGAAACCGGCGACACGGACGCAGCGATCGGGCGGTTCCGCATGATCATCGAGGACGCCGAGGCGACCGCGGGCTTGCAACGCCGTGCCCTACAGGCAATTGTGGCGCTGGGGGGCGCGCTGACGGTGGATGGTACCGCAGACGCGGCTGTTGAATAAGGGCTGCGACATGGCTGACACACGTATACCTGCGGGAACGGACCCGCTTGCGCCGCGTTGGGCGTGCCCGCGTTTTGTGTCGGTCGGAGCGCTTTTGGCTGTCGCGACGTTTCTCGCCGCTTGTACCGAGCGCGATGTCATTCTGCCCGGCAAGCGAGAGCCGATTTCGGCCGCGTTTTCAAACGAAGAGACCGATGCACCCGTCACTGTGGCACAACCGGTCAACGCAGCGCCCGACATTCGTCTTCCGGGTCAGGTGGCCAATGCGAACGCGGCGCAAAATCCTGGAACGCGGGCCTTCCGCACGGACAATCCAAGCCTGTCCACGTCACTCACGCCGGTCTGGAGCGTGGGGATCGGGCAAGGCGACAGCCGCAGGCATCGCATCATCGCCGACCCGGTGGTGTCCGGGGGCCGCATCTTTACTCTGGATGCGCTGACCCTTGTGTCGGCCGTTTCAACGTCGGGCACGGTCCTGTGGCAGCGCAATATCTTGCCGGACGGGGCCGATGAAACCGACGCCACGGGCGGCGGGTTGGCGGTCGAAGGCAATGTGCTTTACGTGGCCAGTGGATTTGGCGCCGTCACAGCGCTGGATGCAACTTCGGGCGCCACACTCTGGACGCAGAACCTTGAGACGACAGGTGCCGGCGCGCCCATGATCTTTGGCAATCTGCTCTATGTCATTGCCGGGGACCAGACCGGTTGGGCCATCAACAAGTCAGACGGGCGTATGCAGTGGCAGATTGCCGCTGCCGAAAGTCCGTCGAACGTGCTGGGTGCACCGGCCCCGATCCTGGCTGATGATCTGGTTGTGTTTGCTTTTGGATCTGGTGAAATGCAGGCCGTTTTCCGTCAGGGCGGTTTGCGGCGCTGGGATGCGTCGGTTCTTGGAGAACGCAGGGGGCGCGCGCTTGCCAATATCGGCGATGTGACGGGCCAGCCCATCGAGGCCAACGGCGTCATATATGCGGGCAACCAATCGGGACGGACGGTGGCGGTGAACGCAGGCAGCGGTGCTCGGATCTGGAGCGCCAATGAAGGCGCGATCAGCAATATCGTGCCGGTGGGTGGAAGTGTGTTCCTGATCAGTGACCGCAATGAGCTTTTGCGTCTGAATGGAACGGACGGATCGCGCATCTGGGGCACAAGGTTGCCGAATTTCGTCAAGGACAGACCGCGTAGGGTTGCCGAGGTTTTTGCCCATCACGGACCCGTTCTGGCGGGCGGGCGGTTGCTGGTTGGCTCTTCTGATGGGGTCATCCGCAGCTTTGACCCGAAATCCGGCGCGCTTCTGGGCACAACCGAGATTGTGAGCGGGGCGTCGACGTCACCGGTTGTGGCAGGGCAAACCCTGTACATCGTCTCGCGCGATGGTCAGCTTGTGGCCTATCGCTGAGGGGCGTCTGGCGCTTTTCGGTCCTTTCCGTTTCGTTGCATATGGTCTATGTGCCGCGCTTGATCTGATTTCCGGTACGCAAAATGTCCATGACCCTCGCCATTGTCGGACGGCCCAATGTGGGTAAGTCGACGCTTTTTAATCGCCTCGTTGGCAAACGCCTGGCCCTCGTTGATGACCAGCCCGGCGTCACGCGTGATCTGCGCGAGGGTGCCGCGCGACTGGCCGATCTGAAGTTCACGGTGATCGACACCGCAGGGCTTGAGGAAGCGACCGATGACAGCCTGCAGGGCCGGATGCGCCGGTTGACCGAGCGGGCCGTGGATATGGCGGATGTGTGCCTGTTCATGATCGATGCCCGGGTTGGTGTGACACCGACAGACCAGATCTTTGCCGAAATCCTGCGCAAGCGGGCGACGCACGTGTTGCTGGCGGCCAACAAGGCGGAAGGGGCCGCAGCGGATGCCGGTCTGATCGAGGCTTACTCTCTTGGTCTGGGCGAGCCGATCCGCCTGTCGGCCGAGCATGGAGAAGGCCTGACGGACCTCTATGCGCAACTGCAGCCTCTGGCCGATAAATATGCTGAAAAGGCGGCCGATGACGCACCTGAGGTGGATGTGTCTGTTGACGAGGACGACGAGGATTTCGTTTCTGTGCCCACAGAGGCCAAACCCCTGCAGGTCGCAGTTGTGGGGCGCCCGAACGCTGGCAAATCGACACTGATCAACAAGATCGTCGGCGAAGACCGGCTGCTCACAGGCCCTGAGGCGGGGATCACGCGCGACGCGATTTCGCTGCGCACGACATGGGGCGAGACCCCGATGCGCATTTTTGACACGGCAGGCATGCGCAAAAAGGCCAAGGTTCAGGAAAAGCTGGAGAAACTGAGCGTTGGGGATGGTCTGCGCGCGGTGAAGTTTGCCGAGGTTGTGGTGGTCTTGCTGGATGCGGCGATCCCATTTGAGCAACAGGATTTGCGGATCGCAGATCTGGCCGAGCGGGAAGGCCGCGCCGTAGTGATCGCTGTCAACAAGTGGGACATTGAGGACGACAAGCAGGTCAAATTGCGCGATCTGAAGGAAAGCTTTGAGCGGCTTTTGCCGCAGTTGCGCGGCGCTCCGCTGGTTACAGTATCCGCGAAAACCGGTCGCGGGTTGGATCGGCTGCATGATGCCATTCTGGGGGCCTACGATGTGTGGAACCGGCGCGTGACAACGGCGCAGCTGAACCGCTGGCTTCTGGGCATGGTCGAGGCGCATCCACCGCCTGCACCGCAAGGCAAGCGGATCAAGTTGCGCTACATGACCCAGGCCAAGACGCGTCCGCCGGGCTTTGTGGTGATGTGTTCGCATCCCGACAAGGTGCCCGAAAGCTATAGCCGCTATCTGGTGAACGGTCTGCGGTTGGACTTTGACATGCCCGGAACGCCGATCCGGCTATTCATGCGAGGCCAAAACGATGCGAACCCCTACAAGGGACGCAAGAAAGCACCACCCTCCAAACTGCGCAAACATATTGACGGACGTCGGACCTGATCCTTTTCCGATACGGAAAAGGGCTGGAAAACGGTACGTTTTCCCGCGAACGTCAAAGGGCGGCAGCGGATTTTGAGTCAAAATCCGAGCCGGAAAATGGTTCATTTTCCGGCGCCGGTCTTGAATGTAGTCCACGTCATCACTGCAGCACCTGCAAGCGCGATGGCACTTACGGATAATAAATCTGTCCCATTCTGCACGACAATCGCAACCAGAGCCCATATGACGGCGCATCCATACGTTGGCACGTGACGCACCTGCATTTGCACGGCAAAAGCCAGGCCTGAAGCTACGGCTATCATGATCCAGGCGGCAGTCACGCCATCTGTCCACCCATACCCCCCCAACAGCAAACCAATGGCAACGCAACTCGCGGCACTGAGCCAGCCTGCATAGAGCCCGATGGGCCAGGCGGCCGCCCATCTGTCGACCTGAGGCGAACGCCACAGGGCCCAGAGCGCCGGACCCAGCATCGCCCAGATCAGAACCGTCGCCCAGATCGGGCTGAGCACGGCCACCGGCAACCAGATTGCACCGACAGCCATGGAGAGTGCCAGCGGAATACGCATCGGCCCCCACGCCGGGTCCGTCCTGCGTTTCCAAAGGCCAAAGACGCTGCCAACGACCAACCAGACATAGATCAGACCCCATATGGCAAAGGCGTAGCCCGCAGGCTGGACCGGCGGGTTGTCTTGCGGGATCGGAAACTGATCCGCGTCAAATCCGCCAAAATCAGGCACCCAGATCGGTGATATCACAAAGGCAATGGTCAGGATCAGAACAAGCAAAGGCATGGTTTTCCACCGTTTACAAATTTTTCAATCAGAGTACGATTTTCGAATAAGCTATTGCATCATTATATTTTTCAAGGGGTTGGAGGCCACATGACATCCATAGCCATATTCTGCGACGGCACCTGGAACAACAAGGATCGCACCGAGCACGACACAAATGTTGCTCGTATCTTTCAGGCATTGGAAGCTCAAGCACCTGACGACGTAAATCCGCACTATATCGAAGGTCTTGGAGCGGACAACGACGCCAAATCGATTGGCAAGCTGATTGACAAATGGCGTGGTGGGGCGTTGGGCCGGGGCCTGACACTCAACATTCGTGAAGGCTACAAATTCATTTGCGACAACTATAAAGCGGGGGACAAGATCTTTATCTTCGGCTTTTCGCGCGGCGCATACACCGCCCGTTCGCTTGCGGGGATGGTCCGGGCATCCGGTATTGTCAGCAAGGAAAGCGACATCAACAAGGCGATGCACCGCTATCGCGATACGGACAGCAGCACAAAGCCCGCAACCGAGCAAAGCCTTGAATTCAGAGCGGAAAAATCCCCCGATTTCTACACGACCGAGGACGAGCGCCTGTGGCGGGAACGCAAGGTCAAGCCCGCCGGTGCGCCGATCGAAATCGCATATCTTGGCATATTTGACACCGTTGGGGCAAATGGCATTCCGGGTGTACTGAGCCAGTTGGGGGTCATCCCGGAAGGGCACGGCTTCCACGATCTTGAACTGTCCAGCATGGTCCAGTCGGGACGGCACGCCATTGGGCTGGACGAACAGCGCAAGCTCTACCGGCACACGGAATGGGTCAATTTGCGTGAATTGAACAAGACCGCAGGCCCGGACAGCACGGGCGGGGCGCGGTATCGCCAGGAGTGGTTCCCCGGTGATCACGGGATGATCGGTGGCAGTGGTGCGAAACGGCAGATCGGCAACAGGACGCTGGCGTGGATTGTCGAAGGGGCCAAGATCGCGGGATTGAATGTCACACTGCCTTCAAATCTGGACGTAAAATCAGATGATTACAAAGGCCCGCTGACCAACCTCGATCGCAAGCGCGGATGGTTCTGGCGGACGGGGCCGGACCGGACCGCGATTGCGGACATCAATGCGCTGGCCCTTCAGCGGGTCAATGGCGTCGGGGATTACCGGCCCAGAAGCCTGAAGCTTCTGGACGTGGCGGGGTGGCAGGCGCTGGTCAATGAAGAGATCGACACGCGGCTGGTCTGAGGATCAGCCGAGCGATCCGTCAGGGTAAAGTGTTGTTTTTCCACCCAGATATGGGGACAGCACTGCGGGCAGGCTGACCGATCCGTCGGCGTTCTGGCCGTTTTCCAGCACCGCGATCAGGCAGCGGCCCACGGCGAGGCCGGAGCCGTTCAGGGTGTGCACGAATTGCGGCTTGCCACCGTCGGCGGGCTTGAACCGGGCGTTCATCCGGCGGGCCTGAAAGTCGCCGGTGGTGGAGACGGAGCTGATCTCGCGGTAGGTGTTCTGGCCGGGCAACCACGCTTCGATGTCATAGGTGCGGCGCGCGCCAAAGCCCATGTCGCCTGTGCAGAGAACGACAGTTCTGTAAGGGATATCAAGGGCTTCCAGCAGGCTTTCGGCACAGCGGAGCATACGCTTTTGTTCGGCGTCGCTGTCGTCGGGATGGGTGATCGAGACCATTTCGACCTTTTCGAACTGGTGTTGGCGCAGCATGCCGGAGGTGTCGCGGCCGGCACTGCCTGCCTCGGAGCGGAAGCAGAGCGAGTGGGCGGTGAGGCGGATGGGGAGCGCGGTTTGCTCGAGGATTTCGCCCGCGACGGAGTAAGTCAGGGGGACTTCGGAGGTGGGAATCAGCCACATGCCCTCTTCGGTGCGGTAGCTGTCTTCGCCAAATTTGGGAAGTTTATCAGTACCATACATGGCATCGTCGCGGACCATGACGGGGGTGTTGACCTCGGTCAGGCCGTTTTGATCCACATGGGTGTTGATCATGTATTGCGCCAGCGCGCGGTGGATGCGGGCGACGGATCCTTTGAGCATCACGAAGCGGCTGCCGGAGGTTTTGGCGGCTGTTTCGAAGTCCATGTTGGGCGCGACGGCACTGATTTCAAAGTGCTCTTTGGGTGTGAAATCAAAGCTGCGGGGCGTGCCCCAGCGGGTGACTTCGACGTTGTCATCCTCGTCCGCGCCGTCAGGCACATCGTCTGCGGGCAGGTTGGGGATGTAGGCGAGCGCGTCCGTCAACTGGGTGTCGAGGGCCTTGGCGTCCTCTTGCATGGACGCGATTTCCGCTTTCTTTTCAGCGACTAAGGCGC
>CAYGQZ010000107.1:0-4292 GCA_964352055.1 uncultured Rhodobacterales bacterium
GTGATGACGCAGATGGCGCTGGACGGGGCCGACCTGATCTTTACCACGTCCTTCGGGTTCATGGACCCGACAATCAACATCGCGGCCAAGTTCCCGGATGTGAAGTTCGAGCATGCCACCGGCTACAAGCGTGCGGACAACGTGTCGACCTATTCGGCACGCTTCTACGAAGGTCGCGCCATTCAGGGCCACATTGCGGGCAAGATGACCAAGACCAACACCATTGGCTATATCGGATCCTTCCCGATCCCCGAAGTGATCCGGGGCATCAACTCGGCCTATATCCACGCGGCCAAGGTGAACCCGGATGTCGAGTTCAAGGTCATCTGGGTCTACACCTGGTTTGATCCGGCCAAAGAGGCCGATGCCGCCAAGGTTCTGATCGAACAGGGTGCGGATGTGATCTTGCAACACACGGACTCCACCGCGCCACAGGCCGCCGCGCAGGAGGCCGGGAATGTGGTCACATTCGGCCAGGCTTCGGACATGATCCAATATGCGCCCTTCCCGCGCGTCTCGTCGATCATCGACGACTGGGCCCCCTATTACATTGCCCGCACCAAGGCGGTGATGGACGGAACATGGGTCAGCACCGACACATGGGACGGTATTGGCGCAGGCATGGTCGGCATCGGAGAGATCACGGATGCCGTTCCCGCAGACGTCAAAGCCGAAGCGCTGGCGATGAAGGCCGCGATTGCGGACGGGTCGTACCACCCGTTCACCGGACCGCTGAACAAGCAGGACGGTTCCGCGTGGCTGGCAGAGGGCGAGACGGCAGATGATGGCACATTGGCTGGCATGAACTTTTATGTCGAAGGCATCGAAGGCGACATTCCGCAATAAGTCTGACTGACTTTGAGAATTCAGGAAAAGCCCCGCGCCCTTGCGGGGCTTTTTTTGCGGTCATTCAGTCTGGTGTTTTGCCGTGAAATGACTGCACGCCAAAGGTGGCCTGGCCTTGCAGCAGAGTTCGGGCAATAAATCCTTGTCAGCACGTTGTGCTTGGCAAAGTGTTGGACAACATCAAACTTCACTCCGGCGAGGCGACATGATCGAGGCAAAGGATCGTTCCAGATCTTCCGTGAACGCGGCCGTTCTGGCGGGCTGCATGATCGCCTTTCTCGGGTTCGGGTTTTCGGCAACCTTCGGTGTGTTTCTGGGACCCATGTCCGCGGATCTGGGCTGGGGGCGCGAGGTTTTCTCGCTCTCCGTGGCAATGCAGGCCCTCGCCTGGGGATGCACGCAGCCTTTCGCGGGCATGGCCGCCGACAGATATGGCACAGCCCGCGTGCTTGCCTTTGGCGCAATCTGTGCAGCCTTGGGGTTTTTCCTGCGCGGATCGGTGATGACTCCTTCGGTTTTCATCTTTTCGGGGGTCATCGTCGGCATCGGTACGGGTGCTTGTTCCTTTCCGGTGGTGATCGCCGCACTCAGCAAGGTTGTCACAGACAAGCAACGCAGCTTTGTGATGGGGCTTGGCACGGCGGCCGCCTCGCTGGGGATGTTTGCCGCCGCCCCGGCAACATCCGCCATGATCAACTATTTCGGGTGGCAGCAGACCATCATCCTGATCAGCCTGAGCTTTGTCGCGATCCTGCCGTTTCTGATCTTTGTGTCGCGCGTGTCCTCACCCACGGCGGCATCTCAAGGCGCGGGGGCTTTCGGCGCGGCCATCAAGGGCGCATTTTCTGACCGCAGTTACCTGTGCCTGTTCTTCGGGTTTTTTGTCTGCGGATTTCATGTGGCCTTTATCGGAACCCACCTGCCCGCCTACATTACCGATCTGGGCATGCCAGCCCTCGTCGGGGGCTGGTCGCTGGCGCTGATCGGGTTGTTCAACATCGCCGGTTCCTTCCTGTCGGGCTGGAGCGGCCAGGTCCTGCCAAAGAAAAACGTGCTGGCGGGCATCTACCTCGCGCGCGCTTTCGTCATCACCGTGTTCATCCTCACACCGGTAACGCCCATGGGCATCTACGTCTTTTCGGCAGTGATGGGGCTCTTGTGGCTCTCCACCGTGCCGCTGACCCTGGGTTTGGTCGCGCAGACGCAAGGGCTGACCTATTTGTCGACGCTGGCCGGGCTGGTGTTTTTCAGCCATCAGCTTGGCAGCTTTTCGGGCGCCTGGCTGGGTGGCCGGATCTTTGATCTCTACCAAAGCTATATCCCGATGTGGTGGGCCGCAGTGGTCTTTGGCATTCTTGCGGCCATCATCCACATGCCCATTCAGGAAAACCAGAAACCGCGCTTTGCCTGAGGGCCGCGCGTCAGAGCCACCTCTGACAAGTCGAAGCCACGGCCCCTCACAAATGCCGATCAAACATCTGCCACACCGGCATCAACCCTTCGATTTGCTGCACGGTCGCCTTGATCAGCCCGGTTTCGCGCCAGCTGTCGGGCATCGGCGCACTGACGGCCAGCGCCTTGCGTTTCAACAGATCGCCCTGCGGATGATCCGGCGCGTAAGGCTTTGGCACCCGCTTCAGGGGCTCCGGCCCCCAATCGCTGATCTCGGCCCCGATCGAGGTGTTGGCCTGCGCCAAGGCGTCCTGCACGCCGCTGCCCCAATTGTCGACGAAGGCGCGATAGCGGGTCAGGCTTGCGCCCTGCAGCCCCATGATGCCCATCCCCATGATGAAATACTGGCGGCTCAGCCCCCAGAACCAGGACGGTGCGAGGGCATCCTGATCCGCGGGCTGCCACATCACGTGCAGGTGGGTGTTGAGCGGCGTCTTGTCCTTCGAAAAGCGCACATCCCTGTAGATGCGAAAGACCTTGGGTGTGTGCGGCTTGCCCGTGATCCGGGCGATATCTTCGGCCAGCAGATCGGCAAAGAACCCCGCAGGGTCCGCAACCTGATCCTTGTAGCGCGCCTTTTGCGGCTCAAACCATGCCTTGGTGTTGTTCGCCTCCAACTCCGCGAAAAAGGCGAGAGCCTCATCCACCATCTGTTCAAATCCGTCCGCCATCATCGCCCCCTGACCCGTAAGGCGGGTTTTAACCCGCCCGCTATCATGGCATTCTAACGCCATGATCATATTGCACCACCTCAACCGGTCCCGCTCGCACCGCATTCTGTGGCTCTTGGAAGAGGTGGGCGCGGAGTACCAGATCCGGCACTACACCCGCGATGCCAAGACCAACCTGGCGCCGCGAGAGCTGACAAACATCCATCCGCTCGGCAAATCCCCGATGATCGAAATGGACGGGCGGCTGATCACCGAGAGTGCTGCGATCACCGAAATGATCTGCGCGCGGTTTGCCCCGCAGATGGTCCCGCCGCGGGACACACCCGCCTATGTCACCCATCTTGAGTTGATGCATTTTGCCGAAGGGTCGGCGATGACGCCGATCCTGCTGAACCTCTATGTCTCGCGACTGGGAGAGGCCGGTGCGCCCCTGCATCCCCGGATCACCGAGCAGCTTGACGCCCATTACGGGTACATGAACGACATTCTGCGCCCGTCGGGGCACTTCGTGCTTGATGACTTGTCGGCTGTCGACATCATGCTCAGCTTTCCTGCCGAGATTGCCATGCGTCAGGACCGGGCCAAGGACTTCCCGCGTCTGGCCAAATTCGTCGAGATGATACACGCGCGCCCGGCCTACCAACGCGCAACGGCCCTTGGCGCTGACTGACGGCCATCTGCGCGGCGCAAGGCACAGGTCTTTTTCCCATTGCGTGCGCGGTCCGCATCGTGGCACCAATTGGCTATGATTACATCCCCTGACGGCACCCCGCTTTCACCCCTGACCTATGGCACAATGCAGTTTGGCGGGAACGCCGACGCACGCGAAAGTCAGGCCATGTTCGACGCAGCACGCGCCGCTGGCATCACCCATTTCGACACCGCCTATGTCTATAACGGCGGCGCATCCGAGACGATGCTGGGCACGCTGGCGCACGCCGAACGCGACAGCCTGATCATCGCGACAAAGGCCGCCTTTGAAGGCGGGTCCACCCGGCAGACCATCCTGAGCGGTTTCGAGACATCGCGCCAACGCTTGCAGATGGACATGGTCGATATCCTCTATCTGCACCGTTTCGATGACACCACGCCCCTGCAACAGACCTTTGACGCGCTTGCGACCCTCAAACATGAAGGGAAAATCCGCTATATCGGCGTCTCGAACTTCGCCGCCTGGCAAGTCATGAAGGCGCAGAGCGTCGCCGCCGGTTTCGAGGTCCGCATCGATATTGTGCAACCGATGCACAGCCTCGTCAAACGCCAGTCCGAGGTCGAAATCTTTCCCATGTGTGTCGATCAGGGCATGGAGATTGCGCCTTATTC
>CAYGQZ010000107.1:4392-7081 GCA_964352055.1 uncultured Rhodobacterales bacterium
TTGTCGGCCCACGCCCATGTCACCTTGATCGAAGCGGAATCGGCCCTTGGCTATCACGCTTCGGGCCGGTCTGCGGCGCTGTTTGAGGAAAACTATGGCTGCGCCTCGGTCGTCGCGCTCAACCGCGCCAGCGCTGCCTATCACCAACCCTACCTTTCGCCGCGCGGCTTTCTGTTGCTGGGGCGGGCGGGTGAGGACGCCGCCTTTGACGCAGATCTCGCCGATCTGGCATCCATTGAAATCACGCTGGACGAGGCGCACAAACGCGTTCCCATCCTGAATGACAGCATTGCCCGCGCGGCCTATCACGACGGCGCGCAGGACATCGACACCGATCGCATGATCCAGGACTTCGCAAAGACCCTGCGCGGGAACGGCGGCCAGATCATCACCGGCAAGCGCGTCACCGCAATCGAAACTGGCCGCATGTGGTCTGTGCATTGTGGCGGTGATCATTTCTTGGCCCATACGCTGGTGAATGCCGCTGGGGCATGGGCGGACAACATTGCCAAGCTTGCCGGTATCCGACCCATCGGGATCACACCCTGCCGCCGTTCCATTGCGCGCATTCCGGCACCGGGCGGGCATGATGTTTCAGGCTGGCCGATCTTCTTTGGCGTAGGAGAGACCTGGTATGCCAAACCCGACGCAGGCAAATTGCTGGTCTCGCCCGCCGACGAGGACCCGGTTGAACCCCATGACGCATGGGCTGATGACATGGTGCTGGCCGAAGGGATCGACCGGTATAGCCAGCACGTGACCAAACCGATAACGCGAGTCGAAACCACCTGGGCGGGATTGCGCAGCTTTGCGCCCGACCGCACGCTCGTGCTGGGGCCGGACCCAGCCAACCCACGCTTTGTCTGGTCCGCAGGTCAGGGCGGCTATGGCTTTCAAACGGCTCCGGCGGCCAGTCAGCTGGTGGCCGACCTGACACTGGGCCATGCGTCGGACCTTGATCCCGCCACGATCAAGGCCCTGTCGGCAGGGCGCTTTGCATGACCCGGAAACTGCCCCCATCCGCCAGTGTCGCGAATGTCGTCGCGGGTGCAAAACTGCACGCGCCATCGGCCGAACGGAACGCACCAGCGCTGACCGATCTGCTGACCCGGATCGCGCCAAAGACGGGTGCTGCGCTGGAAATCGCGAGCGGCACAGGCCAGCACATCATTGGATTTGCGCGCGCTGTGCCGCAACTGGATTGGACGCCGTCCGAGATTTCGGTTGACCGACTGGCCAGTATCAATGCCTACCGATCAGAGGCAAACCTGCCCAATCTTGCGGCACCGATCCACCTTGACGCCTGCGCGCCCGGTTGGGCGGACGAGACGGGAGCATTCGACCTGATCCTGACGGTCAACATCCTGCACCTGATCTCAGCCGAGGCGGCCAAGACGCTGATCAAAGAGTCCGCAAGCGCGCTCGCCCCGGGCGGCACGCTCATGCTCTATGGCCCTTTTCTGCGCGAAAATCAGACAACCAGCGACGGGGACGCCCGGTTTCACGCGGAGTTGCAAGCCACGGATCCCGCAATCGGATACAAGGACCGCGACACCGTTATTGGCTGGGGCCGCGACACGGGCGTGTTGCCTGCGGATTGCATCGACATGCCCGCCAACAACCTCGCCCTGATCTTCAAAGCGCCTTAAGCACGGAAACATCCCACGCCTTATCCGTCCTTGCGGATCACCTCGTTCTTGGGATCGTACGGGCTGTCCTGAACCACCTCGGCATCCCAAAGCCGGTCGAACATCCTGACCTTCAGCTTTGTCCCGGGCACCGCCAGATCCGGCGTCACATACCCCATGCCGATGGATTTCCCGAAAGCCACGGAATAGCCCCCGGACGTCAGCCGACCGACCCGGGTTTCGCCATGATAAAGCACTTCGCGGCCCCAAGGATCGGCATCCGCAGGCCCGTCGATCAGCATGGTCACGCATTTGGAGCGGATCCCGATGGCCTCCATCGCGGCCTTGCCATGGAAGTCCTTGGACAGGTCCACAAAGCGCGGCAGATCCGCCTCCAGCGGGGTCGCGTCGCGGCCAAGCTCGGTACCAAAGGCGCGATAGGATTTTTCCTGACGCAACCAGTTCTGCGCCCGCGCGCCCACCAGTTTTATTCCGTGCGGCGCGCCTGCGGCAACCAGTTGATCCCACAGGTAATTCTGCATCTCGATCGGGTGGTGCAACTCCCAGCCCAATTCGCCGGTATAGGCGACACGGATGGCGCGCACAGGGCACATGCCCAGTTCGATATTGCGCATGCTCAGCCAGGGGAAACGCTTGTTGGACAAGGCGCTTGCCGGATCGGCATCCTTGATCAAGGCACGCAGCACATCACGCGATTTTGGCCCGGCAATCGCAAATACACCCCACTGCGTGGTTTCTTCGGCCTCGTTGATACGGCCAAAGGTCGGCTCCATATCTTCGATCGCCTTGTAGAGATAATCCTGATCGTAGGCCGTCCAGGCACCCGCAGACACAAGGTAGTAATCGTTCTCAGCCAACCGAACGATTGTATATTCGGTCCGGGTGGTCCCGGCGGCGGTCAACGCATAGGTCAGGTTGATACGGCCCACCGAAGGCAGCTTGTTGGTGGTAAACCAATCCAGGAATGCCGTGGCACCGGGCCCGGAGATCCGGTGTTTGGTGAAAGCCGTGGCATCAATCAGACCCACACCCTCGCGAAT
>CAYGQZ010000107.1:7181-9650 GCA_964352055.1 uncultured Rhodobacterales bacterium
TCGGTGGTCATCCAGTCGCCGTAGCGCTTGGGATCGAGCGAGGCCATGTCGATCTCGGCCTCCCCCTCGACCATCAACTGCGCAAGGTAATAACCGGTGCCCCCCGCCGCCGTGATGCCAAAGGAAAAGCCTTCGGCCAGCCACATGTTACGCAGACCCGGCGCCGGGCCTACCAGCGGATTGCCGTCAGGTGTGTAACAGATCGGGCCGTTGAAATCGTCCTTCAGACCACTTTCCTCGCAGGACGGAACCCGGTGGATCATCGCCATGTACTGCTCTTCGATCCGCTCAAGATCGAGCTGGAACAGGTCGGCACGGAAACTGTCGGGAACACCGTATTCAAACCGGGCTGGCGCGCCTTTCTCATAGACGCCCAGAATCCAGCCGCCTCGCTCTTCGCGGACATAGGATTGTGCATCCGCATCGCGCACCACCGGGTGCTCGGCGTTGCCCGCGGCGCGGAATTTCACCAGTTCTGGATCCTGCTCCATGACGATGAACTGATGCTCGACGGGAATGGCGGGCATCTTGATGCCAAGCATCTTCGCGGTGCGTTGCGCGTGGTTGCCCGACGCTGTCACAACATGCTCGGCAGTGATGATGATCTGCTCGTCAGACGGCACCAGATTGCCACCCTTTTCGACCATTTTGGTGGCCGTCACTTCCCATGCCTCTCCTGTCCAGTGGAAGGCATCGGCCTGCCACTTGCGCTCAATCATGACTCCGCGTTGCCGGGCGCCCTTGGCCATCGCCATGGTGACATCGGCCGGGTTAATGTAGCCATCTGTCTGATGATAGAGCGCACCCCTGAGGTCATCCGTCCGGATCAGCGGCCACTTCGCCTTGATCTGCTCCGGGGTCATGAACTCATAGGGCACACCGCAGGTCTCGGCGGTTGACGCATAGAGCATGTATTCGTCCATGCGCGCATCGGTCTGCGCCATGCGCAGGTTGCCGACCACGGCAAAACCCGCGTTCAGGCCGGTTTCTTCTTCAAGGGTCTTGTAGAACTTGATGGAGTAATCGTGAATATGCGTTGTCGCATATGACATGTTGAAATACGGCAGCAACCCGGCCGCGTGCCATGTCGACCCAGAGGTCAACTCATCGCGCTCCAGCAGCATGACATCATCCCAGCCTGCCCGTGCCAGATGATACGCAATGGAGGTTCCAACGGCCCCCCCGCCTACAACCAGTGCTTTGACCTGCGTTTTCATCGCGCGACTCCCTTGGACGATCTTTGGCCATGTTCTACTGGCGCAATGCCTTGGCATACGTCAGGCCGCCGACCCGTCGCAGCAAAAAAACGACGCCCCACAGGATCAAATTCATCTTGCCGGATAAACTCCGGGGTTTGGGGCAGCGCCCCAAGGCCGCGCGCCAGCGCAAATCAATCGCGTCGCGCGCCAGCGCGTCCGCTCAACGACTGAATATCTTACCGGGATTCATGATGTTTTGCGGATCAAGCGCCCCTTTGATCGCCGCCATGACTTCCGTGGTCGCACCCAGTTCTTTGACCAGATAGGGCATCTTGCCCTGCCCGATCCCGTGTTCGCCGGTACAGGTCCCCTCAGCGGCAATAGCCTCATCGGCCAGCCAGGCCACAAATGTTTCGGCCCGGGCCACTTCATCGGCGTCTTCCATGTCAATCAACACCGAACAGTGGAAATTGCCATCGCCAACATGGCCAATGATAGGCGACAGCAGATCAAGTTCCGTGGCCTTCGCTTGCGCTCCGGTCACGGCCTCTGCCAGTCGCGAAATCGGAACGCAGACATCTGTCGAAATAACCTGCGCGCCGGGGCGCAACTGCAGGTGCGCCCAATACAAATCATGGCGTGCTTTCCACAGCTTGTTACGCTCTTCCATACTGGTCGTGGCCTCAAAATCCGTACCCCCCACATCCTCGGAGATCGAAGCAAACATTTCGGTCTGCTCGCGCACGCTTTGATCCGAGCCATGGAATTCCAACAACAGCAACGCCACTTCAGGCAAGGCCAGATCGGCATAGGCATTGGCCGCACGCACACTCAGCTCATCCAGCAATTCGATCCGTGCGACGGGAACCCCGTACTGGATCGTGGTCATCACAGCGCGACAGGCCGCGTCGATCGAGGGAAAGGACATGCGCGCGGCGCTGATCGCTTCGGGTATGCCTTGTAATTTCAACGTAATCTCGGTGATCACGCCCAATGTCCCCTCGGAGCCCACCAAAAGCTGGGTCATGTTGTAGCCGGCCGATGTCTTCTTGGCCCGCTGCGCCGTGCGGATGATACGGCCGTCGGCCATCACAGCCTCCAACGCGATCACATTGTCCTTCATGGTGCCATAGCGGACAGCGTTTGTGCCGGATGCGCGGGTCGATGCCATCCCGCCCAGTGACGCATTGGCCCCGGGATCAATGGGAAAAAACAGGCCGCGATCCCGCAAATGGGTGTTCAACTGTTGGCGCGTCACACCGGGTTGGAC
>CAYGQZ010000107.1:9750-13155 GCA_964352055.1 uncultured Rhodobacterales bacterium
CCGCCCTGCAATACGTCCCCGATGGCAATCGCATGCAAACCCGAGGTCAGATCGCGCACACTGACCTCAAAGCCCATGGCTTCCAACGCAGGCGCAAGGTTTTCCGCTGATGTGCCTTCTTCGACATCAAATGTGCCAAAGCGGTTGACGGCATGTGGATGACTGACAGCCTGCTGCACATTCATCCCCCAATCCAGATAGGCGATGATGGCCTGGGCCGTGTATCCGATGATCCGGCTGCCACCCGGGCTGCCGATAGCCAGAACCGGTGCGCCGTCCTTCAATACGATTGTGGGCGACATCGAAGAGCGCGGCCGCTTGCCCGGTGCAAGTGCGTTGGCAATCGGAATGCCGTCGGTATGGGTCTGGAAGCTGAAATCCGTCAATTCGTTGTTGAGCAGAAAACCATGCACCATCAACCGCGACCCGAAGGCGTTTTCAATTGTCGTCGTCATCGACGCGACGTTTCCAAAGCTGTCAACAATCGAGATATGGGACGTCGATGGCAATTCGATGCTTTCGTCATCTGCCCAGAGCATCGCATGGTCGAACGCGGGGTTTCCGGGGGCTACCTCTTCCAGAGCGGCCTCACCCCCTAGCAGTTTGGCCCGCTCCGCCAGATAAGCAGGATCCACCAGACCCTGCGTGGGCATGGGCACAAAATCACTGTCCGCCATGAACCGACCCCGATCCGCAAAGGCCAGGCGCGACGCATCCCCGATCAACCGCCAGCTTTCCGGGTTCTCAGCCCCAAGAGAAGCCAGATCATAGCTGTTCAGCTGTCCCAGAATTTGACCAACCGTCAAAGCACCCGACGAGGGTGGCCCCATGCCGCAAACGTCATGATCACGATAGTCAACGCAAATCGCAGGACGCTCCCGCACCTGATAGGCCGCCAGATCGCGCTGCGACAGGACCCCCGGATTGTCACTGAAGTCCCGCACGGTGGCCTCAATGTCGTGGGCGATCTTGCCCGAATAGAACGCAGCACTGCCTTCGGCGGCAAGCAGTTCCAGAACATCCGCATATTCAGGGTTCTGAAGGGTGGTTCCAACCGCAATCGGGGTGCCGCCCGGAAGGAAATAGTCGGCCGTCACGGCATACCGGGCCAACCGCTCGGCATCGTTTTCAACCAGACCGGCCAGTCGGGGCGAAACCTCAAAGCCGCCATCGGCAAGATCGATTGCGGACTCAAACAACCCAGCCCAAGGCTGGGTGCCCCATCTTTCGTGCATCGCTTCCAGCAGCGCCGGCGTCCCAGGCGTACCAACAGACCGCCCGCCGACGACGGCATCAAAAAAGCCCATGGCCTCGCCATTTTCATCCAGGAAAAGCCGCGGCGTCGCGTCCAGAGGCGCTGTTTCGCGCCCATCAAGGGTCGTCAGGGTGGATGTTGCAGCGTCATACCAGACCAGAAACGCGCCACCGCCCAGCCCCGAGGATTGCGGCTCGACAAGACCAAGCACGGTCTGGACAGCAACCATCGCATCGGCCGCCGTACCGCCCGCGGCAAGGATATCAACACCTGCTTCGACCGCCAGAGGATTGGCCGCAGCCACCATATAGGTTTGCGCGGTGACAGGCTCTCCGGCCTGTTTCGCGGCAAGCGCTGCGGCCACGGCTTGCGATGTTGCAGCGACACTGCCGGCCGTCGCATCCTCCGGCTGCACCGCATCAGCGGTCTGTTGCGCCAGTGCGGCACCTGCCATCAGGGAAAAGGCAATCGTCGGACTGAATCGCATTGGTCTCTCCTCTTGGTGCAAAAGGCTTTTTGTAAAAGCCTTGCCGGAAAACGCATCGTTTTCCGGCGGGTTGAAGCCCGGTCAGAGCATGGATGGCACGACCTGGTCGGGGGGGCGGTGCCCATCGTTGAATGTCTTGATATTGATAATGACTTTTTCGCCCATCTCCACCCGACTTTCGCGCGTGGCAGACCCCATATGCGGCAACAACACAACATTCTCCAGTTCGCGCAGCCGCGGGTTCACCTTGGTGCCTTGCTCGTACACATCCAGACCCGCGCCTGCGAGATCCCCGGCACGCAGCATCCGGGTCAGGGCGTTCTCGTCAATCACTTCGCCCCGCGACGTGTTCACGATTACAGCATCCCGTTTCATCAACTTGAGACGGCGGGCATTCATCAAATGGAACGTCGACGGGGTATGCGGACAATTGATGCTCAAGACATCCATCCGCGACACCATCTGATCCAGACTGTCCCAATAGGTCGCATCCAGTTCCTGTTCCGTCTCCGGCCGCAACCGTCTGCGGTTGTGATAATGGACCTGCATGCCGAAGGCCGCCGCACGGCGGGCCACCGCCTGCCCGATCCGACCCATCCCGAGGATACCGAGGCGCCGTCCCCCGACACGCCCGCCCAGAAACGCGGTTGGCGCCCAGCCATCCCAATGACCCGATTGCATGGCAGCCATCCCTTCGGGAATGCGGCGGGACACGGCGAGAATCAGTGCCATGGTCATATCTGCCGTGTCATCCGTCAGAACGCCCGGCGTATTGGACACCAGAATGCCACGCTGACGCGCCGTTGAAACATCGATGTTGTCGACGCCCGCGCCGTAGTTCGCGATCAGTTTCAGCCGGTCTCCGGCCTGCCCGATCACCGACGCATCCACCATATCCGTGATTGTCGGGACCAGTACATCAGCCGTTTTGATCGCATCCACCAGTTCGGTGCGGGTCATCGGCGTGTCATCTTCCCGCAGACGTACATCAAAGAGTTCGCTCAGCCGGGTCTCCACCTCGGCTGGCAACCGTCGCGTTACGACAACACTCAGACGTTCCTTTGGCATTTGTGCCCTCCCCGCGCTTGGCGTGTTCGCCATTTGGGGGCATGGTGGCGGATGTGAGCACGAGGCACAAGAACCTCGGCCACATCAAGAGGTACGAGATGAGCGGAAGTTGCCTTGGGATGCAGGTACAGCGTCGATTCTTTGTCATTTTTACGGCGCTCCTGCTGGCTGTACCCGCTTGGGCGCGCGACACGGGGCCGGTGACGAATCTGCCTTTGCCCCGATTTGTCTCGCTCAAGACCAGCGAAGGCAATGCGCGGCGCGGCCCGTCCCTGACCCATCGGATCGACTGGGTTTTCCAACGCCGCGACATGCCGCTCAGAATCACCGCTGAACACGGCCACTGGCGCCGCGTCGAAGATCGCGACGGCATGGGCGGTTGGATCCACTACTCCTTGCTGTCCGGGACCCGCACCGTGATCATCGAGCAGGACATGCTGACGCTGCGCACCCGCCCCGACCCAACAGCCCCGGTCACTGCCGCCCTCGAAGCGGGCGTTGTGGCGCGACTGGGCGAATGCGGACCGGAATGGTGCAGGCTGAATTCCGGTGGCTACAGGGGATGGGCCCCCAAAGCGCGCCTGTGGGGTGTCGC
>CAYGQZ010000108.1:0-1655 GCA_964352055.1 uncultured Rhodobacterales bacterium
ATGGTCTTCTCGGCATAGTCGATGGCATCACCGACCGTTCGAATGGTTTCCATGTCGATTTCTCCTGCAGTGAACGCGTGCGGCGTCTCAGACCCAAGTGATGCCGCCATGCGGCGCATCACGTATGCGAGGTGTTTTTGGTCCATGCGGTCCAGCACATCGGCCAGATTGCGATAGTCTTTCGCAAAGGCGACGACCTGTGCTTTGGCGATGGCCTTCTCTTCCGGAGAGAGCGCAATCTCGCATGGCAGACGCGCCTCTTCCCTGGCGCGGTAGATCTCCTCGATGCCTGGGGCCTTTTCGAATATGCCACGCTCGAGACGTGTCGTGGCCTCCAGCATCACACCGTAGGTTTCGGCAATCTCGGCCTGTTTCTCCCGCATCAGCTGCGGCGACATCACACCTTCCGCCCAGCAGGAGAACCACGTCCCGTTGCTGAGGCCCCGATTGTTGAGAATGATATGCGCGTGCTTGTGCGCCCGGTCATCATGCACCGAGAGCACGTAATCCCACTGATCCCCGTAATCGCCGCTCTCGAAGAAATGCTCGGCCCAATCGAGAGAGATCTCGCGCACCTGATCCACGCTGACATCCGTCGGGAACGAGAGCAGCATGTGCGACGTGAACCCCAGCTTGGTAGACCCACGCCAGGTCTGTGACCAGGCCTCAATGATCTCGGCTTTCTGATCTTCCGTCAGCACCGCCCCATCTGTGAGCGGGTTGGTCATCGTGGAATAGCTGTAGATCGCCTTGTCATTCACATAGGCGAGTTGGTTGCCAAGGCTGGCTCGCGTCTTGCACCCGCCTGACCTGATCCGCTTGAACACCGCGGCCCGGCTCTCCGGCATCGCTGACTTGAGCAGATTGCGTGCCGACACCCGGCCGGTGCGCTGGTAGCTGCGGCCCTGCCGCCGCCCCGCAATGCGCGCGTCAACGCGGGCCTGCCGCTGTCCGCGGATGCGCTCGGTCTCCCAGAGCTTGCCCATCACGGCATGGTAGAGAGCCAGCGGTTCAGACATACGCGGGCTCCTCTGCTTGGGGCACTTCGGCTACGTCATCTGCACCGCGCCACCCGTCACCGCGACGTCCATGAGCCGCCGCCTTCATCGCGGCCAGATCGCGATGTGTTCTCTGCGCCAGCTCATGAATGGCCAAGAGCAGGACCCGATCTTCGGGCGTGAGCGAGAGCTTTCCACGATGCACGGCCTTCGCCAGAACGCGCGCGCTGTCCGAGATGTCCTGAGCGCAGGTCAGTGCCTCAGAAAAGGCCCGGAGATCTGCCCGCATCAATTCGAGAACACCGCACCGTGCCCGGACCATCGCCTGCAGCGCCTGGCTCCGGATCGCAAACCCAAGCCTCTTCCACTCGACATCAAAGGCGCTGAGTTCAGATTGTGCGGCGCGGAAACTCACTGCCACGGACGGATCGCGCACCTCCTGCCCCTCGCCCTTCTCTTCCCTGGCAATCCGGGTCACATGCCGTCTCGAGACACCGTAGGCCTCCGCCAAGACCTTAGGCGTTTCCCCCGCATGGTACCGACGCGCCAGCGCGATCCGGTCTTCCAGTTTCAGGCGTTTTGGGCGTCCTTTAGACACGTCGCAGACCCCTCGGACAAAAGTCGCAGACATTTGGCATATCCTGCCAAGGTCCACAT
>CAYGQZ010000108.1:1755-3417 GCA_964352055.1 uncultured Rhodobacterales bacterium
TTCGCTCTCAGGTTTACAGCATTTCGTGAATTCGTGCAATTTGTACTATTGCGCGCAACATCATTGCGCGGGGTTTTGCCGAGTCGCTCTCTGAGCATATCACCCATCATCAGCCAGCACCGCAAGAGACGGCGCGCGCGGTCATCGGGTCCGACTGCCGTCATCAAAATAGGCCGTAGGCGTGTAAATCATCGCCCGCCCTCCTCGCATGACCTGCAGACGCCAAGGTTGCGAATGACAATGATTGACATATATTGTCATCGTACAAACCCGGAGAATTGCCCATGGCAACCATGAACGTGTCCCTGCCCGATCAGATGAAAGACTGGGTGGAAGCCCAGACCAGCTCCGGCCAGTACAGCAATTCAAGCGACTACGTGCGCGACCTGATCCGGCGGGATCAGGAGCGTCGTTCCAAGATCGCACATTTGCAGTCACTCATAGATGAGGGTCTGGCCAGCGGCATTAGCACCAAAACCAAGGATGAGATTTTCGCGACCGCGCGAGACAGCGCCGAGGAAAGCCGGACCGGGTAGCAGTGCGTTATCGTCTCTCGCAGGCCGCCGAGGATGATGTCACATCCATCGCAGCCGTAGGTATCTCCGCGTTCGGCCTCGAACAGGCGCGCCGGTATCATGACGGGTTGTTTGAACTCTTCGCGCTTCTGGCCACCAATCCTGAGATGGCGCGCGAGCGTCCGGAGATCACCCCACCTGTCCGCATACATCGATACAAATCTCATATTGTAATCTACCGGACAGATGGGCCGGACATCGTGATCATCCGCGTTCGGCATGGCCGGGAAGACTGGATGTTTGATCCTGTGTAGGGTCGCGAAGAAATCAGCCCCACTGTAAACCAACCACCCTATGCCAAGCCCCGGCCTGATCGATCTTTGAACAGCATGCCGTCCTGCGCAATGACCGCGACATTATCCGGTGTACGGCGCTTCAGTTCGATTCCATCTGCGGACATTGCGGCTGTAACAATGGCGGTCTTCTTGAGAACACTGCCATCCGCTTCGACCCAGGTTGCGGTGGCGCCATCCTCACGGGTGACTGACCCGTCATGTCTCACGCGGATCATCACGTCGCCAACTGTGACGGTGATCGTGCCTTCGTCGATCTGCACACCCTGCCAGGCCTCTTTGAGGTCACGTCGCAGCACGATCATGTCCGGGCGCAGTTTGATCTGGATATCCTGATCGCGTTCGGTCCCAGCGCTCTTCAGGACAATGAATGTCTCCTGCACCTTTGGATCCGGGTAGAGTGTCGCCCTGCCATTTTTCGGGGGCCAGACATGGGGAGTGTCCCGCGCCCGTCCGTCCAGATCACGGTAGAAGCCGACAAAGAGCTGCGCCGATTTCCAGGTCCGGCGGGGTTTTGCGGCGGGGTTACTCATACGGCGCGCTCCCGCTGACGTTTGGCTTGCAATGCCGCAAAGGCCGCGCCCCGGGTTGGCAGGTTGGAACAGATAAGGTGTGACACCTGATCTTCAAAGTCCGGGCCTTCGCCTTCGCACCACGCCAGAATGGCAATGCGATCCTCGGCACTGTCTGGGTCGAACCAATGTGATGTCTCGTCCTTGTCACCCTCGTCTAACCAGCCATCCAGAAGGGTCATGATCTCATCGGGGTCATAGAGATTGCCAAATGCACCGGGG
>CAYGQZ010000108.1:3517-13121 GCA_964352055.1 uncultured Rhodobacterales bacterium
TGATCCTCCGGAGCGATCTGCGCCTCGTTGTCTTCATGGATGGCAAAGGTCAGGCCTTCGGCCAATTCGGTAAACGCAACCACGGGGGTCACCCTGCCAAGGCGGCGGGGAAACTGGCCAAAGTGAATGTCACCTGCGACAAAGCCTTTACCGGTCTCGATGGCAATCTGGCGCGCGATGCGGACGGCGTCCAGCGGTGTGACCGCGTCATGAATGGCGCTTGCCAGATATTCCGGGTGTTGCGTGGTACCTTCATTGGCGCGGCCATAGATGGTCCAGAACCCGGCCCGACCGGCTTCGCACTGGATAATATCGCCATCGCCTTCGTCAGCCCTGCACGGCATGATCTCAAACCAGTCAAACCTTTCCAGCGTGTCGCCTTTGCCGAGGCTGTTGAACCGCTCATGAGGCGGGATTTCGGTGATTGTATGTGTCATTGTGCATCTCCGTCTTTGTCTGGGGAAATGAGTGGCGCGGCCCAACCCGGGGCCGCGCTTCAGCTCAAGCTGCCTTCAGCTCGGCCATGCGTTCCGTGAGCGTCCAAAGCGCGCGGTTCAGCGCCTTGTTCTGATCGATCCCGGCAACCGCACGCGTGCGCTGGCGGCGCGTGAACCCGTCAGCGGTACGAATGCGGCCTGACAAACCGCCTTTGATGGTATTTTCCTGAACGACGTTGAATGCTGTCCACAAATCGCTGGCCCGATCATCCCTGCGGCGGGTGTAAAGCAAGCGATCCGCGGCAACCGGAGCAGGCTTGCCATTGTCCTTGTGAGCGTCAGGAAAGCGCAGCTGATGCGCCGCCTCTGCCAGAATGGCACGTTCGCCATCATTGACGGTGATGCCTTTGAACGCTTCAACCTGCTCGGTGATCTCCTCCGCATCGTCCAGAACAGTAAACGCGCCTTCGATCACTTCGGATATCGCATTGCCCGAATGGCGAACTTTCACTTCGTTGAACGTATCCCCCACCATCAATCCATTGGCACAGACAAACCGGAAATAGCCGGGGATCATCTGATAGCTGCTGGTGCCGTCATTGGCGTTGACCAATACGATTTCGAAAGACTCGCCGTCGGCGTTGGTGATCGAACGGTGACGCAGGCGCAGCATGTGTTTCGTGAACTCCGCCTTGCCTGCAATCCGGGTGCGGGCCTGCTGGGCAAAGAACGGATCAAACCCTTCCTTGCGCAATCCGTCCAACACCTCGATGGTTGGCACTGGCACAAAGCGGTCGCTGCGGCTCTCATGCGCCTCCATTGCAAATATCGACGGCACCGCATGGCGCAACTGCTCATCGCTCAGTGCTGCACCCGTGGCCAACCCGCCATTCGACATTCCGCGCATATATCTGTTGAAGCTCATCGTCCTATCCTTTGTGCTGTGACCTGTCGGGGCTGATCCCCAACTGGTGCTGGTTTTGAGCAAAGCCTTGAAAAGGCGTTGTCTCTAAAACCTGCCACGTGGCGAACGCGGATGGGGGCGAGGCAATGCTATTCGATGGAAGTGGTGCGGCCCGCAGGCGCAGCCGAGGACACGGTTCCATCTAATGGGGTTGCCCGAGGGGGAAGGCCGCGCCTTCCCCCTGACAGCGCAGCGGCGTTCGGCTTGCCCGAACCCCAAGCCCAATAAGGATTAGAAAAGGATCCTTGATCCTGCGCGCACGCAAAAGGCGCAGCAAACGATCGTCACCCGAACGGGCAGATTGCCGCGACCGCAAGCGATTATGCCGCAAAGACCAGGCCCCGGAATCGCCAGGTCCGCAGGTTCATCAACGCCGTGCGAAGCTTTGTCCCGAAAGCCAGCCGACGATCCACCCGCCGAGATGCGCCTGCCAGGCAAGGCCGCCCCCTAAGATCACGAAAAGCGCGATATTGGCTGCTATCAGCCCCAGGATCGCCATGACGATCGGCTGCAACGGAAGACCCGCTTGCCGACATATGCGGTAGTCCATCGCCTGCCACAAGCCGATCAGACCGAAGACGGCGCCCGACGCGCCGATCATCGGCGCGGGGCTGGACGAGAGCAGTCCGAAACATGCTGCTCCTGCAACCGCCGACAAAAGCAGCACCAGCAATGTCCTCGCCGCCCCGACATGGGCCGAGACGAATTTCCCCAGCGACAAGAGCACCACACTGTTCATTGCCAAATGGACAAGCCCGCCATGCAGAAAGGCGTGGCTGATGAACATCACGGCGATCTGCCCCGAATAGACCGGCGGCACCGCCCCGGCCAAAACCGGCTGCCAGAACGCTCCCAGCGCGAAGGTGGACCAGCGCAGGCTCTGCCCCCCGAAAATGCCAAATGCCGAAAGGCTCAGGACCAGCTCGATCGCCGTCATGATGCCTACGAGACACCACAGGAACCCCGGCGCGCCGGCCTGCGGCGCCGTGCGGATGGACCGGTGATCTCGTGGGAAAGTGAGTTTCATGACTGCGAGATAGTCCCTTAAGGCATGAGGGCCAAGATCGAATTGCCGGTTCCAATCTTATCAACACCTCCGTCAAAGCTGATCTTGTGCGTATGACACAATTCTTCGGATAGCTCTTACCAGCAAGGACGGCCCATTGCAGACTTTGGACGCCCAGACAAACGCGGCGTTTGCAAACACGCATTACTGACATTCACATGCGGCACAACACCGGTCTAATTAAGCTGGGACGTGAGCGGTGTACGGCGCTCAGTGCAAGGGTCGCAAAGCACTTGCAGGAATCAGTAGTTCAAGGTTGCATAGCAGCAGTGCCGCGGACGATGGACCTTGATTCAAGCGATATTTGGATGGGTAGAATGCGACGAAGAGATTTCCTGCGCTCAATGGGTGCGACGACGGCGATCGCGGCTGGGGTGCATAACCTCGGCGTTTCCATGGCACTGGCCAAAACCGGTGAGCCCCTGCGCAACATTCCGGAACTTCGTTCGAAAGACGGACATGTCAAAACCCAGCTCATCATGGAGAACGGGCAGTTTCAGGTGGGCGAACGCATTCTAACGATTCCCGCCTATCGTTTCGAGCATATGGACACCGGCTCGCTGCCCGGACCGACGCTACGGATAATTCCCGGCGACCGAGTGGAGTGGGACTTGGTTAACCGGATGACGCCGACCGGGTATCCCGATGGCGCCACGGACGCACAGAAGAAAATGTTTAACCAGCTCGAATATACCAATGTGCATGTGCATGGTATGCAGGTCTCTCCCAAGCCCGGCAGCGACAATGTCTATCAGGTGCTGCGGCCGTTCTGCTCGCCTGAACCTTATGTTTACGACGTCCCCGGGCTGGACACCGGCCTTCCACAGCCGTCGGGTATGTTCTGGTACCACCCGCACAAACACGGCAGCACAACGCATCAGGCGTGGCAAGGTCTTGCCGGCGCAATCATCGTCGAAGGCGACATCGACGAGGTGCCGGAGATCAAAGATATCCGTGAGCGTGTAATTGTGCTGAACGGGCTTCTTGTAAACCCGGCAGGCGAAGTGCCGCGCGCGGCGATCGTGCCGAATTCGGGCTTCTCGCCCTTCTCGCCGATCCCATCGCAGCCGACAGACATTATCCTGACGATGAACGGTCAGCTGCGTCCGGTAATCGACATCCAGCCGGGCGAGGTGCAGCGATGGCGGTTCCTGAACGCGGCCCCTCACCGGTTCTTCTGGCTCGATCTCGATGGCCATGATTTCTACCAGATCGGCCAGGACGGCATTCCATTCGCAGCACCGCGCCCCGTCAAGCGCATCCTGATGGCGCCAGGTAATCGCGCCGAATTCCTGGTCAAAGGCGGTGAGGTGGGCACGTATCAATTGCACGCTGACCAGTATGAGCAAGGCCATCCGGGCGGCGCGCGCCCCGGCTGGGTGATCGGCACAATGGAGGTTTCCGGCACTGCCAAGAACGATCCCGTCCCCACCAAACTGGTAGAACCGCCAAGGATGCCGGATCTGCCGATCGCCAACAAACGGGAGATCCGCTTCAAAGGCGAGATTTCCGGCAACGAACACAAGGGCGAATATGTTGGCGCGCACAACCACTCCACCGGGATGCTCCCGCCCGTGCAATTCTATCTCGATGGCAAGATCTTCGAGCTCAATCGCATCGACCAGAAGGTGCTGGGCGGAACGGTCGAGGAATGGACGCTGATCAACGAGGACGTGTTTCAGCACCCGTTCCACATCCATGTAAATCCGTTCCAGGTGATCGACATCAACGGCCAGCCTACAAACGACGACACCTGGTGGGACGTGATCGCGCTGCCCTCAAAAGGTCAGTTAACGATCCGGATGTATTTCCGGCCCGATGTGGACGGCAAGACAGTCTATCACTGCCATATCCTGCCACACGAGGATAACGGGATGATGGCGAATTTCTACATCTTCCCGCCGGGGACCGACATGGACAATCCTCCACCGATCCCGGATTCGCCGGAGCCAACGGGAATGGGACCGTGCACGACATGAGACAGCATCTGACAAGAACCGCCGCCGCTCTAATCATTGGCTTTTCCACGTCGGCATCGCTCGCCGAGACGCCGGTCTCGCCCTGGCAGCAAGAGGGCGTCGCAAAGCGTCCGTATATCTTCACGCAGCAGCACAATGTCGAGAACCGTCCCGACGCAGCCGGAAGAGTACAACTGATCCGCCTCGGCTATCCGCTGCAGGTGCAGTTACCGGGCAATCCGACGCTTTGGACGTTCCAGGCGAATTCCAGCAGTCATGTAGAGTATCGCGGTCGTTCGATGGTCTATTCGCCAAATCGCATTGCGGGCACCGAATCTATTCTGGTGTTCGATCTCGCGCTATCGCCGGACGCAGTGGATGGGACCGATGGCTACTTTACCTTCACGACGGACACCCTGCCTCAGTCACTTGAGAACGTTGTGCCGGGAGGCATCTACGTCGTTTACTTCAAAGTGATAGACCCGATCTAATCCAAACCCGCGGTGCCGGTATGGCTGCGGGTTTTTCGGCCCTTAGCTGCCGCTCGCCGGACATGTTGCATGCTGCAATGCGGCCCGTCGAACCTGCCGTACGCTGCATCTGCAAAATACGCAGCCAACTGAACTTACAGTGTGCGGATTTTGCTTACCTTCACCACTCATGCACCATGCCAATAAGAAGGCACCGATTGTCGGTGGCTTTAGTATTGGATCGACCTCGAATTGGCGCGGGCAAACCTGAAATCACCTCAACCCAAAAAGTCGAACCCTTGCAGGGGGTCTTTCGATGCAGAAGCCGAACCCAACGGATCATATTTACTTCACATTGGCGATGCCGACACAATCGTTTTTCAGCGGCACATCAGGTAGGCACGAAGAGGCGCTCGAGCAGGGGCGCTCTGAACAGATTAGCTCCGTCGCATGTGCGCAGCGTGGACACAGCGGCGTTCCATTGCCGATCGGCGGGTCGGCCCTCGGTAAGGGTCTGCCGAACGCTTGCGAGGAACGCTTCGCTGGTCCAGCCGCCCTTAGAGGTGTAGGCCCAGCCCTTCGACCATTCCGGCAGCAACCGGTATTCTGGCACGGTGAAATGGGTTGCAAACCATGCCTCCAGTTCGGTATAAAAGTCATCGGCCCCGGGCGTGCCCGGCAGGGTAAGCACATCGAACCAGACCGCGCAATCGTAGCCATTAGCCTCGGCCACTGCGTCATAGCTCAGCGAGGACAACAACGGCGAGGCAGGGGCGGCTTGGCCGGGCGTGTGATAGACTTTTGACGGATCGTCGAGACCCGTCACCCGGATCTCCAGCGGCGCATTGACTGGGTAGATGCCCTTGGCCGCATAGGCCTTGAGCATGGCGTCGAACTTCTGGGTGAAATCGTGGATGGATTGCTGCACCTGTGTGCGTTTCATCTGGATCGCATAGCCGTTGGCCGTGACGTGCAGGGTCTCGTCCTTGACGTAGAGCAGGGTGTTCATCGAGGGGCCCCAGAGGTCTTCGAGACTGCTCCCGAAAATCCCGCCGCCGAGCATGAGCTTGGTGAAGGCGGCGAAGCCTTTTTCGAAAGTCGGCGTCAGTTGTGGGCTGCCCTTCGTGATCGACTTTAGAAGTCCAGTCAGTTCCGGCGGTAAATTGTCCGAGAAAGCGTAATTGTAAGGATCGTGAACCAGTCTTGATCCGGCTGGCTGAACGTCGCTCACCGTCCAGACCTTGAGCCAGGGATCATCAGTAAAGGGATACCAGATCGCCTCGACCCGGCCTGAGGCTTCTAGAAAACTGGCGAGGCTCTTGGCGGGCGGCTTTGCACCTGTTGGGGCGGCAAAAAGCGTGTCGGATGAGATGTCCATCGTGCTCTGGCAGCGCAGATTGTAATTGTCGATCACCTGGAGCGTGGCGCTTACGATGAAGGCACGCCCGGCATGGACCAGCAAGGCGGCGGCTTCCGGATCGCCGCGCTTGAAGGTGCGCAACGCGTAGGTTCCCGGCGCGGCGGCGCTCGAGACTACGGCAGTAAACTCGAGAATGTGGTTACTCATCGAGCCATAGGACGAGGGCAAATCCTCGGTTGGGGCAGGCAAGGCCGTGCCATGTCCGTTGATCGCTAAAACCCCACCCACTGTTAGGTTGCCCGGTGCGGGCACATGTGGAAAGGCATAGCCCATCGCCGCGCCCTTTCCGCCCTGCTGAAATTGCAGGAACAACAACAGATTGTACATCTTAGCCCCGCATTGCGCGGTGACCATGGCAGGCGCATCGCCCGCTGGGGCGATGAATTTGAAGGTGTTCATGTGCTGGGTCAGATCGACCAGAAGCACCGGCTCAGTCGGCAAGGTGTCGTCGCCGATGGTCAAGGGGGACCAACCGTGTTTCACACCCGTCGGACGCACCGCCCATACAGGCGATTGCGCCGCGGCCCAATTGCAAATGGACACGATGTCGTCGGGAGTCTTCGGCGCACAGGTCCATAATTGCTGCGCGGTTATCATATTCGACCAATTCGCATAGTTTTCACGATTGATCGAAATATTTTTCGGGAAATCGGGTGGTGTTTGACTCATGTCTGCCCCCTAATAACGTCGCAACTATATAGCCCCGGTGCAGGGCGCACCGGGGAAATGGCTGATTGCCTATTTTTCAGAAAGTCAGGTCAACTTTGCAATTCGATATCGAATCCAATGATCGTCGTACCCGACGCCTTGTAGACGGCTGTGGACCCCGAAGGGGAATAGCTCACGAACCCATGGCCCTGTCCGCTGCGTCCTGCAATGGCGTGGCCGTAAGGGGTTACAGCTAGGGCATCTTCTGGAACGCCGATGGTCCCGAGCTCCGGCGTGGTTTTGGCTTGATTGATCGGGTAATTTCCCGAATTCCAATCGCTGGTGTGCCATTTTCCATCACTGGCGCTGAGCCATTGAACGCTGAAATTGAAAACGTAGCCGCCATTATTGTTGACGGTGATCTTGGATGCAGAAAACATCGAGTCTCTCCCATAAATTTAATCAGTCGTTTTTCTTGTTGATATTTTGAATTGCGCATCACATCCATTCTGGCAAGGATTCCTATGGACGACGTTGCACAAATACTACTCTAGCAAGAATAAGACGACTGTCTACTTTTTTAACGACATTGCCCAAGTGGAATGCCGTCCTCTGCATCTTGCCGCTGTTTCTGCCCCAATCAAGCCCAGTGGACCCGGCGTTCCGTGAGACGGTCATCTGACGCAGGGCCTGAGCGCGACTTCGGTCTCGAAGGTGAGATTGATCGGCGTTTTAGTCCGATTGGGGGCCGTTTGGGCGGACCAGTTGAGCCGTTTTGTTCAGGTTTTGCCGCTGGCACCGAAATGTAGGAACCGATGGTGAGCGCAGGCGATGGATCCCAAACTCGCCGCAGCACATTTCATTGCGGCACATGCCGTTTCCATGCGCGATGAACCCGACTTGGGGCGCGTAGAAGTGGCTAAATGCGATGCTATCGACACGGCGTTTGTAAAATCCAGGCACCACTGGCAGCCCTATCGTGATGCAGCAAGTAACGAGCAGCTAAATGCTGCACTGCGCGAATTGACCTCGTACAGAACCACTGACCCGGAAGACACGGAACCTAACACCCTTGACTTAACCACATACAGAGAGCCGGTTCACGCACAAGCGTGGATGCGTTCATCCAAAGATTGAGTTTTTGCGCTTGCCGCGAAGGTCTCAAAAGGTCCGCAGTGTGTTAGCTTGCGGTTTAAGATTTGCTGCAGACAGCGCAAATGACCGGAGTCACCGCCGCTTAGCAGCACCGTGAGTGGCGCACTTGCGGCATTTTTCACGCTGCGAGCGCGCACAGCAAAATTTTGACACTTCCGGTGTAGGCTTCACTGCCGATTTTCGCTGCGGTTGCACGACAGAAAAAAACTGGTCGATGCCCTGAGCGTCCGCTTTCTTCGAGCTGCCCTTTCGATTTTGTTCGTGCGGCGAAGGTCCTCTGTGGGTGGCTCCTGCATTGCAAGCGTTTTCTGTCGATGTTTGCGGTCATTTTCGTCAGTACTGTCGTCTGTCCGGCCTGTTTATGTTTTGGCATTGCCTCCACTGGCCCTGATGAATTCCGCGAGCGAGGTTCCAATCGGCTTATCGACCTCAGAGGGCCGCTGCCATTCCCGGAGTGTCCTTGCTCTTGGTTGACTTAATTCCGCATCATCACTTCAACGTCTTGCATCTCGCAGGCAGTCGGCGCGATTAGAACGCCGGCTGCCTGTATTCCTGTTTCTTCGTCAGCATCGCCCAGATTGAACGCGCTGCCTTGTTTGCCATCGCGACTGTTGCCAGCCGGAATGGTTTGTCGGCAAGGATCTTGGCTGTCCACAGATCAACCTTCTCTGGCGAACGTTTCGCCATTACGGCGCGAGACGTCATGCCCACGACCAGCAGCTTGCGAATGTAGCGGTCGCCAGCCTTTGTGATCTTGCCCAATCGCTCCTTGCCGCCACTGGATTTGTTGAGCGGGGTCAGCCCCAGCCAAGCCGCTAGATCGCGCCCGGTGCGGAATTGTTTTGCGTCCCCGATCGTGGCGACAATGGCCGATGCCGTTATTGGCCCAATTCCTGGCATGCGCATCAATCTGCGCGCATCAGCATTTAGCAGAGCATGTTGTTCGATCATCTTTGAGTAGCCTTCGACGCGCTCGTTCAAACCGATGAATTGGTAGCACTGGATGCCAAGCATTCCGTTCGCGATCTCGGGCATGTCCGGGTGATCACCGTCAAGGTGGCGCTTCGCAAAGGCCGTTACCGCTTCGATCCCGATAGGCAAGATATGCCCGAACTCGCGCAACAGGCTGCGGATCATATTGGCCAGCTGGGTGCGCTGCCGGACTGCCAGATCGCGGGTGCGATGAATTGACAGAATAGCCTGTTGATCCTCGGTCTTGATCTCGACAAAGCGCATCGTCGGGCGCCTGACTGCTTCGCAAATCGCTTCCGCGTCTACCGCATTGGTTTTGCCGCGCTTTACGTAGGGTTTCACATAGTTCGCAGGCATCAACCTGACGTCATGGCCGAGCTTGCGCAAAGTGCGACCCCAATGGTGCGCTGATCCGCAGGCCTCCATGCCGACCGTGCAAGGCGGCAGCGTCTCAAAAACCGCCAAAAGCTTCGCACGCTTGATTGCCTTGTTGAAGATCACGCGCCCACTTTCT
>CAYGQZ010000109.1:0-6992 GCA_964352055.1 uncultured Rhodobacterales bacterium
GCACGCTTTCGCAACTGTGGTGCATGAACGGCATGGCCTGATCCAGAATGCTTTCGGCGGCTTCGTCCGCCACAGCAGACGTCGACACGGTCAAAGCACAGATCGCAGCCACTGAGAGGGCCTTTGAACAAGACATCATTACCTGTTTTCCTTCCTGAAATCCAAACGGATGACTGCCCCGACGCTAGTTGCGCACGGCACCTGCAATTGCACCGACAACCGCGCCAGTCCGCGCGCCCGAATTGCCGCCCACCAGATACCCGGCCCCGGCACCAATGGCGGCACCCCCGATGGTGTTCCTTGTCCGCTTGCTCAGCGCATCAGCCGGAGTCGGCAGCGCCAGGCTGACGCCAATGGCCAGTGCCACAGCGACAAACAGGTGTTTGCGAATACGTATCATCACAGGGTCTCCATGTTGTGCGGCCTCATCTGGACGTGTGCCGCGCTCCGGTTTTCATCTGTCTCACAGCCAAACATTAACGGTGCTTCAGATGATTTGTCAGCGTAAAATGACAGATATGTGCGCTTTTTGATCCAAGGGCGAAGGGCGCGGGATCGGGACACTTTGGCAATGCTGCGAAACGGTCGCGCCACGCCTGTGGCCAAAGCCAGTTTCGGAGCCCGGGCAGGAAATCCCCGCCCGGGCTGACGTGTCTCAGGCGACCAGATCGAACCGGTCTGCGGTCATCACCTTGGTCCAGGCCGCCACGAAGTCCTTGGCAAACTTCTCGTGGTTGTCGTCCTGGGCATAGACCTCGGCGTAGCTGCGCAGGATCGAGTTTGAGCCAAAGACCAGATCGGCGCTTGTTGCGGTCCACTTGACCGCGCCGGTTGCGCGGTCGCGGATCTCGTAGGTGCCATCGTCAAGCGGGTGCCAGCTGTTTGACATATCCGTCAGGTTGACGAAGAAGTCCGTGGTCAACGCGCCTTCCCGGTCGGTAAAGACGCCGTGCTTGCTGCCGCCATGGTTGGCGCCGATCACGCGCAATCCACCCAGCAGAACGGTCATTTCCGCTGCGGTCAGACCCATCAGTTGGGTGCGGTCCAGCATCATTTCCTCGGCAGAGACGGCGTATTCGTCCTTCTTCCAGTTGCGGAAACCGTCGGCAACAGGCTCCAGCACGTCAAAGCTGTCGGCGTCTGTTTGCGCGTCGTCAGCGTCGCCGCGACCCGGTGCAAACGGCACGTCCACCGAATGTCCGCCCGCCTTGATGGCCTGTTCCAGCCCGACATTGCCGCCCAGAACGATCACGTCTGCGATGGACGCGCCGGTTTCGGCTGCGATGGGCTCCAGAATGCCCAGGACCTTGGCCAGACGAGTGGGCTCATTGCCCGCCCAGTCCTTTTGCGGAGCAAGACGGATGCGCGCACCATTGGCACCGCCGCGTTTGTCAGAGCCGCGGAAGGTCCGCGCGCTGTCCCAGGCGGTGGTGATCAGGTCAACGGCCGACAAGCCACTGTCCGCGATCTTGGCCTTCACGGCTGCCACGTCATAAGACGTGCTGCCAGCCGGGATGGGGTCCTGCCAGATCAGGTCTTCGGCGGGCACGTCCGGTCCGTAATAGTTGGCGCGCGGACCCATGTCGCGGTGGGTCAGCTTGAACCATGCGCGGGCGAATGTATCCTTGAAATATTCAGGATCACTTTTGAACCGCTGACAGATCTCGTTGTAGATCGGATCGACCTTCATCGCCATATCCGCATCAGTCATCATCGGCATCTTGGGCGTTGAGCCGTCACCGGCATCCACAGGCTTTTCACTGTCCGGCATGTCGACCGGCGCCCATTGCCATGCGCCCGCAGGCGATTTCGTCAGCTCCCACTCATAGCCAAAGAGGTAGTCGAAATAGCCCATGTCGAATTGCGTCGGATGCTTGGTCCATGCGCCTTCGATCCCCGAAGTGAACGCATTCGACGCCGATCCCTTGTGGTCCGGGTTGCCCCAGCCAAAGCCTTGGGTTTCATACCCCGCAGCTTCCGGCTCGACCCCGATGTGATCGCCTGCCATCGCGCCATGCGCCTTGCCAACGGTGTGACCGCCACAGGTCAGGGCTGCGGTTTCTTCGTCGTTCATCGCCATCCGCGCAAAGGTTTCGCGGACATGCATCGCAGTGCGCGCCGGATCGGGCTGGCCGTTCACGCCTTCGGGGTTGACGTAAATCAGACCCATGTGAACCGCTGCCAGCGGGTTTTCCAGCGTCGAGGCATTGTCCAGATCGCCATAGCGGTTCTCGGACGGGGCAAGCCACTCGCCCTCGGATCCCCAATATACGTCTTTTTCGGGGCCCCAGATGTCTTCGCGGCCAAAGCCGAACCCGAAGGGCTTCAGACCCATGGACTCGTACGCCATGTTGCCGGACAGAATGATAAGGTCAGCCCAGGACAGCGCGTTGCCGTATTTCTTCTTGACCGGCCACAGCAGGCGGCGGGCCTTGTCGAGGCTGGCGTTGTCCGGCCAGGAATTCAGCGGCGCAAAGCGAATGTTGCCTCCGCCCGCGCCACCGCGACCGTCCTGCATCCGGTAAGACCCGGCAGAGTGCCAGGCCAGACGGATCATCAGGCCACCATAGTGGCCCCAGTCGGCGGGCCACCACTCCTGGCTTTCGGTCAACAGGGCTTTGACGTCGGCCTTGACCGCGTCAAAGTCCAGACCTTTCACGGCTTCGCGGTGATCGTAATCCGCATCCATCGGGTTGGTGCGGGCACCGTGCTGGGCCAGAATGTCGAGGTTCAGGGCATTGGGCCACCACTTGGTGACAGGCTTGTCCATCGAAGTGTTACCACCATGGTTCACAGGGCAGCCGCCCATCCCATGCATGCTGTTTCCGTCCATCATCTGATCTCCTGAAATTTAAGACTGATCTGCAATCCTGTTGCGGTCATACAGGGACATCGCTATAAACTCCAATTGGTTATAGTTAAACCTCCCATAACTTCAGATTATAATGAATTTCACGATCAAACAGCTTCGCTATTTCGATGCGCTCGCGCGGCTCGGGCATTTTGGCCAGGCCGCCGAGGCTTGTTCAATCTCCCAACCGGCACTTTCTGTCCAGATCAGGGAACTCGAAGCGATGCTGGGCGCGCCATTGGTTGAGCGTACAGCGCGGAAAATCCGCCTGACCACCCTCGGCCAAGACTTCCTGAAACGTGCGCGTAAGATCCTGATCGATGTGGACGAGATGTCGGAACTGGCCCGATCGTCCGAAGGCCCGCTGAGCGGCGCGCTCCGAATCGGCGTCATTCCCACGGTTGCGCCCTATCTTCTGCCGTCGATCATCAAGGAACTGGGCCAGCACCTGCCCAAGCTTGACCTTTTGCCGCGCGAATCCGTCACGCAGTCACTCATCACCGACCTGCTGGAATCGCGACTGGATTTCGTTGTGGCGGCCCTTCCGATCTCCGAACCCGCGCTGCGGGAATTTGCCCTCTTTGACGAAGAATTCGTTCTGGTCCGTGCCATCAAAGACGCGGACAAACCCGTCCCAAGCCCGAAATCATTGCAGGAGATGAAGCTGCTCCTGCTTGAGGAAGGCCATTGCTTTCGCGATCAGGCGCTTTCCTTTTGCGACATGCGTCCATCGGACCCCAGTCTGGTCATGGAAGGGTCCTCGCTCTCGACGCTGGTGCAGATGGTGAACGCAGGTCTTGGCCTCACCCTGATCCCGGAAATGGCTGTCCCGCTCGAGACGCAATCCAAGGGCCTCGCCGTGTCACATTTCACGCGCAACATACCCAAACGCACCGTCGGGATGGTGTGGCGGAAAACCAGCCCGCTCAGCAAACAGTTCATGGAAATGGGTGCCATCATCCGACAGGCGGGCCTTGCACAGGTCGGCAAGCCCAAGGCAGGCTGACCCGGCAGGCGCCCGCGCCCGGTTCACGCGGTCGTCGGGCGCACAAGGCCCAAAAGCGCCCTTAGCCCACTTTTGAATTGACGCCTCCCCGGCTTTCAGATTTTGTCGCCCTGATGGTTTCTGGCAACGCTCTGCTGTCAGGATGAAAAGGGAATGCGGTGAGGACAGCCCAAAAAGGCGCCGAATCCGCAACTGCCCCCGCAACTGTGAGCGGTGAGCGACCCCGATATGGACCACTGGACAGACGTTCGGGAAGGTTCGGGTAAGCTGCGACCCGCAAGTCAGGAGACCTGCCATCACCGGCGCATTCTGCATGTGCCGGCCCTTCAACTCGATACAGGCGGGGTGCCTGGTCAGGAGCATATGATGGCACAGCGGCCCACACCGCAACGACATGGTTCTGTTTCTTTCAGCCGCCCGCATTGCGGAGGCCCCATTGGAACACCGGATTACAATCTGCACATCCTGTCGGCACAAAGGCACCGAATGCCGCCCCGGCTATGAGCTGATCGAGCGTTTGCGCCAGGCCATCGCCCGGGCCGGAGACGCGGTCACTGAAAGCTTTGAAATCTCCGGCGTTGCCTGCATGGCCGGTTGTGATCGGCCGTGCACTGTTGCATATCATGGCACCCGTAAGGCGACGTACCTGTTTGGCGACATCGAACCGGGCACGGACATCGACGACCTTGTGGCCTTCGCCCGTCAATATGCCGAACTGGAGGACGGGTGGTGTTCATCCATCGACCGGCCTGGCAAGCTGCGACATACGACACTGGCCCGCGTGCCCGCTGCGATGCTGGCCATAGAAGAAAGCAAGGTGCGCGCCTCGTGACCGCCGCAAATCTCTCCGTTAGCAAACTGTCATGGACGCCCAGGCGGGGCGGCGATCCGCTGTTGCATGCGACCAGCTTCGATTTGAAGGCCGGGCATATCCTTGGGATCGTGGGGCCGAACGGGGCTGGCAAAACCACCCTGTTGCGGCTGCTCTACCGGTTTTATCGGCCCGTGACCGGCACCGTGTGTGTCGATGGCCAGGACATCTGGGATCTCTCGGCGCGCGACACCGCTCAAAGGATTGCGGCTGTCTTGCAGGAACACCCCAGTGACTTTGCCCTGACCGTCGGCGAAATCGTGGCCCTTGGACGCACACCGCACCGCCGCGGCCTGACCGGAACCAACGGCGCGCGCGACACCGAGATTGTTCAGGGCGCGCTGCGGCAACTGGACCTGCACCGTTTCGAACACCGGCACCTTGGCACGCTCTCGGGCGGAGAGCGTCAGCGGGTGATGGTGGCGCGCGCGCTGGCGCAGGAACCACGCCTGCTGATCCTGGATGAGCCGACAAACCACCTCGATATCCGCCATCAACTCGAAGTGCTCGAACTGATCCGCGCCCTGCCCTTGACGATCATCACCTCGCTGCACGACCTCAATCTGGCGGCCGGGGTCTGCGATGACGTGCTGCTGCTTCAGGCAGGCAAACCCATCGGATTTGGCCCCCCTGCGCATGTGCTCTCCGAAGCCGCGGTTTCGCATGCATTCGGGGTCACCGCACGGCGCGAACGGCTGATGCCCAGCCATTCCGATCACCTCACATTCCACCTCTCAACCGAACGGAACTGATAAATGAAAACAACGATTCCGGGCTCAATTGCACTCATACTGAGCGCAAGCCTGGCCGCCGCCGAAACCCAGGTGCAAAGCTGCAACCGGACGGTCACATTCGACAACCCGCCCCAGCGGGCGGTTTCCCATGATGTCAACCTGACGGAAATGATGCTGGTCCTTGGTCTGAGTGATCGCATGGTCGGATATACCGGTATCTCGGGATGGAAAACGCTGGACGAAGGGATGCGCGCAGGCGTTGAACAGTTGCCGGAACTGGCCGCAAAATACCCCTCCAAGGAAGTGCTGGTCGGCGCGGACGCGGACTTTTTCTTTGCGGGCTGGAACTATGGGATGAAAGTCGGGGGCGAAGTGACGCCGGAAACCCTCGAACCTTTTGGCATCAAGGTCTACGAGCTGACAGAATCCTGCGCCCATATCATGGACAAGGACAAGGCCAGCATCGAAGACATGTACACGGATCTGCTGAACCTTGGCCGTATCTTTGACGTCGAGGAAAAAGCGACCGCACTGGTCGACGAGTACCGCGCCGAACTGGACGCCTTCAGCCAAGGGCTGGCAACCGGCGATCCGCTGCGCGTCTTTGTCTATGACAGTGGCGAGGACACGCCATTTACCGCGGGCCGCTACGCCATGCCAACGGCACTGATCGAGGCGGCAGGCGGCAGAAACATCATGGATGATTTCGAGAAAAGCTGGGCCACCGTCACCTGGGAAGAGGTGGTAGAGCGCAATCCCGAAGTCGTGGTCATCGTAAATTACGGTGACGTCACTGCCGAACAAAAGCGTGCATTCATGATGTCGAGCCCGGCATTTGCCGACATGGACGCGGTCAGGAACGACCGGTTTGTCACCCTTGAATATGTCGAGGCCACGCCGGGCCCGCGCAACATTCGGGCGATCAAGACACTGGCCGACGCCTTCCGCGGCCAATGATGCAATGAGCGGGACCAAGGGCTCTCTTCCCCGGACCAGGCGTTTCGGCGCGACCCCCGTCTTGATGGTGGCCGGTTTGGTGGCGCTCTTGGTCTCGCTGTCATTTGCGATCTCCGTCGGTGCGGTTCAGGTCCCGCTCGGCACGGTCTGGAGCGTTCTGCTCAACAAGATATCGCCGGATCTGGTCGAACAGACCTGGTCGCAGGGGCGTGCGGCCATCGTCTGGGAAATCCGCTTTCCCAGGGCGTTGCTGGCGATGATGGTGGGGGCGGGACTGGCGGTTGTCGGGGCCAGCCTGCAGGCGGTGACGCGCAACCCGCTGGCCGACCCGCACCTGTTGGGCATCTCCTCGGGGGGGGCATTCGGGGCCATTCTTGCGCTCTTGCACACCGGGCTCTTTATGGGCTTGCTCACGGTGCCGTTCTTTGCGTTTCTGGGGGCATTGGGGGCCACGGCCATCGTTCTGGGTGTGTCGCACTTTGCCCGGGCGACCAGTGCCGACAGGCTGGTCCTTGCGGGTGTTGCCGTGTCTTTCATCATCATGGCCGGGGCGAATGTTCTGATCTTTCTGGG
>CAYGQZ010000109.1:7092-13045 GCA_964352055.1 uncultured Rhodobacterales bacterium
CGCGCCAAGCTGTTCATCCTCATGACCCTGATGATCGATGCCATCGGGATCGGCATTGTGTTTCCGATCATGCCGGACCTGATGGATCGCGTGGGTGCGGGCGATACCGGCCAGGGGGCATTTTGGGGTGGGCTGTTGATGGCGGCTTATGCGGGTGCCCTGTTTCTGTGCGGCCCGGTCGTGGGCAGCATATCGGATGCCATCGGGCGCAGGCCGGTTCTGATCGCGGCGCTTGTCATGCTGGCCGTGGACTATGTGATCATGGCGCTGGCGGGCACCTTCTGGATGCTGCTTCTGGGGCGCACGCTCGCCGGTCTGGCCGGGGCCACCTACATCACCGCCACAGCCTATATCGCCGATATCTCAAAGCCCGAGGAAAAGGCCGCGAATTTCGGCCTGATCGGAGCCGCCTTTGGCATCGGCTTTGTGCTGGGGCCCGCAATCGGCGGGCTGGCCGCCGAAATCAGCCTGACCGCTCCGTTCTGGATTGCGGCTGTGCTGTCGGGGGGCAATGCGCTTTTTGGCTACTTTGTGCTTCCCGAAAGCCTGGCGGTGGAAAACCGCAGACCTTTCGGCAAACGCGACCTCAACCCGTTCAAATCCATACTGGACGCGTTTCGGATGCCGGGTCTGGCCGTCCCGCTGCTGTGCATCTTCATCTTCGAGTTTGCCAATATGATCTATCCGACCTTGTGGGCGTTCTGGACAAGGGAGATCTTTGGCTGGTCCACGCTCTATATCGGGATTTCGCTGGCCGCCTATGGGGTGCTGCTGGCGATGGTCCAAGCGGGGCTGATGCCGGTGCTGATCCGGTGGATCGGCGATTACCGGACACTGATGTTTGGCATGATCTCGGCGCTGATCAGCATGGTGGGGTTCGGTTTTACCGGTACGGTTTGGGCCCTGGTGCTTTTTCTGGTGCTGGCGTCCCTGTCTGATCTGGTGCCGGCACTGATCACGGCGATGGCCTCCAATCAGGTGGGCGAGGACAAACAGGGGATCGTTCAGGGTGTGATCGCATCGCTGTCTTCGGTCGCCGCGATCTTGTCGCCGCTTGCAATGACCTCGCTGTTTCAGGCGTCGGTCGATGACACGGGGGTCTACCTGCCGGGGCTGCCCTTCCTGGTGTCTGCAAGCCTCGTGGCGATGATGTTTCCGCTGGTCTTTCGGTTGCGGGGCCATGCCACATCCTAGGCTTGTCCTGACCACGGCCAAGACCTCGGGCGTTCGGCTGCACCCCTGACGATCGGCGGGACCCGTCGTGTCATTGCCGCATGGGCAAGACAGGGCGGTTCCGGCACGCGCAAAAACCCCTGAAACTTTTTTTGAACCTTTGCCTGTGGTCGCGCGACTGACTGGTATCTCGCTGGTTGCGAGGCACCGGCCACAGCACTTGGACACAAGCCTGAGGCGGGAGAAACGTAAACGCGAATTCTTTTTATGGAGTAACTCATGCCCGTATTCATCGATTTCAAACCAGACCTGTCCGGCCTTATCATTGACGGCTCCGACGCAAGTGACTTGCTCTTTGGACTGTTTGGCAACGACCATATTTCTGGCAACGGCGGCAACGATCTCATCCTTGGCCTGTTGGGCGATGACAAGATTTCGGGCGGCGCAGGTGAGGACTACCTGTTCGGCGGCGGCGGAGACGACATCATCGCCGGCAACACAGGCAACGATTTCATGTTCGGGGGGCGGGGCAATGACCTGCTGGTCTGGAACAACGGAGACGGCTCCGATCTCATGAACGGCGGCAGCGGTTATGACACCGTCCAGATCAACTTTGACACCGACCTTGTCAACGACGATCTGCAAAACAAGGATGTGGCCGAATTTTCGGTCACCGATCAGGGCATTCAGTTCGCCCGTATCGAAGTCAATGACCAGACCGAGCGTGGGCTGTTTCAACTCGACATCCGCAACACCGAGACGTTGGAGACAAATTTCGGCGGCGGCGATGACACCGCAGTGCTGAAAGGATCTGTTTTGGAGAACATCGCGCTGGACCTGGATGGCGGCGATGGCGTGGATACGCTTGATCTGTCGCAGGTCCAGGGCGCTGTCTCCGTCAATCTGGCAACTGGCGCGCTCGACGGCTCCACAGCCGTAAATTTCGAGAATGTTGTCGGCACTGCGCTCGATGACACGATCACGGGAAACCAGCAATCCAACGAGATTTCCGGTGGCAACGGGGTCGACAGGATCAATGGCAAAGGCGGCGATGACCTTCTGATTGCGAACAAGGGCAATGATTTTGTCAACGGCGGTCAGGGCAACGACACGATCGTGTGGAACAACGGCGACGGTTCCGACAGGTTCAACGGCGGCGGCGGCGACGACCTTGTGCAGGTCAATTTTGACACTGACCTGGTGAACACCGATCTTCAAAACGACGATGTCGCATCCTTTACGGATACCAACCAAGGGGTCGAGTTTGCGCGGATCGAGCTGAACAATCAGTCCGAAGCGGGACTTTTCAAGCTGGATATTCGCAAGACCGAAACGCTCGAGACCAACTTTGGCGGCGGAGAGGATACAGCGGTGATCGAAGGGTACGTGCTGGACAAAATCAAACTGGATCTTGATGGCGGCGACGGTATCGATCTGCTTGATTTCAGCGGTGCGGCCAAGGCCGTCACGGTCGATCTGGCTGCGGGCACCATCGCGGCACAAGGCAGTGGACCCGCCGAAACGTTAACCGCCATAAACTTCGAACAGGTCACCGGCACCGATTTCGACGACACCATCGTCGGCAACGACGCGGCCAACGTGATCCGCGGCGGGGCAGGCAATGACGTCCTGTCCGGGGGCGCGGGACCCGACACATTCGTGTTTTTCGAAGAAGATGCCGGCGTCGATGTCATCCTCGATTTCGAGTTCGGAACAGACAGCCTGCTCTTTGTCACCAACGACCCGACAGTGACGACCGAGAACCTTTTGCAGAACCTGAGCCAGGCCGGCGACGACGTCGAACTCGCGCTCAACAACAAGACCATCACCTTTGAAGGGTCAGAGGTGGCAGACTTTCACGCCGACGATTTCATGATTTTATGACGTAAATAGTATTTATCGGTGTGATGCCCCGTCAGCCTCTGGCTGGCGGGGTTTTTTGCGGTTGCCCGCTCAACAACACCCCGCACACAGCTTTCCTGTTGTATCGCGGACGCGGCAATGACACTTCTTGGTTGAACCGACAGGCCGGAGCACCGCACCGAGCACATGATGGACGACACCGATCTCATTGCAGCGATTGCATCAGGCGACAAGGCCGCGATGCGCCAGCTTTATGAACGCCACAACGATGCGGTCTATGCCTTTGCCATGTCCAGATGCGGAAACAGCGACCTGTCGTCGGACTGTGTGCATGACACGATGCTTGACGTCTGGCGCACCGCCCAACGCTTTGCCGGACAGTCCAGCGTCAAGACGTGGCTGTTTTCCATCGCCCGCAACAAACTGGTCGATGCGCTGCGCAAACGCGGCAGGATGTCTTTTGTCGATGAAGTGCCGGAAACCGCCGACACGGCCCCCGATCCCGAAGCCGCAGCCATCGCCGCGTCCGAGCGGAAACGCCTGCACCTATGTTTGGAAGGTTTGAAGGATGTGCAACGCGCAGCTATTCGGCTGGCCTTTCTCGAAGACCTCACCTACCCCGAAATCGCCGAGATCGAAGCGGTGCCCGTGGGCACCATCAAGACCCGGATCTTTCACGCCAAACAGGCTCTGATGCGATGCCTTCAAGCCGCAGGACGGCGCTGACTTAAGGGGTCTGAACGAGGTCCACGAGGTCGGACACCTCCAGCACCGCAACCGCCTGCGCGCGCGCTTCGACATCCACAAAGGACAGATGCACAAAGCCAAGCGCGCCGGGCCCGTCAACGATGGTTCCGTTCACGGAATACAAAAGGGCCGCGATCTCGGTGAACGCCACGCCATCGTTGAACTTGACCTGCACGCGCAGCGCATCTGTCTGCTGGCTGGCAGGCCGGAACCCGTCGGGCGCGCTGGCCATGCGGGGAACAACGCCAAATTGCCAGACCGAAACCGCAACCGCCGCAACGGCCGCATAACGCAACAGCGCAGCCCAGGGCGCGCGATTGGTGTTGGCCGGTTCGGGTCTGTCCGCCATGCTGTTTGACAGCCTGTCCCACACGGCCTCCTTGTTGGCGTGAACCGGACCTTCGGCAAGTGCTGCGCGCACCGAACGCATGACCTCGACCTCGGCGGCAAGCGCCGCGTCCTGGGCCATCATCGCCTCGAACCCTGTGCGGTCTTCGCGGCTCATCCGGTCTTGCAGGTAGTCGAGGATTGCGTCGTCCCGATCCATATCGTGATACCCATCGCGTTGCAGTGCTTTGATCTTTGTCGCACACTCGGACCGAAAGGTTCAAAAAATTTTGAACCCCGATCGCCCGCTGAACGACACAGAAGGTGAAAGGTGTTTCGGAAAACGCTTGGTGGCCACACGAAGGAGACGCAGATGCGCATCGCAATTCAAAGGGTCTGTGTCATTGCCGCCGTGCTGGCGCTGCTGGCAGGCTGCGCGGCGACCCAGCGCAATGCGACCGATGCCGTGATGGATACTGGAACAGTGTTTGCACTTGTCCCCGATGCCACCGCCACCGCGAAACTCCGGCAGTTTGCGCAAACCGATGGGTATGAGGTGACGCAAGAGACGCGTCTGAACGGGCTGGGCCTGATTCTGCTGGACGTCAAAACTCCGGCGGGTGTGACTGGCGCGCAGGCGATCACCACGATCGAGGCCGCCGTGGCCGACACGACCGTCGGTGTGAACCACGTCTATCGCCTGCAACAGAATGCCAGCGGCACCAGCGCGCTTGACTATGCAAACGCGTTGATGCGCTGGCCCGAAGGCGGCTGTCGCGCCCTTGCGCCGGTGGGGATCATCGACACAGGGATCGACGTGGACGCGCCCGCACTTGCAGGCACCCGCGTCGTGACCCGCGCATTCTTTTCCGGGCGCACGGCACCAGCCACCCACGGCACCGAAATCGCGTCCGTTCTGGCGCATCCCGACCGGTTGTCAGAGGTCACGATCTACGGCGCGAACGTCTTTGGACAGCAAAACGCGCTGGGACTGGTCGCGGGGGCGGACGCACTGGTGCGCGCGCTGGACTGGCTGGCGACCCAGGACGTGCGCTTTGTCAACCTTTCGCTGGCCGGGCCCTACAACAAGCTGCTTGAGCTGGCGGTGGAGCGGGCTGTGGAACGGGGGCTCATTCTGGTGGCGGCGGTTGGCAATGACGGGCCCGATGTCGCGCCGCTCTACCCGGCCGGGTTCGATGGGGTGATCGCCGTCACAGCCGTGGACGCAGGCGGCCGGATCTATCGCAACGCCGGGCGCGGCCCGCATGTCGATGTGGCGGCACCCGGCGTGGATGTGCAGGTGGGCCTTGCCGACACCGCAAAGTTCGTCACCGGAACATCGATTGCGACACCTTTCGTCACCGCGCGGCTGGCCGCCGATCCAACACTGGTGAATGTCCAAACGGTCGCCGAGATCAAACAGCGGCTCGCCGACACGACGGCAGAGCTTGGCCCGATTGGCCGCGACACCACCTACGGCTATGGGCTTTCGCTTGCGGAAAACATCTGCCGGAACTGACGGTTCACTGACGCATGTTACGGCAGTTTCGGGCCACGCTTGCCCAGACGGCGCACATTGGATCGCGTTTTCCGGCGCACGGGTTTGATGGCCGCCAGCATGACCTTGTCCACGCTGCCACCTTTCATCGCGACCTTGGCCGCATCCGTTGTGGCCCGCGTCATGGCCTGCGCTTTTTCGGAGACCATCCGCGTGTTTTCATCAGAGGCGACCGACCAAAAGCCCGCCATGCCCATCAACCGCATCGCAATCACCGATTGCGCTTCGAGTGCGACAAACCCCCACTGAAACGCAGGCAGCCAAAGCGACATCGGGTTGAGAGTT